>JAZDGM010000183.1:0-91012 GCA_043806915.1 Pseudomonadota bacterium | reverse complement strand
GCGAGCCTTCAGGCATGGGTTCAACGAGACGGATGAAATTTCAAACCGACTAATATCGATACCTTCACCGCCGCCCTACGACTACGGAATGGAAACGCCGCGTTGATTCCCCGTGGTTGCTTTCCGGATAAAGTGGGGAAGCTAGATCTTCCCCTTCCCGGGTTCCCAAGCTAGAGCTTGGGAACCAGCTGATATTGGATGTCTTTTTAAAAAGTCTCCGTGAAACCATTTGGCCATCGTTTAGCCCTCCCTGCCCGATGACAAGGATACAAGGGGCCACGCCGGCAAGAAATCAAAAAGAAATTTATTTCTTGCCATTTTTAGCCGTAACACCATGAAGTCGGGTTAGTATGTCTTCGGGTTAATATTTTGACCTTCCTTGATGAGGGCCAAATACCCGGGTGACGCCATTGGCTCGTCTAGATGGTTTTTTTACTCTCGGCGCGGCGGCGAACATCCTCCGGTCCGGTTCGCCTTGACATTGGAAAAGGGTACTGGTACCCAGAACGGAGGAACACGCTCCCCCGGACGGGGGATAAAGAAATATCGAGGCGCCGTAGCATGAACGAACAAGAGGCTTATATTCTTTTGGCCCAACGCCTGGGGATGCCCCCGGGGGCCATGCCCTTTCTGGCGGAAATAGTTAGGGACGCGCTTATAATCAATCCCATGCGCCCGGAAACCTTGAAACCCCTGGGCCGGCTCCTGGAACTGCGGCCCGGAATGAAAATCCTGGACCTGGCTTGCGGGAAAGCCGGGGTTTCCCTGCCGCTGGTCCGGACGTACAAGGTCAACCTGACCGGCATCGATCTTATGCCTGATTTTATCCGGGACTGCTGGGCTCGCGCTGAAAACGCGGGGCTTTACGAACAGTGCCGGTTTATTTTGGGCGACGCCGCCCGGTTCGCCGCCGAGACCAAGGGCAAATGGGACGCTGTTTTTCTCCTGGGGGCCTTGCCTTCCATCTGGGAGGGCCTGGAGACCGGTTTGGAGCAGTTGAAAGGCCTGGTCAACGAGGGCGGGCGTCTGGTGGTCGGCCTCGAGTACCTGAGGCCGGAATGGGATGGACGGTTCGGCCAGGGCTTTTTTTCCAGGGAAGAAACCCAGGAATGTTTGTCCCGGGCCGGTTCCATCGTCGAGGTCTTTGACGACGGCCCCGCCGGAATGGAGGCCTTTTGGGCGTCCCAACAAAAATCCATCGACCTGCTGAGGGAAAAAAACCCGGGCAATGGCAACCTTCTGGCCTTTTTGGACAAATGGTCGGAAGAGATGGAATGGGAAGTCAAAAACATCGGTTTCGCCGTCTGGGTCCTCAAAACCAGGTAAGCCGCCTCGTCGGACTTCCCCGGCGACCAAGCCGGCCCGGACGCGAGCCGGCCTGGTCGCCGGGGATTTTTTTTAACGCGCCGCCCTTTTGGCGAAAATACTTTAAACTTTCCTCAAAATCTGCTTTAATCACTTCCAGGGGCAAGCCTTTCCACCGGAAAGGCGGCTTTTATCAGAGGGGGCTTTTTTCCTTTTTTATTTCCGGTTGTTTTCAAGGTCTCTCGTGGTTGCGCCATTAAGCAAAAGGGGCTAGGTTACTAGAAGGCCTTCGCGGTTGTATTGCGCCGTCCGAAAACAGCGACCAGGGACAAAGCGCCGCTCACGGCTCCGGATGAGTTTTGTTTAACGAGGTTCGACGGTCCGCGCCGAGGTCCGGTCCGGCGGGGGCGCCGGGTCCCGGCGCGGCCGGTCGCCCCTCGAACTGGAGGCGGTATGCACTTCCCTAGCAGATGGTTCGCCGAGCGCGGGGCCTCGCCCCCCAAAAAGGCCAGGATCATGATCGTCGAGGACGAAACCCGGGCCGCCGACGAATTGAAAACCATGATAATCAGGCTGGGATACGAGGTTTGCGCCACCGCGGCCACGGGCCGGGAGGCCGTGGAGCGGGCCATGGGCTCCAACCCGGACCTGGCGTTCGTGGACATCAAGCTCAAGGGCCGCGGGGATGGCATCCAGGCCGCGCTCGAACTCAGGGAAAGGACCGGGGTCCCGGCGATCTTTACCGCCGGCCAGGCGGAGGAAAAAATCCTGGAGCGGGCCAAGGCGGCCCAGCCTTACGGTTTTCTTTTGAAACCCCTCAAGATTGGAGATATCAAAATCAGCCTGGAAATGGCCCTGGCCAGGGTCCGCGCCGATTCAGGCCTCCGGCGACGGGAAGAATTTTTCCGGCAAATGGCCGAATTTTCGTGCCAATGGGATTTCTGGGTGGGGCGGGACGGCGCCATCGAGTATGTTACACCCGCCTGCGAACATGTCACCGGCTATACCCGGGACGAGTTCATGGACCAACCCGACCTTTTTCTGGAGATAGTCCATCCTCAAGACCGGGAGCTTATCCGGGACCATTTTCAGGCCCATATAAAAGACCCGGGGATCGAGCGCCTGGAATTCCGGATCATCGCCAAGGACGGGCGGGAAAAATGGATCAGTCATCTCTGCCGGCCCTTTTTCGGCGCGGAAGGACTTTGGGTCGGGATGAGAGTCAACAATATCGAAATAACCGACCGGAAAAAGTTGGAATTTGAACTGGCGCGCGCCAACGGCCGCCTCCGGACCATCGAAGAGCAGCTTTCCTGCTATAAAAAGAACTGACCGGCAGGCCGGACGCGCCGACTTCATTTTTCTAGCAAGGGAACCGTCAGGGCGACCACGGCGCCTTTTCCAGGAGGCGAGACAATGGTCATGCGGCCGCCCATGGTCTGAATTCTCTCCTTGAGACTGAACAGCCCGAAACCGTCGGAAACGAGATCGGCCTCCCGGTCAAAACCAGCGGGGAAGCCTTTTCCGTCATCCTCGACCTCGAGTTGCATGAATCCCTCGCTAGTGGAGGCCCTCACCCAGGCCTGTCCGGCCTCGGCGTGCTTCACCACGTTCATCAGGAGCTCCCTGACCGCCCGGTAAAGGAAACCCTTGAGCTTGTCATTTAGCGCCCCAGTGGATTCGGATTCCTGGAATTCGGTTTTTAGGCCATAGCCCTCCTGGATTTTTTCCGTCAGCCAGGCCAGGGCCGGCCCCAGTCCCAGGATGTATAAAACCGGCGGACTGAGATCGAAAACCAGGGAGCGGACTTCCGTGATCATGTCTTGGAGCAGGGAGCAAAGGCCCTCTATTTCACGAACCGCCCGGTCGTCGGCGATATCGTCCCTGACCGTTTTTAATTTTATCAGGCAACCGCTGAGGGACTGACCGATCTGGTCGTGCAGGTCGGAAGCTATCCGCCGTCTCTCCCTTTCCTCCGCCAACAGAATTTCGGTCCCCATGTTGCGGAGTCGTTCCTGATAAGTCAGCAGGGCCTGCTCGGCCCGCGCTTTCTCGGTAATGTCGTTAAGAAAGGACAGCAGGGCCGGCTTCCCCTCCCATTCCACCAGGGTGGTGTTGGCTTCGACGCATTTTTCCTGCCCCTTGGCGTTGATGACGCGGAACGTCTTCCGGGCGGGAGCGTACTCCCCCCGTAAATGCCGGGTGTAGTATTCCAGGGTCTCGCGGCGATCCCGGGGGTGAAGGAAACGGGCGGGCGAAAGGGTGGACTGTTCCAGGGGAAATCCCAGCAAGTCCGAGAATTTGGAATTGGCGAAGCGGATGCTGTCGTCCTGAATCATCAAGGCGGCTTCGTGGGCGTTTTCCAAGACCAGCCGCTTCAATTTTTCCGCCTGGCCTAGCTGCTCGGCTTGTTTCTCCAGATTGGAATAGAGCGCCGCGTTATCCAGGCTGATGGCCGCCTGGGTGCAGAGGATGTTCAATACTTGCAAGCGCTCCGGGACAAAGGAGCCCGGAGCCAGGCTGTTATCGAGGTATAACAGCCCCAGGAGTCGCCCTCTTCTGTTCAGGGGTAGGCACAGCATGGACCGGGGGCGGTATTTTTGAACGTATGGGTCCGTTGAAAACAGTTTTTCCTTCAAGGCGTCCCCTATAACCAAGGTTTCCCTGGTTCGAGCCGCGTACTGGACCGCGGCCTGGCACAGGTCGGGGCAGGATTCCAGGGGCCTGGCCTGGAAGGAGCGCTCGTTGGTTCCCAGGGAAAACAGGGCGACCACCACCAGTCGGCCGGCCCGGTCCAGCACCAGGCCGCCTTTTCCGGCGCCCGCGCTCTCCATGAAAATATCCAGCAAGCGGCCCACCAGTTTTTCCATGGCGAGCTCTTCCGAGATGGCCTGGGAAGCCTTCATCACCAGTCCCCAATCAAGGGTAAAGGCGCCTCGGGACAAAAGAAACGCCGCTTCCTCGCCGTCGGTCGGCCCGGCGTTTCCTCCGAGAATGAGCCGTCCGAAATGTTCGTCCAAGTCCTTGACCTTGGCGCCGGCGCCCCACTTTTGATAGACCGACCGGGAGTTCAACAGAAAGGCCCGGCCCAAGTCTTCCCGGCCGGTTTCCAGAAAAAATTTTCCGGCCAGTTCGTTGGCCAGGGCTTGGTCGGCCGTGAAGCCGTTTTCCCGGGCCCCGGAAATCGCCAAGTCGTACCTGACCATGGCCCGGGGTCCTTGATTCAGGGTCCGAAGGCGCTCCGCTTCCATCAGGTGAAATTTATGGAGAAAATTCATGGGGGCGAACCTGGCCCATTTTTTTATTTTTCGTTGGTCCCGGGCGGCTCGTCGTAGCGATTTCCGTCGCTTTCCGGGAGGCCGGTCGCGGCAAGCCGCCAATTGGGACAGGCCGTCGAAAAAGAAAAACAAGACGGTTATCTGGGTCCCGACCAGGCTTATCAGGCATTTTTCCGCCCGGTCGGCCGCGGCGCGGGCGCCGTCGAGGTCATGGAACAGATAACAGAGGGTCAGTTTATGAATCAAGGCCAGCCCGGCCGTGGTCAAATCCCGGCTTTCCAGGTGTCGGGGCAGCAGGGTTCCCTCATCGTACGCCAGGCCCGTGAGAACCGTGGGGTTTTCCGCCAACCCCATGAGGTTCCGGACGACCTGCCAAAAGGTTTTCAGCATGAACAATTGGGTCTGAAGATTGTTGCGGGCCAGGGCGTCGTGATAGAATTCCATTTCTTCATTCAACCGCGGCAGGTCCGACCCCATTTCATAGGCGTTGGCGCAATATTCGAAGGCGGAGTAGCCTGAATATTCCAGGTCGCCGGTTTCCAGCCCCTTGAGATAAGCCGCGCGGGAAGACTCCGAAATTTCGCGATAATGTTCCTTCCAGTGCCTGATGAAGCAATTGAACAGGAAAGTTATGGAGGCCTGGAGTCGGTCGTTCCCGGAAGCTTTCAGCGCCTGAACGGCCAACAAACCGAATCGATAACCCTGGTCGATATCCCCGATGAGGCCGCAGAGCATCGCGCCATAACCGGCGAAGGCGATGGCGGAATTTTCGGCCCGCCCGTACCCGACCGTGAGGGTCGCCATCTTAAAGATGACCAGGGGCAGGAGTTCGGGAACGGAGCTGTAAACCGCCGGCAAGGCCCGGTAAAGCAGGGCCATGGCGGCCAGCTTTTTTGGTTCGGACATGGGCGGAAGGCTCCGTAGGTCCTCCATCCCGCGCCCCCAGAGGAGCGCCCGCGTCTTTAGATACGCCGCCAACACATGCGCCCGGCCCGGATTGACGGGGAACCGGACCCCCAAAAGGCCCAGTCCCGCCCGGGCTTCCGCTTCCGCCGGGCCGAGTCGGTTGGCGGCGACATAGGCTTGAATTCTCACTTCAAAAGCCTTGGCTTGGTCCAACACCCGGCTGGATTTCCGGATGACCTCTCCGGTCAAGCGTTCCATTTTGTCCTCGTGGCCCGACAAGAAGGCGGCCTCGGCCCCGCGCAGGCGGGAATCCAGCCACAAGGGGTAGTCCGCGTCGAACAGGTCTTCCCCGAAAAGGTCCAAGGCGGTTTGTAAAAAGGTCCAGGCCGAGTCGTGAGCCGCGGCGGTCGCGGCCCGTTTTCCGGCGCGCATATTGAGCCGGGCCAGGGCGATCCTCTCCGCCTTGGTTTCGATCAGGTCCCGGCCCAGGTTGTACTGGGCGACGGCCTCGAAAATTTTACCGGCCGGGCTGTCCGGCTTGAGCCGGCCCGCGAGCAGCCGTCCCAGGCGCAACCTACGGGACGGTATTTCATTGACGGGAACCAGGGAATAGGCGGCCTGCTGGATGCGGTCGTGGGAAAACTTGAAAGACGCGGCCCAGGGTTCTTTTTCGTCGCCATATTCTTCATCGGACTGGGGAATGATCAGGCCCTCTTCCAGGGCCGGCCCCAGGCGCGCGACGGTTTTCCCGGCCGGCCGGTCCAGGGCCAGGCTCAACTCCTCCAGGGCGAACCGGTCTCCGAAAAAGGACGCCTCGGTCAGGGCCTGGAGTCCCTCCGGAGGAAGCTTGGCGATTTTTTCAGCCAGGAATTCCACCACGTTTTCGGTGATTCCCAGTTCCTGAATCCGGGAAAGATTCCAGGCCCAGGCTTGGCTCGCGGGATCGAACCAGAGCAATCCGGCCGTGAAGACCGATTTCAGGAATTCCGTCAGAAAAAACGGGTTGCCGCCGGTGCGGCGGAAGGCCAGTCCGGCCAGGGAAAAGACGGCGTCCCCGGACCGGCGCAGGGAATCGGACGTTAAATCAATCACGTCCTCCAGGGTCAAACCCGGCAAGGTCAATCTCGTCGCCGCCAAGTCCCGCCCTTCCAGTTCTTGGAGCCACTCCCCAAGCGGATGCCCCGGCGCGATTTCATTATCCCGATAAGCCCCGATAAGAAGCAGATGGGACAATTCGTCGTGGGTCAGGATCATTTCAGTCAGGGACAAGGTGAAGGGGTCGGCCCACTGGAGGTCGTCGAGAAAGATGGCCAGGGGCTTCTCCTCCCGGCAGAATACCTTGATGAAGTTTTGAAAGGCGAAACGCAGGCGGTTTTGCGTTTCAGTTGGTCCTAAATCCGGAACGGCCGGTTGGGGGCCGATGATCAGTTCGAGTTCCGGAATCAGCTCGATAATCACCCCCCCCAAGCTCGACAGGGCGAAACCCAGCCGGTCCCGCCACAAGGCCAGTCCGGCCTCGGTTTCGGTCAGGACCTGACGGCAGAGGTCCCGAAAGGCCTCGGCCAAGCCGCTGAAAGGTACATGCCGGCGCAGCGGATCGAACTTGCCGATAATGAAAAAACCGTTCCGATTGGACAGGGTTTTGAAAACTTCCCCAACGACGGCCGTCTTGCCGCTGCCGGGGGGGCCGCAGACAAAGACCGCCGCCTTGTCGCCGCGCTGAACCGAACTGAATATTTCCTCCAGTTTTTTCTTTTCCCGGTCCCGACCGTAGAGCTTGCGGGCGATCTGGAACTTCGTTGAAAAATCGCGCCCGATCAGGGTGAACGGGTCGATGCGGCCGGCTTAGTCGAGTCTTTCCAGGCAGTTTTCCAGGTCCCGGGCCACGCCCCAGGCGCTCTGGTAACGTTCTTCCGGGTTCTTGGCCAACAGGGTCAGGACCAGTTCGGACAGCGTCTCCCCCATCATGGGGTTGAGGTCCACCGGCGGGACGGGCAGGCGGGCCAGATGGGCGTGGATCAGTTCCAGGGGGTCCTCGAACAGGAAGGGGGCCCGTCCGGTAAAAAGTTCATACAGCACCACGCCCAGGGAATAAAGGTCGGTCCGGTAATCAAGCCACATCCCCATTCGGCCGGTCTGTTCCGGGGAAGCGTACGGCAGCATCCAGGAAAAAAGTCGGGGGTTTTTCAATTCGGCTTGTTCCTGGGGCAGAAGGCCGGCCTGGCCGAAGTCGATGAGCCTGACCCGGCCCGAGGCGGGATCGAAAAGAATATTGCCCGGTTCAACGGCTTTGTGAATAACCTTGGCGCGGTGGATTCCTTCCAGGGCCGCGGCTGTTCCGAGGGCGGCGACCAGGGCCTGGCGCAGTCCGAGTTGACGGTTGCGCAGCCAGGCCCGCAAGTCGAGACCGTCAAAATCCTCCATGGACATAAAGGCGGTCCCATCCCGACCGCCGAACGCGAACGGCCGGATCACATTCTCGATGTTCAACCCGGAAGCGATTTCAAATTCGCGCCGCAGCCAGGCTGTTTCCCGGGGCGCTCCGGGATGGCGCGTGGTCTTGAGGACCACTCGCCGCCCGTCGTCCTGAACGGCCCGAAAGGCCAGGGAATGCAAGCCTTCGTGAATTCGGGCCAGAATCCTGAATCCCGGGACCCCCTCGAGAGGATGGTTTTCCTTCACCGACGCCGAGCCTCCGATTCCAAAAAGACCATCGAAGCCTTTTGCTTGAGAACAAGTAACGATATTTCCGGCGGCCGACCGCGGCTTTTATAACGCGGTCAAAGTCGGCCCTGGTTTCCCGCCGGCCCGCCCCCAACCCCCGGGGAATGCGGCCCGTGGAGAATAGAAACGTGGACCTATCGAATTAATTACCAAAAATGGCTGACTTAGGCAAGCTCCCGGCCCCGCCGGCCCCAGCCCGCCCCCCGGCTTGGCTAGGGAAAAATATCCCGGACGAAGTCAATGATTTCAATGTTTACTTCTCGATGTCGTTCCAGATTGGGCGCGTGACCAACGTTTTCGAACACCGTCAAGCGCGAGGCGGCCAACCCTTCGGCCAAGCGGCGGGAAAGGGCGGGCGGAGCAAGGCGGTCCGCGGCGCCGGCCAGCACCAGGGCGGGCAGGGAAATTTCTCCCAGGCGGTCCTCGACGTCAAATTTCGAAGAAGCCTCGAGGTCGGCCAAAAGGGTCGCGGCCGGGCATTCCGCCAGAACGGCGCGGCTGCGACGGACCAGTTCGGGTTCGCCCTCCGCGCCGTGGAGTAGTTCCGCGAACAGGGTCAGTCCGGCGGCATAATCTTGCCGAAGGACCGAAAGCAATTGCGGATGCGGGTGGAGCCGGGCGCCGGTGGAGACGAGAATCAGCCCGGACCAAGTTTCCGGACTTTGAAGGGCCGCGGCCAAGGCCGCGGCGCCCCCGAGGGATATCCCCGCCAGAACGGGCGGGTATTCAGGCTGGAGGGCCCGGGCCGCCGCGACGGCGAAAGCCCCCATTGGCCAAACATCGGTCAGGGGAGGGCCCGGAGTGCGGCCCCGCCCGGGCAGGTCCAGGGCCGCGGTCCCGAATTCCCTGTCCAGGGGGCTGACCTGGGGCAGCCAGGTCCGGGCCGACCCGCCGGAACCGTGCAGGAACAAAACCAGGGGCCGACCGCGCGGGCCTCGCCGGCCGACCATGAACCCCGCCGGCCGCCCGGCGACGTCAATGGTCGTTTCCAGGGCCATGTTTTCAAGCCTTGTGGTTGGTCCTCGTCCGGCCAAGCCGAGCCGGGGACCGTTTAGAGTTTCGACACGAATTCCAGGACCACCCGGTTGAATTCCCCGGGTTGTTCAGCCATCAGGGTGTGCCCGGCTTGTTCGATCAGCTCCAGGCGGGCGCCGGGGATTGTTTCCGCCAAATCGCGGGAAAGGGCCGGGGGCGTCATCTTGTCCTCGGCGCCGCCGACCACCAGGGTCCGGACGTTCACCCGGGCAAGCCTCGCGGCCGCGTCGAAGCGGCCGCAGGCGGCGAAATCGTCGAGCAACAGGTCCGGACCGGCCGTGGTCAGCAAGGCCAGGGACTCCTCGAACAGGATCGGGGCCGCGTTTTTGGAAAGGGTCCATTTGACGATCAGCTTGACGGTTCCGGAAAAATCGTTTTTCAGGCCGTCGAAAATGGCCTGGTTGACCGCCAGCCTGGCGCCGGTGGCGGCCAGGATCAATCCCTGGGCCAGGTCGGGATGGCGCAGGGCCAGTTCCAGGCAGATGGCGCCCCCCATGGAATGACCGCCCACGGCCGTCGGGCCGGGAAGGTCCCAGGCCTTGAGGACCGCGGCGACAAAGTCGGCCTGTTCGGCAACCAGGCCGAGGGCCGGGCCGGTGGTCTCGCCGTGGCCGGGAAGCTCCAGGGCCAGGACATTGATTTTTTCGTCAAGCGCCGGCAACTGAAACCGCCAGGACAGCCGCGATCCGCCGGCCCCATGGATCAGGACGAGCGAGGGGCGATTCGCCAGGACGCCCCGGGGACCGGTTTGAAAACCTATTTTTCTTCCGCCGACTTCCGGTTGAAGCGATATCGTCATGGGTCCTCCGTATTGTGTAATTAGATTGTCCCTAGGATAACACAGCCGCGCGGTTTGTAAAACGTCCGTCCGGGAGGCGCGGGTGGAAAGGGGAGGGGCGGCTTGTTTTTTAAGCCCGCAAAAAGGAAAACGGAACAGTAATCGGTTCGGCGGCCTTGACTTTGGGTGGAAAGTTTGGTTTATTCTCGGTTTTGAATAATTACTGGCGGCTGGGGTTTTGAGTTTTAGCCTTAAAGATTTTCAGTACGATTTGCCGGAGGAGCTGATCGCCCAGCGACCGTGCCCGCGGCGGGAGGAATCCCGCTTGATGGTCCTCCGGCGGTCCACGGGAGAAATCCTGCATTCGAGGTTTTCCGACTTGGCCGCCTGGTTGCCGGCCGGGGCCTTGCTGGCGCTCAACGACGCCCGGGTGGTCCCGGCGCGCCTGTTCGGCCGCCGCGAGACCGGGGGCTTGATCGAGGCGGTGATCCTGGCGCCTCCCTTGGCCGGGGCCGGTCCCGGCCGGTACGAGTTGGAATGCCTGACCAGGCCGTCCCGGCGCTTGAAACCGGGCGTGGTCATCGACTTCGGCCCCGGGCTTCGGGCCGAGGTGGTCGGTCCCGGTCGCGAGGGCGGCCGGGTGTTGGATTTTTTTTTCGAGGCGCCGCCCGCCGAGGTCCTGGAACGGTTGGGCCGCATGCCGTTGCCGCCCTATATAAAAAGGGCGTCCGGGACGGCCGGGGAAGACCCCCTGGCGGCGTTGGATCGGGAACGGTACCAAACCGTGTACGCCCGCTCCGCCGGCGCGGTCGCGGCGCCCACGGCCGGGCTGCATTTTTCGCCGGATTTGTTGGCCGAGTTGGTTTCCCGGGGATACCAAGCCACGACGCTGACCCTGATGGTGGGCTATGGGACCTTCGCTCCGGTTAGGGTCGACGACCTAGCCCAACACAAGATGCATTCGGAAATGGTCAAGGTCCCCGAGGCGGCGGTCGCGGCGATCAGGACCGCCCGCCTGGACGGACGGCCGGTCGCGGCGGTGGGCACCACCGTGGTCCGATCCCTGGAGCATGTCGGCCGGCTGGGCCGCGACTTGGCGCCTTTTGAGGGTCCGGTCGACCTGTTTATTCATCCCGGGTTCGAGTTCAAGGTGGTTGATCACCTGATCACCAACTTCCACCTGCCCGGCTCCACCCTGGTGATGTTGGCGTCCGCTTTCGCCGGACGGGAATTCCTTCTGGAAGCCTACCGGAAGGCCGTGGCCGAGAGGTACCGTTTTTTCAGCTACGGCGACGCCATGTTGATTCTTTAGGCGGGAAAGGCGTCGTTTTGGACAAAGGCTCTTTTAAATTCAGCATCATCGCCGAGGACGGCGATACCCTGGCCCGGGCGGGGGAGTTGCGGACCCCCCACGGGACCGCGCCCACGCCGACTTTCATGCCGGTCGGGACCCTGGGCTCGGTCAAGGCCATGGGACCGGACGACCTAACCCGGGTGGGAGCGTCCATAGTGCTGGGCAACACCTATCATTTGATGCTGCGGCCGGGCGTCGAGGTGATCAAGGCCATGGGCGGCCTGCATTCCTTCATGTCCTGGTCCGGTCCGATTCTGACCGACAGCGGCGGGTTCCAGGTCTTTTCCCTGGCCAAGCTCCGCAAGATGGATGAAGCCGGGGTCGGCTTCCAGTCGCATATCGACGGGGAGAGGATTTTCCTTAGCCCGGAAAGGGCGGTTGAAGTGCAGGAAGCCCTGGGACCGGACATCATGATGTGCTTCGACGAGTGCACCGCCTATCCGGCGACCAGGGACAGCGCCGAAAAATCGCTGGAGCTGACCCTGCGCTGGGCCGCGCGCTGCCAAAAAGCCCAGGGGGAAAAGGACTATCCCACTCTGTTCGGCATAGTCCAGGGAGGGACCTGGCCCGATCTGCGGCGACGGTCCGCGGCGGAAACCGCCGCCCTGGGCTTCAAGGGCCTGGCCCTCGGCGGCCTGGCCCTGGGAGAGCCCTTGCCCGTCCGCCTGGAAATGATCGAGGCGGCGGTGGAACTGCTCCCCCGGGAAAAACCCTTGTACCTGATGGGCCTGGGGACTCCCGAGGACCTGGTGGAAGGCATCGCCCGGGGCGCGGACATGTTCGACTGCGTAATGCCCACCAGAAACGCGCGCAATGGGCAGTTATTCACTCCCCGGGGCCGGATGTCGATCAAGAACGCCAGGTATCGCCTGGACCCGCGGCCGGTGGACGAAAACTGCGGCTGCTACGCCTGCCGCGAATTTTCGCGGAGTTATTTGCGGCATCTGTTCATGTCCGGGGAAATATTGAGTTACCGGTTGAACACCATACATAACCTGCACTACTATGAATCCCTGGTCGCCGCCGCGAGACGGGCGGTGATCGAGGGCCGGTTCGGCCTGTTTTATAAAAACTTTTTCGCCCAACTCGAATCCAGGGAATCGGATTCGGACCAATAGGGCGAATAAATGGAGGAAATAACATGTTCGAGAGTCTTGCCCACGCCATGAGCGGCGCGCCCGGCAACGGCCAGGGCGGAGCGGGAGGAGGCCTGGCGGCCTTGGCCCCGCTCATCATAATGTTCGTGATTTTCTACTTCCTGCTTATCCGGCCGCAGCAGAAAAAGGCCAAGCAGCATCGGGAGATGCTGGGCAGTCTTAAAAAAGGCGACCGCATCGTCACCAGCGGCGGCCTGTTCGGGGAAATCACCGGACTGACCGACACCGTGGCGACCATCGAGATAGCTCCCAAGATAAGAGTAAAAGTGGCCCGCAGTCATGTTTCCGGACTGACTCAACCTGGTCAACAAGCCCCCGCGCCGGCGGAGGACAAATAACCACCTTCTCTCTTTGTCAGGAGTCTGGAAGTGAATCGTAGCCTGAAGTGGCGAGCCTTGCTCGTGGCGGCGGCCATCGTGGCGGCCCTCGTTTATCTCTACCCCTCGTTGGCGCCCAGCACGCCGACGTGGTGGCAGAAGTATTTACCGTCCGAAAAAATCAACCTCGGCCTCGACCTCAAGGGCGGCATGCACCTGGTCCTGGAAGTTCAGACGGCCAAGGCCGTGGAGAGTTCCCTGGAACGGACGGCCGAGGAGCTGAAGTTCGAACTGCTCAAGGAAAAATTGCCCGCGGCCGCGGTGACCGCCGTCGGCGCCGACCAGATCGACATCGAGCTGGTCAAGGCCGAGGATGTGGACGCCGTCAACGCCATCCTGGATAAATCGTTCGGTTTTCTGATCTCCAAGGGAACAGCGACCGTCGAGGGTCACACCGTCCTCCACCTGGCCATCGATCCCAAGGAAATCGAGCGGATCAAGGAAATGGCCGCCCGCCAGGCCCTGGAAACCATTCGTAACCGTATCGATCAGTTTGGAGTGACGGAGCCGGATATCCGGCCCCAGGGCGATGACCGGATAGTCATTCAGCTTCCCGGAATCGACGACCCCAAAAGAGCCGTCTCCTTGATCGGCAAGACCGCGCTCCTGGAGTTCAAGTTGGTCGACGAGAGCCGCAGCCCCGAAGCGGCCCTTCAGGAAGGAATCCCCGCCGGTGACGAGATCGCCCATGAGGTGAACGAGGACCGCCAGACCGGGCGGACCCAGAAGACCCCCTATCTGCTTCGCAAAAGAAGCCTGATGACCGGGGAGTTCGTCACCGACGCCCGGGTCAGCCTGGACAACCAGTTCAACCAGCCCTACGTCAGCATGAGTTTCGACGCCAAGGGCGCCAGGCTCTTCGAGCGCATCACCGAGGCCAACGTCAAGAAAAGGTTGGCCATAGTCCTGGACGGCAACGTTTACTCGGCGCCGGTTATTCAGGAAAAAATATCCGGCGGGCGGGCCCAGATCACCGGCAACTTCACCATGGAGGAAGCCCGGGACCTGGCCATCGTCCTGCGAGCCGGCGCCTTGCCCGCTCCCGTGACCATCCTGGAAGAACGGACCGTCGGGCCTTCCCTGGGACAGGACTCCATCAACCAGGGACTTAACTCGATAATAGTCGGCCTGATTTTGGTCCTGGTTTTCATGGTGGTTTATTACCGGCTGTCCGGCGCCATCGCCGACATCGCCCTTATACTGAACGTCGTGCTGATCATCGGCGCCATGGCGGCCTTCCGGGCCACCCTGACCTTGCCGGGCATCGCCGGCATCATTCTGACCATCGGCATGTCGGTTGACGCCAACGTGCTAATTTTCGAACGCATCCGGGAAGAAATCCGGCTGGGCAAATCGCCCCGCGCCGCCGTGGACGGCGGTTTCGGCAAGGCCCTCTGGACCATCCTCGACGCCAACGTCACCACCTTGATCGCGGCGCTGGTCCTCTTTCAGTTCGGCACCGGGCCGATCCGGGGTTTCGCCGTGACTTTGTCCGTGGGCATCCTGGCCAGCTTGTTTACTGCTATCTTCGTTTCCCGCTTCATCTTCGACTACCTGCTCGTGCAGGCGAAAATGAAGTCGGTCAGCGTTTAAACACGGGAGTATGGCGGAATGGAATTCATTAAACCGGGAATCAATATCAACTTTGTCGGCTTCCGCCGGTGGGCCTATGGGTTTTCCCTCGGTCTGATCGTCCTGTCCATGATCGCCCTGGCGGCGCGCGGCGGTCCCAATTACGGCGTCGATTTCGCCGGCGGCATCCTGGTCCAGGTCAAGTTCAACAAAGCGACCACGGCCCAGGAAATAAGAGACGGACTCAAGGACATCGATATCGGCAACGCGACCATCCAGCAATTCGGCGAGGACGACTCCAATGAATATCTCATCAGGGTCCAGAAAGCGGACGCCGACCTGAACGCTCTTTCCAATCAGGTGCAAAAAGACCTGGAAACAAAATTCGGCCAGGGCGCCCTGGAAGTCAGGCGGGTGGAGATGGTCGGGGCCAAGGTGGGCCAGGACCTCAGGCAGAAGGCCCTGTACGCGATCTTCTACGCCATTCTTTTCATCCTGATTTACATCTCGGGCCGCTTCGAACTGAAATGGGGCATGAGCATCGGCGTGGCCGGCGGATTGATGCTGGCCGTGTACCTGGCCTCCCTGGTCGGGGCGGGCGTGACCTGGCTGATCCTGACGGCCCTGCTGGTCACTCTCGCGGTCTGCTTCGCCTTCCAGTTGAAATACGCCCTGGGGGCCATCGTCGCCCTTATTCATGACGTGACCATCACCGTGGGCATTTTCGCCTTGCTCGACAAGGAAATTACCCTGACCATCGTGGCCGCCCTGCTGACCATCGTGGGGTATTCGCTCAACGACACCATCATCGTTTTCGACCGAATCCGGGAAAATTTTCGCAAGTCGAGGAAGAAGCCCCAGGCCCAGGTCATCAACGAAAGCATCAACGAAACCTTGAGTCGGACCGTCCTGACTTCCGGCACCACCCTGCTGGTGGTGGTCTGCCTTTTTTTCCTCGGCGGACCGGTCATCTCCGACTTCGCCTTCGCCATGATCGTGGGCATCGGCGTGGGCACTTACTCCTCCATTTACGTGGCCAGCCCCATCCTGTTGCTCTGGCCGGAAAATGGAGCTTCCAGCCCGTTGTTTAAAAAGAAGATCGCGGTCAAGCCGGCCAAGGCCAAATAGTCCAAGGGGGGGGGCCGCCGGCCCCCCGCTCATTTCCGGCCGGCCGTTTCGCCCCGCCGCCCCTTCCCGCGCGACCCTGGAAAAGCCCTGGGCCGCGAGCAAATGGTTTGACTTTTACCGGAGAAAACAGTAGGATGAAGTCCGTGAAGAATTCATCCTTTCAACGCGAATATTTTAATCCCTTAACCAGCACGGCGGCCCTCCTGCTGGCGGCCCTGTTTTTTTCCTTTTTTTGGGGTTGTGGGGGGAGCGAAGTCCGACCGGACAAAACAACGGCCCCGGCCCCGCCCGCGGCCTCCCCCCATGATCAAACCGCCTCCGCCGACCACAAGCCCTGGAATGAGGAAGCCATAACCCTGGCCGACCTGGACGCCAAGGTTAGGAAGACGGGAACCTATTTGGATCGTGAAATCGGGACCCTGCGGTCCGAGGTGGACGCCCTCAAGAAAACCGCGGCGGGGCCCGGGCCGGTGGTCGCCGCCACGGCGGCGGCGGGACCGGAACAGGCCGCCGCCTCGTCCCCGCCCGGGCCGAGCGGACCGCCCCTGACGCCCCGACAGGTGGAAGCGGCTTATGCCGCGGGCCGAAATTTCTACGAAAAAGGAGATTTCGAACAGGCCGCCCGCGTTTTTTCCCAGATCGTTGGCCAGGCCCCTCGAGACAAGCTCGCCCCCAACGCCGTTTATTGGTTGGGCGAGTGTTTTTATTCACGGGGAAGATACCGGGAAGCGATCCAGGAATTCGAGCGGACCGTCCAGCTTTACCCCCAATCCCCCAAGGCGGCGGACGCCACTCTTAAAATAGCCTATTCCCACAGCCGGTTGGGCTCCGGACCGGAAGCCATGATCACGCTGAGGGACCTTCTTTTCAAATACCCCAAATCCTCCGCCGCCCGCATGGTGCGGGAAGGTAAATCGATTTTCCCGAATCAATGACCTCCCCGACCCGGCCGGGAGCCTTTAAATCGGAAAAGGTTTAAACTGGGCTTTACTTGGTCCCGATTGTTTGATAAGGGAAAGAGCTTTGGATTTTTTCGCTGAAGGAACGGCGTCGCCCCGCCAAGGGACGCCTCGGCGGGCGGGTATAAATGAACACCAGGGTTATTAGAGCCAATATTCTCCTGTTTACGGCCGCGGTGGTCTGGGGGACGACCTTTGTCGCCCAGCGGGTCGGGATGGACCATCTCGGGCCGTTGAGCTATACGGCGTCTCGATTCACCCTGGGGGCCCTGGTCCTCCTGCCCCTGGCCTGGATGCGGCGCGGACAGAAGCCTCCCGCTGTTTTCGGCCCGCCGCGCCCCTTTACCCCGGTTATCGGAGGTCTTTCGGCCGGCTTGGTCATGTTCGCGGGAATCAACCTCCAGCAAGTCGGCCTAGTTGAAACCACGGCCGGAAACGCCGGTTTCATCACCGGGCTCTATGTTGTTTTCACGCCGCTTTTGGGTCTGCTGGGGGGGATCAGGCCCGGTGGGGGAGTCTGGCTGGGGGGAACCCTGGGGGCCGTGGGGCTCTACCTCTTGAGCGTCACCGACCAATTCACCTTGAGGCCCGGCGACGGTTGGGTCCTGGCCTGCGCCTTCTGCTGGGCCGGACACGCCTGGATACTGGGCTGGTTTTCCCCGCGGATGGATTCCTTCGTCCTGGCCTTTGGGCAGACCTTCGTCTGCGCGGTCCTGAGCTGGACGGCGGCCTTGTTCCTGGAGCCCCTAAGCCTGTCCGCCATGCTTGCCGGCTGGATTCCCATTGCCTACGGCGGGATAATGTCCGCCGGGGTCGGCTTCACCTTGCAGGTGATGGGGCAGAAGGATTCGCCGCCGGCCCACGCGGTCATAATCCTGCAACTGGAAGCGGTGGTGGCCGCGGTTTCCGGGTGGCTGATACTTGACGAATCCATGAGCGCCCGGGCCGGCCTGGGCGCCTTGCTGATGTTGGCCGGCATGCTGACCGCCCAGCTCTGGCCCTTTAAAATCAGCCGGAAATCCTGAAAAAAGGGATCTTTCGGCGGCCGGGGGCGGCGCTGTCCCGGCCCTTGACTTGCTGTTAATATTTTGACATAGATGAGTATAATTCCTGGAGCGGCTTGAAGATGCCCAAAAAAGTGTCCGATTTTACCGAAGAGATCGACGGCGACGGGGACATTTTAATCCCCGACGAACTGCCCTTGCTGGCCGTCCGCGACGTCGTTATTTTTTCCAACATGATCCTCCCTCTTTTCGTCGGGCGGGAAGCTTCCGTTTCGGCCGTGGAAGCGGCCCTGGCCGGAAATCGCCTGATAATCGTGGCCACCCAGAAGGACCAGACCATCGACGACCCCACGCCGGAAGATATTTTCTCCGTGGGGACCGTGGCCATGATCATGCGAATGGTCAAACTGCCCGACGGGCGGCTGAAGGTCCTGATTCAGGGGCTGGCCAAGGCCAATATCGTCGATTACCTGCAACGGGACCCCATGTACAAGGTCCGGATCGACCGGCTGCCCGAGTTCGAAACCCCGGAAATAACCCTCGAGGTCGAGGCCCTGATCCGGAATGTCCGGGAGCAGAGCGAAAAAATACTGTCCATCAAGGGTATTCTTTCGTCCGAGGTGGTCTCCATTCTAGAAGGCATGGAGGACCCGGGCCGGCTGGCCGACATGGTCGCCTCCAACCTGAGGCTCCGGATCGAGGAAGCCCAGATCGTCCTGGAAACCCTGGAACCGGTCGAGCGCCTTGGTCGGGTCAATGAATTCCTGAACAAGGAACTTAAAGTCTCGACCATGCAGGCTAAAATTCAGTCCGAGGCCCGGGAGGAAATGGACCGTTCCCAGCGGGAATATTTCCTGCGGGAACAGATGCGGGCCATCAAGCGCGAACTGGGCGACGCCGACGAGCGGGCCGAGGAAGCGGCGGAACTCCGGGAAAAAATTACCAAGGCGCGCATGCCCCAGGAAGCCGAACGGGAAGCCCTGAAGCAACTGGGACGCCTGGAAATGATGCACCCGGACGCCGCCGAGGCCACCATGATCCGGACCTACCTGGACTGGCTGGTGGAATTGCCCTGGTCCAGGAGCACCAGGGACCGCCTGGACCTGAAAATGGCCAAGGCCGTCCTCGACGAAGACCATTTCGACCTGGAAAAAGTCAAGGAACGAATCCTGGAATACCTGGCGGTCCGCAAGCTCAACAAAAAGATGAAAGGCCCCATTCTCTGCTTCGTGGGCCCTCCGGGAGTCGGCAAAACCTCCCTGGGACAATCCATCGCCCGGGCCCTGGGACGAAAATTCACCAGGATTTCCCTCGGCGGGGTTCGCGACGAAGCCGAAATCCGGGGCCACAGGCGGACCTACATCGGCTCCCTGCCCGGCCGCATCATCCAGGGCCTGAAAACCGCCGGCACCAACAACCCGGTTTTCATGATGGACGAGGTCGACAAAATCGGGGCCGACTTTAGGGGCGACCCCTCGGCGGCCTTGCTGGAAGTCCTGGACCCGGAGCAGAACAACGCCTTTTCCGACCACTATCTCAATCTGCCCTTCGATCTTTCCCGGGTGATGTTCATCACCACGGCCAACCTGATCGACCCCATTCCCCAGGCCCTGGAAGACCGGATGGAAGTTATCCGGCTGGCCGGGTACACCGAGGACGAAAAACTCGAGATAGCCAAGCGATATCTCCTGCCCCGCCAGCTCGGGGAAAACGGCCTGACCCCGGAGCTCCTCATGATCTCCGACCGGACCATCCTCAAGATCATCAACGAATACACCCGGGAAGCCGGGCTCAGGAACCTGGAAAGGAAGCTGGCCGCCATCTGCCGGAAGGTCGCCCGTCGCATCGCCGAGGACGAAACCGGGCCGTTCAAGATCACCGCCGGCAACCTGCATAAATTTTTAGGCATCCCCGACTACCTGCCCGAACCGGGCCGGGAAGAGGGCGAAATAGGCGTGGCCACCGGCCTGGCCTGGACCGAGGGCGGCGGAGAACTCCTGAACATCGAGGTCTCCACCATGCCCGGCAAGGGCGGACTTATCTTGACCGGTCAACTGGGCGACGTCATGAAGGAAAGCGCCGAGGCGGCCAGGAGCTTCATCCGGGCCCGGGCGGAAAAGTTCGGAGTGTCCGAGGAATTCTACGACAACCTGGATATTCATATCCACGTCCCGGACGGGGCCACGCCCAAGGAAGGTCCTTCCGCCGGGGTCACCCTGACCGCCGCCCTCTTGTCGGCCCTGACCAGCCGCCCCGTGCCCAAGGACGTGGCCATGACCGGGGAAATCACCCTCAGGGGCAAGGTCCTGCCCATCGGCGGGCTCCGGGAAAAGAGCCTGGCCGCCCTGCGGGCCGGCATACACAAGGTGGTCATTCCCGAGCAGAACAAGAAGGACCTCATGGAAATTCCCGCCAATATTAAAAGGAAAATCAAGTTTCTGCCCGTGGCCGACATGGATCAATTCCTGAATCTTATTTTCCCGCGGCTGGAAGAAGCGCCGGGCGGCAAAAAGAAGAGCGTCAAGCCCAAGGCCAAACCCAAGCCTAAACCCAAGCCCAAGGCCGCGACCCAGGAAAAGCGGAAAAAAATCACCCGGAAAAAAACATCATGACGGCGCGAAATATCGGTTATTTCGACTGCCCGGCCGGCGCCAGCGGGGACATGATCATGGGGGCCTTCCTTGACGCCGGGCTGCCTCTCGACTTCCTGCGGGATGAACTGGCGCGGCTGGAGCTCCCCGGCTGGGAATTGGAATCCTTCCCCGAGATGAAGCAAGGCGTTTCCGCCCGCCGGTTCGTGGTGAAAATCGCGCCCCAGCATCATCATCGGCGGATGTCGGACATCCGCCGGATCATCCGGGACTCCGGGCTGGCCCCGGCGGTCAAGGACCTTTCCCTGGCCGTGTTCGATCGATTGGCCCAGGCCGAGGGGCGGGTCCACGGCCGGGACCCCGAGGAAGTGCATTTCCACGAAGTCGGCGCCGTCGACTCCATCATCGACATCGTGGGCGCCGCCATCGCTTTTCAATATTTCGAACTGGACGACCTTCACGTCTCCCCCTTGCCCCTGGCCTCGGGCTGGGTGATGACCGCCCACGGCCGGCTCCCCCTGCCCGCGCCGGCCGCCCTGCTCCTTCTGGAAGGCGTTCCCGTGCGGGGAACGGAGCTCGAGTCCGAGTTGGTGACTCCCACCGGCGCCGCCGTCTTGACCGCCTTCGCCGCCGCCTTCGGCCCCTGGCCCGACATGACCATTCGAAAAATCGGGCACGGCGCGGGCGCGCGAGACCTGCCCGACCGTCCCAACATCATCCGCCTGGCCTTGGGACTGACCGGCTTAGTCGGAGAAGCGATAATCGAGGCCGAAGCCAATATCGACGACATGAACCCGGAAATTTATCCGTATGTCGTCGACCGCCTGCTGGCCGCCGGCGCCCTGGACGCCTGGTTGACGCCCATTCAAATGAAAAAGGGCCGACCCGGGGTTAAGTTGGCCTTTTTGGCCCGGCGCCGCGACCTGGAAAAATTGACGGGCCTGGTCCTGGCCGAAACCTCGACCCTGGGGGTGCGGCATCACTCCGTCGACCGCCGGACCTTGCCCCGGGCGGCCGGGACCGTGGACACCCCCTGGGGACCGGCCAAGGTCAAGGTCATCCAGCGGGAAGGCCGCCGGGAAGTCGCCCCGGAATTCGAAACCTGCCGCGAACTGGCCGAAAAGCATGGCTTGCCCTTGCTCGAGATTTACCGGGTTATTTCCGATTGCGGAAAATAGGCCGTCCTTCCCGGGGCCTGGCCGGGGGACGCTTGAACCCGCGAGCGAACGTTTTACCCGCGGCCGGCCAAGGGGAAGTTTAATTTATCGTTTTAAAACAACCTAGCCTGGGCGGCCGCGGGGGCGGGAAGGCCGACTCTTTTCGGACGGAATGCCATTTGATATCTTAAATAAATGCTCCCTTTGCGGCCACGCCTGCCGGGTCGACCGCCTCGCCGGGGAAAAAGGCGTCTGCGGCCTGGGACCGGAAATCAAGGTCGCGGCCCATCTGCTCCACTTTGGAGAAGAACCGCCCCTGTCCGGGGAACGGGGTTCGGGAACCATTTTCTTTTCCGGCTGCCCCCTTTCCTGCGTTTTTTGCCAGAATTTTCAGGTTTCCCAGGAAAACAAGGGCCGGGAAGTTTCTTCGTCCGAACTGGCCCGCCTGATGCTCGACCTCCAGTCCCAAGGCGCCCATAACATTAATCTGGTTTCGCCGACCCCGTACGCGGCCGGAATAATACCGGCCTTGTCCGAGGCCCGTCGAATGGGCCTGGCTGTTCCCCTGGTCTACAATACCGGCGGGTTTGACGGTCCGGCCGCCCTGCGGATGCTCGACGGCCTGGTGGACGTTTACCTGCCCGACGCCAAATACGCCTGGGGGGAAACGGCCGAAAAGTATTCCGGGGCCGCGAATTACGTGGGAGTGAACCGGGCGGCGCTCCGGGAAATGCACCGCCAGGCCGGACCGCTGCGCCTGGATGAAAACGGCCTGGCCCGGGGCGGGGTGCTGATTCGTCATCTGGTCCTGCCGGGCCGCCTCGCCGAAACCGAGGCCGTGCTGGCCTGGTTGAAAAAGGAGTTCGGCCCGGACGTCTGGATCAGCCTCATGGCCCAGTACGCGCCTTTTTTCCGGGCGGCGCGGGAGCCCGGCGTCTTTCCGGAACTTGAACGGCGCCTCACCGAGGACGAATACGAGGCCGCCATGGACGCGGCCCTGGATTTAGGCCTGGAAAACGTCTTTATCCAGGAAACGAGTTCCGCCGAAACTTATCTCCCGGACTTCGACCGGCCGGAAGTATTTTCACGGGAGTGAAACCAATCATCCGGAACGGTCTCGATACCCTTGCTTATTCCGGGGGTTTTCCGGAAACCGAATTAACCGGGAGGTTGATGATTCGTGAGTGAAAATTGCGTCAGACACCCCGAACGATCGGCGGTGATTCAGTGCTTGAAGATGGACTTCGGCTATTGCGAGGAATGCCTGGACGAGTGCGAGGCTTGCACCGACCCGTGCGGGTATTGTAAATGGCGACCGCAATGCGTGATCTGGGAACAGTGCCGCAAAAGCGAAAAACGGTTCCAAAAGGAGCGCGAGGCCAAGGGGCCGGCCTGATTTTTAAACCGAAAAACAAGACGATCTTTGTTCGGGGGAGGCGACCGGCATGGGAAAATTCCCGTTTTTTTTCGGGTTGCTGATAGTTGTCAATTTTATCGTCCCCCTGGCCCCGGCCGGTCCGGCGGAAGCGGCGGGAACCATCAAAATAGCCGCCGTCGGCGACATCATGATGGGGACCGAGAACCTTCTGCCCGCGGACGGCGGCCAAAACCTCTTCACGGAAGTCAAGCGCTTCCTCCAGCCCAACGATATCGTTTTCGGTAATTGCGAGGCCCCGTTGACCGACCGGGGCGAGCCGGCCAAGGTTTGGCCGGCGGGGTACTGCTTCAGGACGCCGCCCCGGTACGGCCGCCACCTGGCCGAGGCGGGCTTCAACATGATTTCCATCGCCAATAACCACATCCATGACTATGGCCCGGACGGCTTGGCCCAGACCCTCGAGGTTCTGGAAAAAAACAACCTGGACTGGTCCGGCCCGGTCGGGACCCATGCGCGCGGGATCGTACGGGGGGTCGGGATCGCCATGATCGCCTTCCATACTTCCTCCCATGGCAACTGGATGCTGGATATCCCCGAGGCCCAGCGGCTGGTGTCGGACCTGGCCGGCCGCAACCAGGTGGTCATCGTCAGTTTTCACGGCGGCGCCGAGGGGGCGGGGGCCTTGCACCTGAAAAAGGGCATGGAATATTTCATGGGGGAGGAACGCGGGCAGCCCCAGACCTTCGCCCGGAGCGTCATCGACGCCGGCGCGGACCTGGTCATCGGGCACGGACCCCACGTGCCCCGGGCCATGGAAATATACAAGGGCCGCTTGATCGCCTATTCCCTAGGCAACTTCTGCACCCAGAAAGGCATCAAGGTCAAGGGCGCCGCCGGCCTGGCCCCCTTGCTGCTCGCCGAGGTGAACCCCGACGGGCGCTTGGTCGGAGGGCGGGTCGTTTCCTTTTACCAGACTTTCGGCCAACCCCCCCGGCTCGATCCGGAAAAACGGGCCGCCAAGTTGATCAACGCCCTGGGGAACGAGGACCTGCCCGCTTCCAACGCCGTGGACAGCCAGGGACGGCTCATCGTCCGGTAATCATTCCATGACCGGCGCGGGCCGGTTTTCGGGCCGGAAGGCCGCCCTGACGCAGCCCTGCTCGCCCGGGCGGCACCCCTTGCCGGTGAAGCGGTTCATATAGGCCATGACCACGCCGGCCGGCGGGGTGAATTCCAGGATGGGCCTTTCTTCCAGGGCCTGTTCCATGAAATCGACCCAAATAGGCAAGGCCGCCCTGGCCCCGGTCCACTCCGGTCCCAGGGGGCGCCCGCTATCCAGTCCCACCCAGACGCCCGCGGCCAGTTCCGGTGAATAACCGTAAAAGGAAGCGTCCCGACACCCGTCGGTCGTCCCGGTTTTCCCGGCGACGGCGCGGCCCAGGACCTTGGCCCGTTGGGCCGTCCCGTCCTGGACCACGCCTTCAAGCATGTCCGTGACGATAAAGGCCGATTCCGGACTCAGCGCCGGTCGGCGGTTCACAACGGCCTGGAAAATCGACCGTCCGTCGCGGTCGATTATCTCGGAGATAAAATGGGGCTCGATCCACAGGCCGCCGTTGGCCAGGGCTTGATAGGCGGACAAGAGCTCCGCCAAGCCGACCGCCGAGGACCCCAGGGCCAGCGTGAGGTCCCGGGTCAGGGGCGAGGAAACGCCCATGGCGTGGACCGCGCGAATAAAAGGGTCGATTCCGATCCGGCCCAGCAGTTTGATGGCCGGAATATTCCCGGACGCCTCCAGGGCCCGCCGCAGGGTCGTTTCCCCTTCATACCGCCGATTGAAATTTTGAGGGGTCCAGGGCAGGGCCCGGTCGGGCAGCGAATAGCTGATGGGCGCGTCCCAGATGATGTCCGCCTGCGACAAGCCCATTTCCACGGCCTGGGCGTAAATGAGCGGTTTCAGGGCCGACCCGGGTTGGCGCCGGGCCTTGGCGGCCCGGTCGAAGGGGCTTTCCCTGAAATCGTTTCCCCCGACCCAGGCCCGCGCTTCCCCGGACCCGACATCGAGCGCGACCAAGGCGCCTTGAGCCATTTCCGGCGGGTCGATTCCGGGGGACGCGACCTGTTCTCGTTCCCGGGACCGATTGATCGCGGCCAGTCCCCGTCTCAGCGCGGACTCGGCCGCCGCCTGAAGCCCCTGGTCAAGCGTTGTCTTGACGGTCAAGCCGCCTTTATACACTTCGTCCGGCCCAAATATGTTCAGCAGTTGCTCCTTGATCATCGCCACGAAATAGGGCGCCTGGTCGTAACCCGGCGGACGAGTCGCCAGGAAAAGAGGCGTCTCCGCCGCCGTCTCCGCCCGTTCCGGTTTCAGGAAACCCTCCCTGACCATGGCTTGCAGCACGATTTTCCTCCGGGCGAGGGCCTGGTCCGGATGCTGAAAAGGGTTGTTCCATTCGGGCGACTGCGGCAGTCCGGCCAGCAGGGCGCATTGTTCCAGGTTTAACCGCCAGACGTCCCGGCCTAAAAAAATTTCGGCCGCCGCCGCCGCCCCGTAGGCGCCGGCCCGAAATAGATTTGGTTCAGGTACAGCTCGAGAATCTGGTTCTTGGTGTACCGGCGTTCGATTTGAAGGGCCAGGTAGATTTCCTTCAATTTTCGAATCATGGTCTTTTTCCGGGTCAGAAAAAGATTGCGGGCCAGTTGTTGGGTGATGGTCGAAGCCCCCTGCTCCAGGGACCAAGACTGGAGATCATTGACTAACGCCCCGAAATTGCGGATCAGATCAAGTCCCATGTGCTTGAAGAAACGGCGGTCCTCCACGGCCACCACCGCCAGCTTGAGGTCCGAGGGCAGTTCCGACAAGGGCAGGGGCCGGCGCCTTTCCTGAAAAATCTCGGCCAGGACCACGCCGTCCCGGGATAAAATCCTGGTGGTCGCTCCCGGTCGGAAATCTTCCAGGGCCCTGATTTCCGGCAGGTCTCTTTCCAGGGCGATTATCAGACCCAGAAGGACGCCGAGACAAAGCCCGACCGTGATGGTCAACACTAATTTTGATTTCGAAGGCCACATGCGCTCAATATACCGGGGAAGGGCGGGGGATAAAAGGTGGAAATCGCGACCAGGGCGGCCTTTTCCGAAAAAGTGCTTGAACGACGACCGCGGCCGAAAGGAAGGCATGTCGCGCCGGCTTGCTCCCCGAAGGGAGCGCCGGCGCGGACACTGGGGTTGGGGGGATGGAGGAGGAGTATCAGCGGATTAATATGTGAGAAGGCGGTTTTGAAAAGCCGCCGAGTTAGAACGAATTCCTTCTCATTCAGCTTTTCGTCGTCCCGCGGGTCCGGCTGGGCCGATTCCGTTGGTCCGACAACTATGAGGACTGCTTCCTCATGGCCGACTATATATACAATCGCCGTGCCAGGTTCCCAAAATAAAAATAAGGGTTTTTTTTGATAATAAAATTGATCAAATATCAGGAGGGCGAGGTCGGGTCGGCCAGGTCGGGAAAGACGCTTGTCCGAAAAAACGGACGTTTGTTCGGAGATAAAAACAAGCCTTGTCCGAAATTCCGGACAATAGCGACCCCGGACCGGGCGCGGACGCGGGCTGCGGAAAGTGGGTTATGTTTACCAAAAAAAAGGGACGAAGCGGGCCGATCAAGGCTAACAGGTTGTGGTGAAAGGACAAACAGGAACGGTGAAATCGGTCTGCCGGCCGAGGGGATTCCCGGCGGGGTCGCGGGGGAGGAGCGTCGCTCACTCCGGCGGGCTTGGGCCGGCCGAAGGGCGGGTCGGTTTTCAGGCGTCTCTTGATATATCATATTTCTGAAGCAACTCGTATAACCGCGACCGGGAAACCTGCGTTATCCGGCAGGCCTTCTTCACGTCCCACCCGGTCATGTCCATGACATCCTTCAAATATTTCTTCTCCATCTTTTCCCGGGCCGCCTGGAGGGACAACACCGCCCCCGCCGCGTCGACGCTGTCCGGTTCTTCGGACTGAATCCGGCCGGACACCTGGGACCGGGCCAGAAAAATGCGGATGTGGTTGGGCAGGTGCTTATGGTACAAGGTCGGGTCCTGCCGGGCCGAAGCCACGGCCATCTCGATGGCGTTGACCAGTTCCCGGACATTGCCCGGCCAGGGATAGGAATTCAGGGCTTCCAGGAACTCGGGCGAAAACCCCTTGGTCCCGATGTTCATGGCCTCGCAGGCCTGGGCCATGCGGTGAAAGGCCAGGTCCCGGATATCCTGAGCCCTCTCCCGCAGGGGCGGCAGTTCGAGGACGAAGGATTTCAAGCGGTACAACAGATCGTTCCGAAAAGTCCCCTCCTCGACCATTTGGTCGATATTCCGGTTGGTGGCGGCCAAGAGCCGGAAATCGCTTTTCAGCTCCTTCGGCCCCCCGACCCGGCGGAAGGTGCGTTCCTGCAGGACCCGGAGGAAGGCCCGCTGCAAGGGCAAGGGCAGCTCTCCGACTTCATCCAGGAACAGGGTCCCCTTGTGGGCTTTTAGCACCAGGCCGTCATGCGATTTGTCCGCGCCGGTGAAGGCGCCTTTTTCGTGGCCGAACAGGGCGCTTTCCACCAGGTTTTCAGGGAGGGCCGCGCAATCCACGACCACGAATTCGTTTTTGGAGCGGAAGCTGTTCTGATGAATGGCCCGGGCGAAGAGTTCCTTCCCCGTCCCGGTTTCGCCGGTGATCAACACCGAGGCGTCGCTCTCGGCGGCCTGGGCCACCAGGTCCAGGCAGGATTTTATGGCCGGGGAGTCGCCGATTATTCCTTCCCGCAGCAGGGCCACCTTGGGCTTGGCCGCGCTCTTTTCCGCCCGATATTCCAGGGCCCGCGCCAAGGGCAGGGACAACGCCCCGACGCTGGACGACTTTTCGATATAGTCCCAGGCGCCGCTTCTGATGGCCATTTCCGCCCCGTCGGGATGTCCCGACCCGGTAATGATTATGACTTCGGGCGACCCGGGCCAGGACCGGACTTCCGGCACCAGGTCCAGCCCGTTGCCGTCGGGCAGGTTTACATCGAGAAAGACAACGTCAAAGGGCCCCGCCGAGGACAATTTGCGCATCCGCCGAATATCTTCCGCGACCGCCACTTCATGACCCTTTCTTTCAATCAGTAGAAAGATCATCCGGCGGAAGACCTGGTCATCATCGACTATCAGAACCTTGGCCAACTGAATTCACCTAATGGAATTATAAGTAAACGCTGATTTGATCAAAAAGTCGTGGCGATTGTCAAGCGGAACCGGCGCTTTTTTAGCCCCGACGGACGAAATACAAGGCTTTCGGGGAAAAATAAATAAAAAAACAAAAGGTCGCCTTTTCCGGCCGCACGAGGAAACATGTCGTAATTATTCGAAAACCAAACTAATACTGGAACTAATAATATTTATTCGCAATACTTATTCTTCCTTTATTCGACTGAATCACGAAAAAGTTTTGCGCGCGCGGGAAAAACACCGACCGCCCCGGTCAGGTCCGGCTTGGGGCCCACCGGCCCCATTGTTCCCATTATTTTGCGGCCGGACCGGAATTATGGTGATTTTTAAACTGACCCGGGGCGAGAAGCAGGCAGCGGGCCGGAGGCCGGCCGGGATAGTCGGCGGCGAGGCCGCGCGAAACATCGGCCCTCCGCCTGGCTTCAGGGGTAATTTGGAGCGGGCGGCGCCTCCGCTCCGGCCTGGACGCCGGGCGCCGCGGTTGGAGTCACGCGGTCACGACGATTTTTTTTATGACGGCTTCCGCCTTTTTCGGCCCGGTTTTTTCACGCAGCGTCGTCCACAAGTCCGCCAACCAGGCTTTCCGGCGGCTTTCGAACTCCGGGTGGGAGTAGACTTTCCGCGCCAGCAGAATGCTTTTTTCCAAGCGCGCCTCGAAAATCAACGGGGCCGAGGAGACCAACATGGCATGGTGGACCACCGCCTCGGCGGCCGCGACGGCGGCTTCTCCAATATCCTCCTCAAGATGAAAGGCGGCCAGGTTATGAACCATCATGGCCGCGTTGGGCAGGTGGGCCTTGGGATCGTCCCGGGCCAGGGGCCGATAAATATTCAAGGCTTCCACGAAAAGCCCGCTCGCCTCGCCTCGCTCCCCCAGGTTCTTAAGCAAGTTTCCCAGGTTATTGGCCGTCATGGCCACATGGGGCAGATACGTTTTGGGGTTGCCTCGAGCGAAAGGGCGGTAAATGGACAAGGCCTTCTCGTAGAGCCCCCGGGCCTCCACCCGTCGGCCCAACTCGCCCAGCAGGTTCCCCAGGTTGTTGGCGACGATGGCCAGGTAGGGCAGGTAGGTCCTGGCGTTATCCCGGGCCAGGCGGCGGTAGACGCCCAGGGCCTTCTCGAAGAGCTCCATGGCGCCGTCCCGTTCGCCCAGGTCGCAGAGCAGGTTTCCGAGGTTATTGGTCGTGGCCGCCACATAGGGCAGGTAGGCGTTCGGGTCATGTTCCGCCAAGTCGCTTCTGATGGCCAAGGCTTCTTCATAAAGCTCCCTGGCTCTTTCCCGTTCGCCCAGGTCGCTCAGCAGGTTGCCCAGGTTGTTGGCCGTGGCCGCCACGTCCGGTAGGTTAACGACCGGGTTTTCCTCGGCCAGGCGGCGGCGAATAGTCAAGGCCTCCTCGAACAGGGCCCGGGCTTCTCTTCTTTCGCCCAGCCCACGCAATAATATCGCAAGGCTGTTGGCCGTGGTCGCCACCTGGGCCCAGTATTCCCCCCGCTCTGGACCGGCCAGGCGGCGGTAGATGGATAACGCTTCCTCATGAAGCTTCTTGGCCTCGCCCCGTTCTCCGAGGCCCTGGAGCAAGGACGCCAGGCTATTGGCCGAGGCCGCCGCGTAAGGCAGGTAGGCCGTGGGGTTTTCCTCGGCCAACCGGCGCCGGATGTCCCAGGCTTCCTCATACAGTGCCCGGGCCCGGGCCTTCTCGCCGAGTTTTTTCAACATGTGGGCCAGGTTGTCGGCCATCACGGCCAAATCGGGCCGGTACGCCCTCGGATTGTCCCTGGCCAGACGGCGATAAATGGCCAAGGCGCCGTGGTAAAGGCTGCGCGCCTCGGCCGGCTTGCCCAGGTCGCACAGTAAATTACCCAGGTTGTTGACGGTCATGGCCACGTCGGGCAGGCGGGCGTCGGGGTTTTCCTCGTCTTGGCGGCTGCGGATGGACAGGGCCTCCTCGAAAAGCTTCTTGGCCTGTTCCAACTCGCCTTGTTCGCCGAGCAGGGCGCCGAGGTTGTTGGCCGTCATGGCCACGTCGGGCAGGTACGCGTCCGGGTTTTCCCCGGCCAGGCGGCGATAGATGGACAGGGCCTCCTCGTTAAGCCGGCGGGCTTCCATCCGTTCGCCCAGCCTGTCCAACAGGACGCCCAGGTTGTTGGCGGCGGCCGCCACGTCGGGCAGGTGGGCCCGGGGATTGTCCTCGGCCAGGCGGCGGTAAATAAGCAAGGCTTCCCGGTAAAGGTCCCTGGCGGCCCCCGGCTCCCCCAGGTTGGCTTGCAAGGCGCCCAGGTTGTTGGCGGCGGCCGCCAGGCGCGGGAGGTACAACCCTGGGTTATCCTCGGCCAGGCGGCGATAGGTCGACAAGGCCTCCTCCTCGAGGGCCTTGGCTTGAACCCGCTCGCCCAACGAGTCCAACAGAATTCCCAGGTTGTTGGCGGCGGCCGCCACGTCGGGCAGGTAGTCCCCGGGATTGTTCGCGGCCAGGGGGCGGTAGATGGACAAGGATTCCTCGTAAAGTTGTCGCACTTCCTCCGGTTGACCATGCCGGCTCAACAGGTTTCCCAGGTTGTTGGCCGTCGCGGCCAAGCCCGGCGGATAAAAGCCCGGGCTCCCGGGGGCCAGGCGGCGATAGATGGCCAAGGCTTCCTGAAATAATCCCCGCGCCTCCTCCCGTTCTCCCAGCTCGTCGAGCAGGACCCCCAAATTATTGGCCGTCATGGCCACGTCGGACAAGTGCGCGTCCGGGTTTTCCGCGGCCAGGGGGCGGTAGATGGACAAGGATTCCTCGTAAAGCTTTCTCGCTTCTTCCCTCTCGCCCAGGCCCCTTTGCAAAACGCCCAGGTTGTTGGCCGTCATGGCCACATCGGGTCCAAAGGCCCGGGGGTTTTTCCGGGCCAGGGCGCGACGTCGGGCCAGGGCTTCCTCGTGGCAGGCCTTGGCTTCTTCCAACTCGCCCAGGTCGCCGAGCAGGTTCCCCAGGCCGTTGGCCGTGAAGGCGGCGTAATCCGGACGGTCCCCCCGGCGCCAGGTTTCCAGGACCCGGCGCGCCAGGCCGGCTAGGGATTTTTCCCGAATCCGCGCTTCCATCAGCCCCGCGCAGAACCGGTCAAGCCCCTTGGCGGTCGCGAAAATATCTTCCCCGGCCTCGGAGGCCAAGGCGGTCCTTTCCAGCCGGGCCAGGGCGTCGGGCAGCCATTGCTTCCGTTCGTCCTCGCCGGGGTCGTCGGGGATTGCGTTTAACTGCAGGGCGTGCCAGGGAAAGAAGGAGTCCTCGCCGGGGTCGAAAAGGAGCATCCCGCTTGACTTCAGGCTTTCCAGGATCGGCCGGTCCCCAGCCTGGAGATCGCGGCCCGCGAGGAGGAAGTAACCGGCTTGCAAGGCCGAACTCGGGGCGGCGGACAACCCGGTGAACCGGCGCCAACGCTTCAGAACACGAAACACGTCCCGCTCCTCGACGCTCAAGGCCCGGGAAAGACGTTTCTCGGGGGTAACGGCCCCGCTCGTGCCGGTCGGCGAGTCGCGGAAGAAGCTCGCCTCCAGGGCCTCCATCCGAACAATGACCCTCTCGGCGTCGCCGTTGCCGGCCGCGCGGGCGTCCCAATCCTGGAACAGGCCCACGGCCCGCGGAAAGCCGGGCGGTGGGGCGGCCGGGGACCCCTGGCAATCCCACCGGGCGTCTTGGCAAAGGATGAGGCGGGTCTTTAACGCGGCGAGCCTAGCGCCTTCCCCGGAAGTCAAGGGCGCGGCGGGAAACAAGTCCGGGTCGATCAGCGCCAGGCATTTTTCGGGATCGAGGCTTTCCAGGGTCTTGAAATCGCCGGACTGGAGTCCGCGCCCCAGAAAGGCCACGACCCGGCCGGGTTCATGCTGGAGCCAGGCCCGGGCCGCCTGGGCCGCCAAAAAACTTTTTCCGGCCAGGGGAGGACCGGTCAGGATCACCTGGCGGACCTGGCCCCGAAGCATCGCCTCCGCCAGAAAGGAATACTCGGGCCTGGGGATGGCCCGGCCGGGATTGAAATCCCTGGGCAGTCCGCGCAGGCCCCTGGGCGCCGCGAAAACCCGGAAACGAGGCTTGGCCAAGATTTCCGCCAGGTAGGAATACACCCGGGAAGTCCGGAGGACCCGGTATTCCAGTAACTCAAAATCCCGTTCGTACTTTCGGAGAAGGGCGGGCGCCCCTTTTTCCAATACTTGGACGACGATCTCGTCAAGGTTGTGGGAACACAAAAGGTAGAAGAGGGTTTTGGCGGTCCCGGGAAGGTTCCAGCGCCGGACGGGTTCCCCCGGCGAAATTGGGGGTTCGGCCTTGATCAACCCCAGTATTTTTTTTGACCCCGGAACGCCGAAAAGTCTTGATAAAAAATGGGGCTCGAGGCTTGCCGCGGCCGCCAGGCCTTCCAGTATCCCACTGTAGGCAACCCCTTGGGCCAGGAGAAAAGTCAGCCCGGCCTCAAGCTTTGCGACGTCGCCCTCCGTCATCCGGAACCCGCCCCCTTTGGTGAACAAGTTATGACCGCGCCGCTCTTCATTATCTTTAGGGAAGCCTCGCGGCGTAGCCCCACCCCTTGATTTTACCATGGAGGCGATTCCCATGATTGTCAATGCCCATCCAGCGTCGCCGCAACACTTTCCTTCGTTTGAACCCGACGGAAAACTTCAGCTTTTTCTATGAGTTGACTTCAGGTTGTTCTGTCGGCGGGTTTGATGTACCCACTATTTCACTTGGCGCTTATACCAACTAGATCGGAATATCCCGGGATAAAGGACAGGAAAAAATGTCGCGGGGACAAAAAAAGGTTGTTTTTTTTTCCGGGAATTGGTTTTGTTTAATAGTCGGTTAAAAGAATCAGGCTTGTTCCGGTTGTTGAGGGTTGGGGAAATTACCGTTGGAAATAACGTTTTTCGCCTTAACCGGTTTGAGGCCTGTCAGCGGCCATCTGATAATGCCTAAAACCTGGCCATTTGAAATTGTAATTTTTTTTTATTGTTTCAGTTCAAAAAAATTGAGGTCGGATATAAAAATGGGGGTCGGCGAATAACTTGCCAAGAGGGCGCCCACGGGGAGGCGCCCCTACGTTGGGCCGTCGGCGGTGGTTGTTTACGGCTTGTAGGGGCGGGTCCCCGCGCCTGCCCTCTTTCGCGCGACCGGGATTGCGGCTTGGCGTATCGTTGGTTGTTTTGTTAATATTATCAGCTTGTTCCCAAGCAAGAGCTTGGGAGCCAGCCTTACTCATTTGGCCATTTTCCTTACATTTTCAACCGGCCGCCGACAAGGCCGCCTGAACAAAAGGTTCGTTTCCGCCGGGTTCCAGGGGCGCCTGGCGGGAAGCCGGCGGAAATATGTCCGGAGCAGGATGTCGGCCGTGAAGAGCCTGGCCCGGCGAGGGTTTTTTTATCCTCGGGACCGCCAGGCGGCCATCTGGCCGAGCTGCTCGACCGGGTTGAGGGGGGCCGGGTCCCCGGAAAATTCCTTGTACAGGGCGTTGACGTTCAGGATCATCCGTTCGGGATCGTTCCAGGAAGCGTAGGGTCCCAGGGGGATGTCCCGGGCGGCCGCGAAGGCGGGCAGGCCCGCGTCGAATCTTTTTCTGGCCTCCGCGGCGAGATAGCTCCAATATTCCTTGACCTTCAGGGCGCCTTGGAGGTCGGTGACCGGTCCGTGTCCGGGGACGACGAATTTCGGATTCAATTCCAGGATCAGGTCAATGGCCCGGATGAAGTTGGCGTGCGGTCCGGCCCACATTATCTGGTGGCCCCCCACGAACAGGACGTCGGCCGCGAACAGCACCCCGGCGTCCGGGACGTGGACCATGACGTCTCCCTGGGTGTGGCAGGGTCCGACCTCGATCAGCTCCACGCGCCGGTCGCCGACTTGCAGGTCCATCCGTCCCTCGAAGGTCCGGTTGGGCAGGGTCGGGGTGATGTTTTCGTAGGAAAATTTGGAAAAACACAGCATGAGGAAGGCGCCCAGCTCGCCCATGGCCGGAGCGCTTTTCATGATCTCGGCCATGACGGTGGGCGGAAACTGGGCCATGGCCTCGGCCGCGGCCCGGGACGCGATGATTTCCTCCGCTCCCGCTGCTTGGTTGCCGAACCAATGGTCCCCGTTGTCGTGGGTGTTGACCAGGTATTTAATTTTTTGGGCCGCCGGCGTCGCGGCCCGCATGACCGCGAGCATCTCCTCGGTCAGGTTGACGTCGTACAGGGAGTCGACCAGGCAGGATGCTCCCCGGCCCGCGATCAGTCCGGCGTTGCTCAGTCCCCAGGAACCGTCCGGTTGGATGTAGGCCCAGACGTCCCGGCCCAAGTTCACGAGTCCTTTTTTGAATTCAAAGACGGACATAACGGCGGCCTAGCGACGGTTGACGTTGTCGGGATGGAGGCCCATGATTTTCCGGGCCTCGTCCGGCGTGGCCGGCTCCCGGCCCATGGCCTGGGCGACCTTGACCGCCACTTCCACCAACTCGTAATTTCCCTTGGCCATGTCGCCGTTGGGCAGGCGGACGTTGTCCTCCAGCCCGACCCTCATGTGCCCGCCCATGAGGCAGGACTGCATGATGCAGGGAAACTCGTCCAACCCGACTCCGCAGGTGGTGAAGTTGGCTCCCGCCGGCAGGGCGTGGAACAGGGTGGTGAAGGCGTCCGGGCGGAAGCGCTGCCCTCCGGCCACGCCCCACACGAAATTGATGTTCACGGGGTCGGAAAAAAATCCCTGCTTGGCGATGAGCAGGAAATTGTCGAGGCCGCCGATGTCGTAGACCTCGACCTCGGGCTTGACCTTGTTGGCTTCCATGGCCTTGCCGAAATCCTGGAGCATGGTGAAGGTGTTTTCGAAGACGTTGTCGAACATGATTTGGCCGGTTTTTCGGTCCAGGATGCTGAAGTTCATGGTGTTGGTGTTGAGGGAGGCCATTTCGGGCTTCACCTGGACAATTTGCGTTATTCTCTGTTCCGGCGTCTTGCCCACGCCGACCGCGCTGCTCAGATTGACGATCAACTCGGGCGTTTTGTCCTTGATGGCGTCGTGGGTCGCCTTGATCCGGTCCACTTCGTGGGTGGGCAGGCCGTCGTCCTGTCGGGCGTGAACGTGGACCATGGCCGCGCCGGCCAGAAAGGCCCGGTGGGCCTCCTCGGCGAATTCCCCGGGGGTATAGGGCACGGAAGGGTTATTGTTCTTGAACGTGCCGGCTCCGGCCAACGCCGCGGTGATAATTACCTTTTTTCCCATAATAGTCGTTCCTTTCCCGTTTGCCGTGACTGAACCAGTCCTTTATAAAGCGGGGCGGCCCTCTTGTCGACAAAAGAAAGCGGGAGGCGGAAAAAAGAGGCGGCCGGTTCGAGGCGTCGTTTTTTGGGGTGGGCGCGGGAAGGGAAAATGGGGCGGACCCGGTGGTTCTCTTTTTCTTGACAACTTCGGCGGCCTGGACAATAGTTTTTAATTCCTCGCCGGAAGAACGGCAATATTTCTCATCCAAGGAGTCGGGACATGCGGGTCCTATCAGGAATTCAACCGTCGGGCGCCCTTCACATCGGCAACTTTTTCGGCATGATGAAACCCATGATCGCCTATCAGGCGCAATCCGAGCTGTTTGTTTTCATCGTCAATCTTCACGCGCTGACTTCCCTCAGCGACCCGGAAGCGCTCCGGAAAAACACCCTGGACGCGGCCGCGGATTTTCTCGCCCTGGGGCTCGACCCGGACAAGTGCGTTTTTTGGGTCCAATCCGACGTCCCGGAAGTGACCGAGCTGACCTGGATTCTGAGCAACGTCACTTCCATGGGGCTGCTGGAACGCTGCCATTCCTACAAGGACAAGATCGCCAAGGGCTTGACCCCCAACCATGGCCTGTTCGCCTACCCGGTGCTGATGGCGGCCGACATCCTGCTTTACCAGGCCGGGGTCATTCCCGTGGGCCGGGACCAGAAGCAGCATGTGGAAGTCACCCGGGACATCGCCGAAAGGTTCAATAACGTTTTTGGGGAGACTTTCGTCCTGCCCCGGCCGGAGATCAACGACGACGTGGCCGTGGTGCCGGGCCTGGACGGCCAGAAGATGAGCAAGTCGTACGACAACACCATTAATATCTTCCTGGACAAAAAGACCCTGAAGCAGAAGATCATGGGCATTGTCACGGATTCCACTCCGGTCGAGGAGCCCAAGGACCCGGACAAGTGCAACCTTTTCGCCATGTATCGCCTGTTCGCTTCCGTCGAGGAGACGGCCGAGCTGAGAGCCAGGTACCTGGCGCCGGGCTTGAAATACGTGACGGTCAAAAAGGAGCTGGTGGAGCGAACCTGGAACTTTTTCGAGCCGTACCGGGATAAACGGGCCGAATTGATGAAGGACCCGGACCTGGTCAGGGACATCATGGGACTGGGCGCGGGCAAGGCCCGGGCCATCGCCCTGGAAACCCTGGACGCGGTTCGGGAAAAAGTCGGCCTGAAATACTAGGGTCGGATACAACCTGCCTCCGGGACCGCCCTGGTTCGGTTTTTTCCCGGGGCGGCCCAATCTTGCGAAGGCGAGGAGAGCGCGAATGATAAGACCAATCGAATGGCAGGATGATCAGGTGTTGATGCTGGACCAGCGGTTCCTTCCCTGGAAAGAGGAATGGTTCAGGTGCCGCACTTACAAGGACGTGGCCAAGGGCATCAAGGTCATGGTGATCCGGGGGGCCCCGGCCATTGGCGTGGCGGCGGCCATGGGCCTGGCCTTGGGGGCGCTGAGCCTCAAGATCAAGGACGCGCCTAAATTTTTAGCGGAGCTGGCCAAGATCAAGGACTATCTGGCCGCGCAGAGACCCACGGCCGTCAATCTGGCCTGGGCCCTCAACCGGATGGAACGACTGGCCGCGTCCATGGCGGACCGGCCGGTCGAGGAGATCAAGGCCGCCCTGACGGCCGAGGCCAAGGCCATGCACGAGGAAGATATCGCCATCAACCGGATGATCGGTAAAAACGGCGCGGCCCTGGTTCCGGACGAGGCGACCATCCTGACCCACTGCAACGCCGGCGCCCTGGCCACCGGCGGCTATGGAACGGCCCTGGGCGTGGTCCGGGCCGCGGTGGAAGCCGGAAAAAAGATACTGGTTTTGGCGGATGAAACCCGGCCGTTCCTGCAAGGCGCCCGGTTGACCGCTTGGGAACTGCAAAAGGACGGCATCCCGGTGAAGGTGATCACCGACAACATGGCCGGTCATTTTTTGAAATCCGGAGCCATCGACCTGGTGGTGGTGGGGGCGGACCGCATCGCCGCCAACGGCGACACGGCCAACAAGATCGGCACGTACGGCGTGGCGGTCCTGGCCAAGGAAAACAATGTTCCCTTTTACGTGGCCGCGCCCCTGTCCACCGTGGATTTGTCCACCCGGTCCGGAACCGATATTCCCATCGAGGAGCGCCCGGCCGCGGAAATAACCCATGTCCGGGGAAACCGGATCACCCCGGAAGGCGTGGAAGTGCTGCATCCCGCCTTCGACGTCACGCCCAACAAATACATTACCGGCATTATCACGGAAAAGGGCGTGGCTCGAAAACCATTCAAGGCCGGTCTCCTGGACCAGTTCAACCTGTGGTAGGGGGTTTAGCGCCGGGCCCGGCCGATGTCTTCCGCGCAAGCGGGGAAGCCGGGGGCGCCCTCCAATTATTCCCCTCTCCACCCCTTCATGGGGGGAGAGGGCCGGGGCGGGGGGCTTTTTAACCGGCGTAATGAGCCTAGCGCCGAATCAGGTCTCCCGCGCGGGCTGATTGTCCCCCGTCCGGCCGCGGCGACGGAAAAAAAACGGCCCGCCGGCGTCGGCTGCGCGGTCGGGATAAAAATATTTTCAAAGCCGGTTTTTACGATCCACCCCCTGCTTTCGGCGCGCGGGGTAAAAATGGCGCCTTCCCAAAATGGCTTCCCTCTTTTTTCCATGCCTGGAAGATTTCTTTTTCAAATATGATGAAATAAACAAATACCGAAAAAAACACAACTCGATTTAGCGCGGTAAAAAGCCGTCCGGCGGGCCTAGTAGAAATAGGAAACCCTTGACCAAACAGGGTTTTTCAGGGATAAAGGTTTTGTTTTCGCCTTGACAAAACAAGGGGGGGAAGACTAGGATGGTTGCTTTACCAACGAGCGGTCCCGGGCGCGAAAAGTCGGCGTCCGTCACCCGGAAAGTGAAGACTGTTCATCACAGCCTGGCCGCCGGTGAACATTTTTAAGGAGTGCAAGATGACCGAGAGAATCAAGAATTTTAACGCCGGGCCGGCGGCTCTGCCCTTGCCGGTTTTGGAAGAGATTCAAGCCGAGTTTTTGAATTTTCGCGATTCCGGCATGTCGATCGTTGAAATCAGCCATCGCTCCAAGCCTTTTGAAGAGGTCTTGAACGACGCCGCGGCCAGGGTGCGGAGATTGCTGGGGCTGACCAACGACTATCACGTTCTTTTTATGCAGGGCGGGGCCAGCACCCAGTTCTGCATGATTCCCATGAACTTTTTGTCGGCCGGGGACACGGCCGACTACGTGAACACCGGGACTTGGTCGGACAAGGCCATCAAGGAAGCCCAGATTTTGGGCCGCCGGGTCAATGTCGTGGCGTCGTCCGAGGATAGGAATTTTTGCTATATTCCCAAAAACATCAACTTCACCCCGGACGCGGCTTACGTCCATCTGACTTCCAACAACACCATCAAGGGGACCCAGTGGGCCGGCTTCCCCGAAGTGGGGGGACTGCCCCTCATCGCCGACATGTCCTCGGACATTCTGTCGCGGCCCATCGACGTCAAGCGTTTCGGTTTGATTTACGCCGGGGCGCAGAAGAACCTGGGACCGGCCGGCGTGACCCTGGTCATCATCCGTCAGGACATGCTGGACCGGGTGCGCGTGGGGTTGCCCAGCATGCTCAGCTACCAGACCCATGCCTCGAAAAATTCCCTGTACAACACTCCGCCGGCCTTCGCCATTTACGTGGTGGGCAAGGTCCTGGGGTGGCTGGAAGACACGGTCGGCGGACTGGGACCCATGTCCGAGCTCAACCGGAAGAAGGCTTCCCTGCTGTACAACATACTGGAGAAAAACGGTTTTTACCGTCCGACGGCGGACCGGGACAGCCGCAGCCTGATGAACGTCACCTTCCGCCTTCCCACCGTGGACCTGGAAAAGGAGTTTGTGGAAAAGGCGACCCTGGAAGGCCTGGGCGGCATCAAGGGGCATCGCAGCGTCGGCGGCTGCCGGGCCTCCATTTACAACGCGGTGACCCTGGAAGCGGTGGAAGCCCTGGCGGCGTTCATGATCGAATTCGCCCGGACCAGGGGCTAAAACGGGAAGTCGAATTTTTAAACCCTTTTAGGGAAGCTCAAGCGTAGGAAGAGAAAGGACATGAGGCGGCTATGAAGGTATTAATCAGCGACAAGGCCCATCCGAGCTGCGCCAAGATATTTGCCGACGCCGGTTTCGAGGTGGATGAAAAGACAGGGCTCGCTCCCGCGGAGCTCAAGGCCATTATTAAGGACTATCACGGCCTGGTGATCCGGAGCGCCACCAAGGTGACCGCCGAGCTGTTGGACGCGGCGGTTAACCTCAAGGTGGTGGCCCGGGCCGGCGCCGGGGTCGATAATGTCGATATCCCCGCCGCCACGGCCAAGGGCGTGGTGGTGATGAACACCCCCGGGCAGAATTCCAACGCGGCCGCGGAGCTGGCGGTGGCCATGATCTTCGCCCTGTCGCGGCATATTTACCGGGCCTGCGAATCCCTGAAGGCCTGCCGGTGGGAGAAAAAAGCCCTGGAAGGCGCGGAGGTGATGGGCAAGACCCTGGGGGTCCTGGGCTACGGAAATATCGGCCGTATTGTCGGGGAACTTGGGAAGGGGATAAAAATGAAGGTCCTGGCCTACGATCCCTTCCTGACGGCCGACCAGATCAAGAACCTGGGCGCGGAGCCGGCCGGCTTGGATGAACTGCTGGCCAAGTCCGACTTCGTGACCATCCACATCCCCCGGACCAAGGAAACCGCCAACCTCTTCAACGCCGGGACCATCGGCAAAATGAAGGACGGCGCCTACTTGATCAACTGCGCCCGCGGCGGACTGGTTGACGAGGAAGCCCTCTACGACGCCCTGGAATCCGGCAAGCTGGCCGGGGCGGCCCTGGACGTATTCGCCGTGGAACCTCCGGGAGAGCACAAGCTTCTGCAACTGGGGAACTTTATCTGCACCCCCCATCTGGGCGCGTCCACCAAGGAGGCCCAGATCAACGTGGCCGTGGCCGCGGCCGAGCAGATCGTCAAATACCTCCGGGACGGCGTGGCGGTGAACGCTCTTAACGCCTAGGAAGGCCTTGAGAAGACCGGCGTTGTGGAGTAGACTTGCCGCGTGGGCAAATAAAATCCGGAACGACCCCGCGGTCGTTCCGGACGCTTTAACGAGGTGAGCCATCATGTCTGAACAGGAATTTGTGGTGAAGGACCGTCGTCGCCTTTCCCCGGACGGGGAAAAGGCGGAAGAAACGACCCGGGACCCGAAAGCGACTTCCAGCCAGGGCGGGGAAAAAAAATGCCGTGACCGGGAACCCCCCCTGCCGGAGCTGACTTTTTCCACGTTTGTGCTTTCGCTGGGAACTTCCGCCTTGATGAACATGGGTGAAATTCCGGACCCGCAGACCGGGGAAACTTGCCGCAATTTGGCCTTGGCCAAGCAGACGGTGGATATTTTGGCCATGCTGCAAGCCCGGACCAAGGGCAACCTCCAGTCGGACGAAGACAGCCTCCTGACCAATCTCCTGTACGAGTTGCGGATGAAATACGTAGCCGCCGTCCGAAAATAAAAATTTTCTTGACGAAGGAGATAGGAAATGACTCGTTCCATGTTTAGACTCAAGGGGCCGACCCGCGTTATCGTTCCGGCGGCCGTGATTCTGCTGGCCGTCGGCGTCTTTCGGATCGCCCCGGCCCCGGCCCAGTCGGCCGCGCCGGCGACGTTCGCCGACGTGGCTTCGCAGGCTTCTCCGGCGGTCGTCAATATTTCGACCGAGAAAACAATAAAGGCCGGCGACGCTTTTCAGGTCCCGGGACCCCGCGGCCGCCAGGGCCAGGACCCCTTCCAGGACTTTCTGGAAAGGTATTTCGGAGGCCAGGGGGGGCCCATGGGCGAGAGGAAGGAGCACTCCCTCGGGTCCGGGTTCCTGATCTCGTCGGACGGTCTTATCATCACCAATAATCACGTGGTTGACGGCGCCAACGAAATCATCGTGCGCATGTCCAACGAAAAGGAATACCACGTGGAAGTGCTCGGCCGGGACGCCAAGACCGACCTGGCTTTGTTGAAGGTCAAGGCGGCGGGTCCGTTCCCCTTCCTGAAAACGGGCGATTCCAGTAAATTAAGGATCGGGGACTGGGTGGTGGCCATCGGCAACCCCTTCGGCCTGGAACACACGGTGACCGCCGGCATCCTCAGCGCTCGCGGCCGGGCCATCGGCGCCGGACCATACGATGATTTTCTGCAGACCGACGCCTCCATCAACCCGGGCAACTCCGGCGGACCCCTGCTCAACCTGGCCGGGGAAGTCATCGGCATCAACACGGCCATCGTGGCCGGCGGGCAGGGCATCGGGTTCGCCATTCCCGTCAACATGGCCGCCAACATTATCGACCAGCTTCGCCACAAGGGCCGGGTGGTCCGCGGCTGGCTCGGCGTCATGATCCAGAAGGTGACTCCCGAGCTAGCCAAGTCCTTCAAGCTGGACAAGGAAAACGGCGCCCTGGTCGGGGACGTGGTTCCCGGCGGGCCGGCCGAGAAAGCCGGCGTCAAGAGGGGCGATGTGATCGTGAAATTCGACGGCAAGGACATCGGACAGTGGTCGGACCTCCCGGTCATGGTGGCCCAAACCCCGGTCGGCCGCGAGACTGAAATTCAAGTCGTCCGTGACGGCGACGAAAAAAACCTTTCCGTCACCGTGGGTGAATTGAAGGATGAGGAAACGCCCGGCGTCGCCGCCGCGGGCGGCAACCTGGGGATAACGGCCCAGGAACTGACGCCCGAACTGGCCGAGGGCCTGGGCCTGTCCGAAACCAAGGGCGTGGTCATATCCGGCATCACGGACGGCTCCCCGGCCGCGGACTCGGGCCTCAAGCCTGGAGACGTCATCCTGGAAATGAACCGCACCGTGATCAAGGGCCTGGATGACTACCGGAAAATCGAGAGCGGCGTCCGGAAAGGCGACACGGTCCTGTTCCTCATTCGCCGGGGCTCCAACACCTTGTTCTTCACCATGGAAGCTCAATAACGATTACGCCGGGCGAAGCCCTCCGCCGGGCTTCGCCCTACCCCGCCCGCCCTTCCCCTCGGACTTTGTCGGAGCGACCGATTCGGACAAGCTCCCCGAGTCCGGAATTTTCATTCACCTCTAGAAAAAAATACGGGACTTATTCCCGGGGGCGGGAAATACCGCGCTTCCCGTGTTAAGTTATACCAAGCGACATAAGGAAAAAGAGGGCGCCCACGGGGAGGCGCCCCTACATGGCGCCGCGGGTGGTCGACGCCGCTCCGACCGGGCGGCCTTTCGTCCGGCGCCCCAACAGGAAAAAGAGGGCGCCCACGGGGAGGCGCCCCTACATGGCGCCGCCGGCGGCGGTTGTTTGAGGCTTTTGGGGGCGGGTCCCCGCGCCCGCCCTCCAAGGCGCGGGACGAGATATCGGTTTTTTCGATTTAATTCATCAGTCGATAAAGGGAGTGATCCGATGAACAGGGCCGGCAAGAAGTGGTCGAGGCAATGGTCATTCTTGGTTTTGGTATTGGTTATCAGCCTATCCTGGGGCTGCGGCGGGACCGGTTCGAGCGGCGGCGGGACGGGAAGCCCGCTTTCAACCATCACCGGAGTGATAACCGGCGTGGACGCCCAGGGCGGCCTGGTGGAATTGTTGGACGAAAATGGACAGGTCCTGGCGTCGTCGCGCGACGCCGTTGACGCCCAGGGTTGGTATCGCCTGCCGATTTTCACTCAAATTCCGTCAAGTGATTATCATGTCCTGCGTCTTGTCAAGGATGAATCCATCCTTAGGGCGGCGCTCATCGGTTATACCGGACAAGTCGCCTATACCGGCCTGGACGCCTCCATCTCCCCGGAGAGCGAGGCGGCCTTTATTCTCTGCGGGCTGACCGAGGAATTCAACTTTTCCGAATACGCCGCCTTTTTACGCGCCATGGTCGACGGGGTCTTCAATCCCGACGACGTGGAGGAGGCCGGCGTATACTTCCATGAAATAATTGACGACCTAACCGTTATCATCGCCCAGGCCTTTGATTCCGGAAAACCAAGGACCGATTTGTTCGCGGTCATCGGCAACCTGATCGAAGAGCAGAGTCACAAGCTGGACGATCGCTTGCCCGCGGGAAGCACGGAAGGGATGCTGATTCATAACGTCTTTGTCGACCAGGAAAGGTCGGGCCTCGTTTTCGCCGCCTACAATCCTCTCGATTCGACCATAAATCCCGACGACCCGGTGGGGTTGACTTCGAGCGACGAGGAAGACGGCAGCTTCATTTGGAAGGAATACGCCTTGGACCTGGGCCTTAATATTATCTCGTATATGAATGTATCGACCGGGCGGATCAACGCCTCGACTCAAGCGAGCGATGTTTTCGGCCTCAATCCGCGCCCCGGGGCGCTTTCATTGGAATACAAGCTCGCGTCCCGGGATGCCGCGACCCGCCTGGGGGATTCAAGCCTTCTGTTCGAAAACATCGGCGGCGTGGTGCATCTGGCCGCCTCGAATGTCTCCGCCATCCTGGATATCGACGGCAGCGGCTTGTCGCCGCTGGAAAACAATACGTCCGCCGCCTTCAAGGTCGCGTTCAAGAACGAGGTTCACGCCGGCGATATTTCCATCCGTTTTCTCCTGGAAGACGACTCCGGGACCCAGACCCCGTTGCAGACCGTGGTCGTGACCAGGGGGAACACCTTTGTCAGCGGGCAGATCAACCTGATCGCCGCCGCCAATCAGGACAAGCTGATAATCGCCAAGGTGGTGAGCAAGAGGGCGACCTTATACGCCATCAGCGATGTGATCGACAAGATTCGCTATCAGGGAACTTTTCCCATGATCGCCGCGAAATCCATGAGCGAAACCAGGTCCGCCCCAAACGGGACCGACTTTTATAATAACCTCCACGATACCAACGATGACGGTCTGCTGCCGCAAGCGACGGGCAACGCCTACTCGCACTATATCGTGGACCTGGACCGGTTATTGGGCCAGGGCGTTGTCCCGGCCTGGGACGGGACGCCGTATGGTCAGGCGCCCCTCCGCGACATGGGGCGCTTGCCCCTGATCCTGGTGCATGGTTGGCAGGGGGACAAGAACAACAGGAGCGCGGCGCGCCTTTCGTTTTGGAAATATTCGCCGGTCAGTTATTTCTATAAATTTATCGCCTATTACCTGGCCACTCCGGAATTGAACCAAAAATACCATCTCTATCTCATGCGGTGGCCGAGTTACAAGCATTTGACCTTTAACGCCGACATGCTCGCCCGGATGCTGCAAGGCATCGAGTTCGGCGATATCGGCGCGGCCATGACCGACGCTTCCAAGGGGGTTTCCTTTATAACGCACTCCACGGGCGGGCTGATCGTCCGGACGGCCATCGAGACCCATGGGGCCTTGTCGGATGGCTCGGACCCCGGCGCCTATCTTCGGGGCGCGATTCTGCTGGCCAGCCCCAATCATGGGACCCAACTGGCCACCAACATGCTTCCGAACAATTTATTATATGACGTGTCCACTCAATCGAGCTCCGACCTGCAATGGGACTCCTTTGACGGGCAAACATGGGTGCTCGCCAATCCGTACTGGTTGGATCGAATCACGTCCCGCTGGCCGCTGGGAGTGGAGAACGCCAAATCATTCGACCAGTTTTACCAAAACCAGCTTGAAAACCCGAATACCACCACTTTCAACCCCTGGCTGCTGTCCTTCAACCAGGTGTTCGCCAAGGGCGCGCCGCCTCTTCGCGACAAATACATCCTCTATTCCGGCTGGACCCGGGTGTGGCCAAGTTCCGCTAATTTTCTCGACAATTGGATCACCATGGACGCGGCCGGAATATTCCTGAAATTGGTCGGCGGCCTGCAAAACGACAGCGTCCTCCCGAATTGCTCGACCCTGCTGGCCTCGAGTAAACATGACCAGGGGTTCTATCTGGCGTCGTCGGACCTGCCGACGCAGGCTTATTATCCGAACTCCGGAATGTATTTCCTGGATGGAGCGCCGATCATCACCATGGGGGGCGGCGCTGGATCATCCGCTCAACATCAGGTTCAGGTTATTCATGGACTACAACCATACCCAGCTATCCGGGGGCGCGTTCAACGCCGCCTTGGCCGACAAACTCATCGCCGAGCCGGAAGTCCTGCCGACGCCGGTCGCGACGGACTGGTGGAACGAAGCCGACCGCCGGGCCTATATTCAGACCGCGCTGACCATCAAAACCGGGCAGGACCCGGGCCAGGTCACGGAGTTTATGAATCCGCTCAAGTTCGAGCCCCTGTTCTTGACCGTGACCAAGGACTTGGTGGACCTGGCCCACTGAACAGGAACAAATACCTGATTCCGGAGCGGGTCAAGCGTCCTTCGACCCGCTCCCGGCGTTGCGGGGGCGTTTTATCCGCCGCCGGATGCCAGGCTTGGGCGCGAAAATGCGGCGGTTTTTTATCGAATGGTCGATTCCCGGGGTTTTTCTCACGGATTAGGTTGACGAACGGGCGGGTTCTATTGTAACTAGGGCTCGCCCCTGCTTGTCAGGGGGCCAGACCGGTCCGACGCCCGATGTCGGCCGAGGGAAGCTGAAAGTAATGACTCCCGAGGTTTCAACCGTCAGCGCTCCGGCCAAGCTCAACCTCTTCCTGTGGGTGGAGGGCCGACGCCCGGATGGGTACCACCTCTTGTCCACCTGGATGGTCAAGATCGACCTGGCGGACAAGCTGACCCTGGATTTCGGGGGAGAGGGCTTGCGCCTGGAGGTCAAGCCGGCCATACTGCCCACGGACGGGGAAAACCTCGTTTATCGGGCCGCCGAGTCTTTTTTCCGGGCCGCCGACCTGGAACCGCGGGTCGGGATCGTGTTGGAAAAACAAATCCCCACGGCCGCCGGACTGGGGGGGGGAAGCTCGGACGCGGCGGCCGTGTTGACGGCCTTGAACCGGGCCCACGGGCGACCATTGGGCCCCGTCCGGCTGGCGGAGCTGGGATTGGCCCTGGGGGCGGATATTCCGTTTTTTCTTCAGCCGTGTAATTCGGCCTTGGCCCAGGGGATTGGGGAAGTGCTCCGGGATGGTCCGGACGTTTGCGGGCGGGATGTGGTGGTGGTTAACCCGGGGTGGGCCTTGTCCACGGCCTGGGTGTTTAAAAATTTTAATTTAGAGTTGACAAGCGGACGGCATAATCATATATTCTCCCGGTTGAATGAGAGTTCTTTCACAATTGATGGAACCCTGACCAATGATCTGGAAAGCGTGGTTTTGCCGCGTTTTCAGGAAGTTGGGTTGATGAAAAGCCTGCTTGCGGAGGCAGGGGCCGAAGTCGCCTTGATGACAGGCAGCGGGCCTTCGGTTTTCGGGATATTCAATAACCGGATGGAGGCTTTCCAAGCCCGCGATTTCCTACGGGAAAGGGGGCGGGACAACTGGAAGGTGTTCCAGGCAAGGACGATGTAATTCGCCGGCGGGCAATTTTAGGTCTATCGCGCTGAAATGATTGATGATTCGAAGGCTCTCCCTACCGCCGGAACAATGTAAACCGCCGGATTGCTGGGGTGTCGTCAAGTGGTAAGACACGGGTCTTTGGAACCCGCATTCGCAGGTTCGAATCCTGCCACCCCAGCCAGAAAAAGATATAAAAGTGCGCGACGATATTATAATTATTTCAGGCAATTCGAATCCGACCTTGACCAAGGAGATTTGCGAGTACCTGGGTTTGCCCCTGGGCTTGACCAAGGTTCGGCGATTCTCGGACGGGGAAGTTTTCGTCGAACTCGGGGAAAACGTCCGCGGACGGGATGTTTTCGTCATCCAGTCGACTTGTCACCCGGTCAACGATAACCTGATGGAACTGCTCCTCCTGATAGACGCCCTGAAGAGGGCTTCGGCCAGGAGGATCACGGCGGTCATTCCCTACTACGGCTACGCCCGCCAGGACCGCAAGGTGGCCCCCCGGGTCCCGATAAGCGCCAAGCTGGTGGCGGACCTGATCACCGTGGCCGGAACCGGACGCCTGCTCTGCATCGACCTGCACGCCGGTCAGATTCAAGGCTTCTTCGACATCCCCGTGGACCACCTCTTTGCCGCCCCGGTGCTTCTGAACCATTTCCGGGAAAAAAACCTAGAGAACCTGGTGATTGTATCCCCCGACGCGGGTGGGGTGGAAAGGGCCCGGGCTTACGCCAAGAGGCTCAACGCCGCCATCGCCATCGTGGATAAGCGCCGGGAGGAAGCCAACGTGGCCAAGGCCATGAACGTTATCGGGGAAGTGACCGGGAAGACGGCCATCATTGTCGACGACATGGTGGACACGGCCGGGACCTTGACCCAGGCGGCCGACGCGATCCTTAAAAAGGGGGCCAAGGAAGTCCTCGCTTGCGCCACCCACGCGGTCCTCTCGGGACCGGCGCTCGACCGGATCGAATCGTCCAGCCTGAAAAGCATGATAGTAACCAACACCATACCCTTAACGGACAGGGCCAAGTCCTGTAAGAAGATAATGACCATGTCCGTGTCCGGCTTGCTGGGGGAGGCGATTCGCCGCATCCACCAGGAGGATTCGGTCAGCTCCCTGTTCGTCTAGGGTCCGGCTTTCGAGGCCGGCCTTAAGAAAGAAGGGTTTTTTGGAGGAAAATAAATGACGGAATACAAGACTTTAAACGCGGCCATTCGTCTGGAAACGGGCAAGTGCCCGGCCGGGCGTCTCCGCAGGGACGGGAAGATCCCGGCCGTTTTTTACGGCAAGGGGCAGCCCAGCCGCAACCTGACAATCGATTCCCGGGAGATGAAGAAGCTGCTTTTTACCGACGGCGGTTCTCACGGTCTTTTCCAGTTGAACATCGAAGGCGAGGCGAGCCCCAAGGTCGTCCTGTTCAAGGAATACCAGGTCCACCCCATCAAGAGGACGGTCATTCACGCCGATTTCTACGAAGTCGACGTCAGCCGCAAGCTGGAGATCGAGGTTCCCCTGGTGGTGATCGGAAAACCCCTCGGCCTGGACAAGGGCGGGGTGTTGCAGCAGATTCGCCACGATATCCTGATCAAGGCTTTTCCGACCAACCTGCCGGAAAGCATTGAAATCGACGTTTCGCATCTCGACCTGGGCGACAGCATCCACGTGGAGGACCTGCGGGCCCCCGAAGGCGTGGAATTCGTTTACGACGTCAATGTGACCTTGGTCGCGGTGACGGCGCCCCGCGGTTCCGGCGGCGAGGAAGAAGTCGCCGCCGAGGAAGCCGAGGCCTGATCCCCGCCGGGGATTGGGACTCGGGCCGACGGACTCGGCCCAGGGAACAAGCGGGAATAATCGGTGCATCTTTTGGCAGGGCTGGGAAACCCGGGCGCGACATACCGGGGGACCCGGCATAACGTCGGTTTTGAGGCCCTGGAAATCCTGGCCCGTAAAAATGGGCTGGACTTCGACCAAAACAGGTTTGAAAGCCGGGTTTGCCGCGGCCGGATCAAGGGGGTGGACGTCCTTTTGATCCAGCCCCAAACGTATATGAACCTTAGCGGCAACGCCGTGGCCAAGTTTGTGAATTTTTTCAAGATCGAACTGGAGAAAATCCTGGTGCTGCACGACGAGATGGACGTGGAAACCGGCCGGTTGAAGGTGAGCGCGCGCGGCGGCCCGGCCGGGCACAAGGGCGTGGCGTCGATTATCGAGCGCCTGGGCGGCGGCGAGTTCGCCAGGATAAAAATCGGAGTGGGGCGTCCGGTCGGCCGGATGCCCGCGGATAGCCACGTTTTGGGCCGATTTAGACCGGAGGAGAGAGAATCGGTCGAAAACGTTTTGGTTTGGGCCGCGGAGGCCGCGGAGGTATTCGTTACCCAAGGGGTCGTCGAGGCGCAGGCGAGATATAACCGTAAGGATATTGTGTGAACGGATTCAAACGAGGAGTGAGGAGGTAATTTGCTGATGTTAGGATTAACGAAGATCGCACCCTTTTTGGGAATCGCGGGCTTGGTGGTCGCCTACTTGATCTACCTTTGGGTCAAGAAGCAGCCGAACGGCAACGCCACCATGCAGAACCTGGAAGAAATGATCCACGACGGCGCCATGGCCTTCCTGAAGAAGGAATACGTCTACCTGTCCGTGTTCGTCGCCGTGGTTTTCGTCCTCCTGGTGGTCGGCTTGAATATTCAAACGGCCGTGGCGTTCGTGACCGGGGCCATTTGTTCGGTCCTGGCCGGTCTCATGGGCATGACCGCCGCCACCCGCGGCAACTCCCGGACCGCCGAGGCCGCCAATAAACATGGCCAGGCCGCGGCCCTGAACGTGTCCTATTTCTCCGGCGCGGTCATGGGTCTTTCCGTGGCCTCCCTGGGCTTGGTCGGCGTCGGCTTCTGGTTCTGGGTTTACGGCGGAGACCTTGCGACGGTCGGATACATCAACGGCTTCGCCATGGGCGCCAGCTCCATCGCCCTGTTCGCCCGCGTGGGCGGCGGCATCTACACCAAGGCCGCGGACGTCGGTTCCGACCTGGTGGGCAAGGTCGAGGCCGGCATCCCCGAGGACGACCCCCGCAACCCCGGCGTCATCGCGGATAACGTCGGCGACAACGTCGGCGACATCGCCGGCATGGGCGCGGACATTTTCGAGTCCTACTGCGGCTCCATCATCGCCACCATCGCCATCGGCGCCACCATGTTGATGCCGACGGGTCAAGCCGAGGAAATGCGGATGTCCTACATGGCCATGCCCCTGCTGGTGGTCATCGGCGGTCTGCTGTCGTCCTTCGTGGGCGTGTTCTCCATCCAGATACTCAAGCACCTGGACCCGGCCGGGGCCCTGCGGTACACCACCTTTATCGCGGCCGGCGTGTTCATTATCCTGACCTATATCATTAACTCCACCCTCGGATTGCCCACCGGCGTTTTCTTCGCCATTCTCGCCGGTCTGCTGGTCGGCATCGCCATCGGTCTAATGGCCGAATACTACACTTCCGGCTCCCCGGTTAAGAGGATCGCCGCCAACACCGAAACCGGCCCCGCCACCGTTCTGATCCATGGCTTGGCCGTGGGCATGGAATCCACCTTCCTGCCCGTGCTCGGCATCTGCGTGGCCACCTTCATCTCCTACAAGACCGCCGGCATCTACGGCATCGGCATCTCCGCGGTCGGCATGCTGGCCACGGTCGGCGCGACCATGACCGTCGACGCTTACGGCCCCATCGCCGATAACGCCGGCGGCATCTCCGAAATGGCCGGTCTCGGACCCGAGACCCGCAAGATCACCGACTCCCTGGACGCCCTGGGCAACACCACCGCCGCCATCGGCAAGGGCTTCGCCATCGGCTCCGCGGCTCTGACCGCCCTGGCCCTGTTCGTGGCCTTCACCCAGGCCGCTCAAGTCGCCGTTATCGACATCAAGGACCCCCTCGTCGTCATCGGCGCCTTCCTGGGCGGCATCGTCCCCATGCTGGCCGCCGCCATGACCATGACTTCCGTGGGCAAGGCCGCCTTCGAGATGGTCGAGGAAATCCGCCGTCAGTTCCGTGAAATCCCGGGCCTGCTGGAAGGCAGGGAAGGCGCGAAGCCCGATCCGGCCACCTGCGTTTCCATCGCCACCGCTTCCGCCATTAGGGAAATGATCCTGCCCGGCTTGCTCGCCGTCCTCTCCCCGGTCCTCGTGGCTTGGCTTCTCGGCCCCATGGCCCTGGGCGGCATGCTGCTCGGCGCGACCGTCATGGGCGTCTTCCTGGCCCTGTTCATGTCCAACGCCGGCGGCGCCTGGGACAACGCCAAGAAGTACATCGAAGCCGGCCATTACGGCGGCAAGGGTTCGGCCAACCACAAGGCGGCCGTTGTCGGCGACACCGTCGGCGACCCCTTCAAGGACACTTCCGGTCCGGCCATGAACATCCTGATCAAGTTGATGTCGGTCGTGTCCCTGGTTATCGCGCCTCTGCTGGTCGGTTGGGCCGGCCTGCTCTAGGCGATCGACCCTGTCTTCGGTCCCGGGGGGGCCGCCCAGCGGCCCCGTCGGCCCGAGGCTTCCCGCGAAAACGCCGGCCCCGCGGTCGGCGTTTTCTTTTTCCTCCCCGCCTGTTTCGGCCCGCTCGCGCGCGGAAAGAATCCTTTGACTCCCCGTTGTTTTTGGTGTATTATCAAACATTGTCTCTTATGTCGGGAGGTTTCAATCAATGTTCAAGGTCGGGGATTTGGCTGTCTATCCAGCCCATGGCGTCGGGCGGATCGAGGCCATGGAACAAAAAAGCATCTCCGGCTTGATGCAAAGTTTTTATATCATGCGCATTCTGGAAAACGACATGATCATTATGATCCCCACCCAGAATGTGAACAACGTCGGCCTACGGCCGGTCATCAGCCGGGAACAGGTCGAGGAAATATACAATATCCTTCAGGAAAAAGACGTCCAGATCGAGACTCAGAACTGGAACCGCCGGTACCGGGACTACATGGAAAAAATCAAGACCGGCTCCGTTTTCGAAGTCGCGGCCGTCTTGAGGGACCTATCCCTGCTCAAGCTTGACAAGGAACTTTCCTTTGGCGAAAGGAAGATGCTGGACATGGCTCGCAATTTGCTCGTCAAGGAAATTTCCGTGGCTAAAAACCAGGTCGAAACCAAGGTCGAGAGCGAAATTCTAGGATTCTTCTGCCTCGGCGCTCCAGCCTGACCAAGCTTTTCCCGGGGGGGGTAGGGGCTTTTTCCGGTTTTAGGTCAAGCGGACCAGTCCCACATCGCCAACCAATCGCGCAAAAATGCAACTTTTATAGTGGAAGATATCAGAATTCTTACAGTCGCCGCCGACGACGGGTCCTCGCGCCTGGATGTGTTTCTGTCCCGGGGCGCTCCTGACCTTTCCCGGGCCAGAATTCAGTCCTTGATCGAACAGGGGCTGGTCCTGGTTGACGGGCTGCCCGGCAAGGCCGCTAAAAAGACCAAGGTCGGCCAGACGGTCGTCTTGACCGTGCCGCCCAGTCGGCCGTCGCGGGTGACGCCGGACCCCGCGGTCGAGTTTGAAATACTCCACCAGGACCACGATCTGATCGTCATCAACAAACCCGCGGGATTGGTGGTGCATCCCGCCGCCGGCAACTGGGAAGGCACCTTGGTCCAGGGGCTTCTCGCCGCCTGTCCGGATTTGGAAGGCGTGGGCGGCGAAACCCGCCCCGGGATCGTGCATCGCTTGGACAAGGACACGTCCGGAGTGATGGTCGCGGCCAAAACCCAACGAGCTCATCAGGCCCTGGTCGAATTTTTCAAGACCGGCGAAATAAGGAAATCCTATCTGGCCCTGAGCGTCGGGTGGCCCCGGAACGAAACCGGCCTCATCGACCTGCCCATCGGGCGGCATCCGGTTCGGCGCAAGGAAATGTCGACCCGTTCCACGGCCGGTCGGCCGGCCCGGACGCGGTATGAAATTCTGAGGCGTTTTTCGTTGGGAGTGGGGTTGCTGCGTCTCCAGCTCCTGACCGGCCGGACCCACCAGATCAGGGTTCATTTGGCGACCGTGGGTTGTCCCGTCCTCGGCGACCAGGTCTACGGCCGGGGAAATGGGGTTCTCAAGGGACGGGGGGCGGTCCTCGAGGGCTTGGCCCGGCGGCAGATGCTTCATTCCCACCGCCTGGAATTCCGGCACCCGGTTTCGGGTTTACCCTTGAATTTCGAGGCGGCGCTGCCTCCCGACCTGGCCGGGGTATTGCAACTTCTTGAATCAATGGATGTTTAGGCCCGGCCTCTTTTCGGGTGCGCTTTCCCTGGGCAAGCATAATATTCACTTGACAGGTCCGATAATTGTGGTTAACCTTAAACTAGGTGTTTTAAGCGGCACTTTTAGCCCACCCTGGGAAAGCTCCAATTCAGTATCAAATTGCGCCAAGACCGGTAGAAATTACAACCACGTAGGCGATACGCCGCCGGCGCCGGCGCCTGGAGAGAATAAGGCGACTTCCACTTATTTCCAATAATTCTGGGAGACAAACCCCCTATATTTTTTCGGCGGCTATATTACTCCCGCGCGTGAGCTCCTTGAGACGCACTCCATGGCGGTCCCAATCGGAAACCGACCGCGGCCGCGCCGGTGTAACCAGAATAATAAATAAAATAATAAGATGGCACGATAACGAAAGGAACAGCGTTGGAAATGAATCTGGCTGAATTAAAGCAGAAAAAAATTAGCGAATTGACGTCCCTGGCCAAGGAATTCGGCGTCGAGGGCGCTACGGGTCTGAGGAAGCAGGAGCTTATTTTCGCCTTGCTGCAAGCCCAGACCGAAAAAAACGGACTTATTTACGGCGGCGGGGTCCTGGAAACCCTGCCCGATGGGTTTGGGTTCCTCCGGGCCCCGGAATCAAACTACCTGCCCGGGCCCGATGATATTTACGTCTCCCCCAGCCAGATCAGGCGGTTCAACCTCCGGACCGGCGACACGGTCACGGGGCAAATTCGACCGCCCAAGGAAAACGAGCGGTATTACGCCCTGCTGAAGGTCGAGAGCTGCAACTTCGAGGACCCGGAAGTGGCGCGGGATAAAATCCTGTTCGACAACCTGACGCCCTTGTATCCCCAGGACCGGATGACGCTGGAAACCATCGGCGCCAATTTTTCCATGCGGATCATGGACCTGATGACCCCCATCGGAAAAGGACAGCGCGGCCTGATCGTTTCTCCACCCCGAACCGGCAAGACCATGCTGTTGCAGAACATCGCCAACAGCATCACCACCAACCATAAGAACGTGGTCTTGATCGTGCTGCTCATAGACGAGCGGCCCGAGGAAGTCACGGACATGCAAAGAAGCGTCAAGGGGGAAGTCATCAGCTCCACCTTTGACGAACCGGCCCAGCGCCACGTGCAGGTGGCGGAAATGGTCATCGAAAAGGCCAAGCGGTTGGTGGAGCACAAGAAGGACGTGGTCATTCTGCTCGACAGCATCACCCGTCTCGCCCGGGCGTACAACACCGTGGTTCCTCCTTCCGGGAAAATCCTATCCGGCGGCGTGGACTCCAACGCCCTGCACCGGCCCAAGAGGTTCTTCGGCGCGGCGCGGAACATCGAGGAAGGCGGGTCCCTGACCATCATCGCCACGGCCTTGGTCGACACCGGAAGCCGGATGGACGAGGTCATTTTCGAGGAATTCAAGGGCACCGGCAACATGGAAATCCACCTCGACCGCAAGCTTTCCGACAAACGGGTCTTCCCCGCCATAGACATCAACAAGTCCGGGACCCGGAAGGAAGAACTGCTGTTGTCGGATACGGAACTCAACCGGGTCTGGATTCTGCGCAAGCTTCTGTCGCCCTTGACTCCGGTCGACAGCATGGAATTTCTCCTGGACAAGATGAAGAGCACCAAGAGCAACCGGGATTTTCTCGACGCCATGAACAGTTGAGGCGGCCATCATCTTCGGCGCGCGCCGACGATCCCGACGTTTATGGAAAAAAGATATTGAAAAAATCAAAAGCTGTTGCTATAATTTCTTGTTCGAGCCAAGGACGGAGGTTAATTAAAAAGTCATGAAAAAAGATATACACCCCAAGTACCAAACCGTAATCGCCGGCTGCGCCTGCGGCAACGAATTCGAAACCGGGTCCACCAAGGACAACATCCGCGTGGAACTTTGCAGCGCCTGTCACCCGTTCTACACCGGCAAGCAGAAACTGGTCGATTCCGCCGGTCGCGTGGAAAGGTTCCAGAAAAAATATGGCGACAGAGCGCCGCTGGTCGGCAAGAAGAAAAAGGGCGGACAAAAGGCTCCCGAGGCCTGATCCGTCGGTCGCCCTTATTTAGGGAGTTACCGATTTGACTGAAAAATTCAATGTCGGCGGCCAGGCCGTGCTGGAAGGCGTGATGATGCGCTCTCCCAAGGCCCTGGCCGTCGCGGTGCGAAAACCGAACGGGGAAGTGGTCGTCAAGGAATCCCGGTGGCGCGGCATTTCCGACCGGGTTCCCTTGCTCAAACGGCCCTTCTTTCGGGGCGTCGTGGTTTTGATCGAAGCCATGGTCAACGGCATCGACGCCCTGACCTTTTCGGCCAACCAGGCCCTGGAAGGCGAAAACCAGGACGCCCTGGGCCCCTGGGCCTTGACCGGGACCATCGCTTTTTCCCTGGGACTCGGCGTCGCGCTGTTCGTGATTCTGCCCCACTACCTGAGCCTGCTGCTGGGGCGCCTGGGGCCGATCGCCTTTGGAGTCGATTCCCTGGCCTTTCACGCCGCCGACGGCGTGATCAAGCTCGCCGTTTTCCTGGCCTATATCTGGGGGATTTCCCTGCTCAAGGACATTGCCAGGGTCTTCGAGTACCATGGGGCGGAGCACAAGTCCATTTACGCCTACGAGGACGGCCGGGAGCTGACCGTGGAAAACGCCCGGGAATATTCCCGTCTCCACCCTCGTTGCGGGACCGCCTTCATCATTGTCGTCCTGATGATCAGCATCCTGCTGTTCGCCGTTGTTTTCCCCCTTATCGCCGCGCGGGTCCAAGGCGGAGGGTGGCTGGTCCAGCTCTTCTTCGTCGGGATAAAAATCCTGCTTCTTTTTCCCATAGCCGGAGCGGCCTATGAACTCAATCGTTTCGCCGGCCGGCACATGGACTGGTGGCTCCTCAAGGCGGCCATCATGCCCGGGTTGTGGGTTCAAAGGATCACCACCAAGGAACCGAGCGACGATCAGATCGAAGTCGCCCTCATCGCGCTAAAAAAAGCATTGGCCCTCGAGGCGGCCCAGGCCCAAGCCTCCTAAGCAAAAACATGTTTGAAAACCTGACCGATATCGAGGCGAGATACGAACGGCTGGAAGCCGAACTGGCTAAACCCGAGATAGTCAAGGACCAGAAGTTCTATCAAAAAACCACTCGCCAGCATTCCGAACTCTCGAAGGTGGTAACGGTTTATCGCCGCTACCTGCGTTTGAACGAAGACCTGCGGGGCGTTCAGGAAATGGTCCTCGATTCCGACGAGGAAATCAAGAACCTGGCCCGGGCCGAGATCGAGGTCCTGAAGACCCAAATAGAGGAAGCCCAGGTCGAGCTCAAAATCCTGCTGATTCCCAAGGACCCCAATGACGAGAAGAACGTCGTCCTGGAAATCAGGGCCGGGACCGGCGGAGAGGAAGCCTCGCTCTTCGCGGCCGACCTTTTCCGCATGTACGCCCGGTTCGCCGAAAAAAAGAATTGGAAGATCGACATCCTGTCCTCGCATCCCACCGGCTCGGGCGGGTTCAAGGAAATAATCATCCTGATCGAGGGCGACGGGGTTTACAGCCGTCTCAAGAGGGAGAGCGGGGTCCACCGGGTGCAGCGGGTCCCGGCCACGGAATCCCAGGGACGGATTCACACTTCGGCGGTGACCGTGGCCGTTCTGCCCGAGGCCGAGGAAGTGGACATCGATATCAAGCCCGAGGAACTGAAGTACGACGTGTACCGGTCCTCGGGGCCGGGCGGGCAGAGCGTCAACACCACCGATTCGGCCGTCCGGGTCACCCATTTGCCGTCCGGCCTGGTCGTCACCTGCCAGGACGAGAAATCCCAGCATAAAAACAAGGCCAAGGCCCTCAAGGTCCTGCGCGCTCGACTCCTCGACCTGAAAAAGGAAGAGCAGGCGGAGCAGATAACCGAGGAGAGGCGCGGCATGGTCGGCAGCGGAGACCGGAGCGAGCGGGTCCGGACCTACAATTTTCCTCAAGGCCGGTTGACCGATCACCGCATCGGGTTGACCCTTTATCGCCTGGAATCCATCATGCAAGGCGACATCGAGGAAATTATCGACGCTCTCGGCGCGTACTATCAGACCGAGGCGCTCCGGAATATCTAACGGACCCCCTTGACTTCCCCGACCCGGAACCACCGCCCCAACGAACCCTGGACCGTGCTCCGGATACTGCGGTGGACGTCCGGGTACCTGGCCGAAAAAGGGGTGGACTCGCCGCGCCTGGACGCGGAAATCCTCCTGGCCGACCTCCTCGGACTGACCCGGGTTCAACTCTATCTTAATTATGACCGCCCCCTGGTTCCGGAAGAGCTGGCGGAGTACCGCGCCCGGGTTAAGCGTCGGGCCCGGCGGGAGCCGGCCGCGTACATAATCGGAAAAAAGGAATTTTATTCCCTCGAATTCGAAATCGGAACCGGGGTGTTAGTCCCGCGACCCGAAACGGAGCTGCTGGTGGACCGGGCCCTGGAATTCGTCCGGGAGCGTCATGCCGGCGAGGGGGCTATTCTGGCGGCCGACCTGGGGACCGGCAGCGGCGCCTTGGCCGTCAGCCTGGCCGCCAATAATCCCCGCATCAGGGTCCGGGCGGTCGATATTTCTCCCGAGGCCTTGCAAACGGCTAAAAAAAACGCCCTGCGCCTGGGAATGGACGACAGGATTGAATTTTTTGAAGGGGACTTGCTAACGCCCCTGGCCGGACTGGTTTTCCACTTCATTATCGCCAACCTGCCCTATGTTCCCCGGGCCGCCTTTGTGGACATGGCTCCCGAAGTCCGGGAATATGAACCGCATTTGGCTCTCGACGGAGGGGACGACGGCTTGGACCTGATCCGCCGGACCATTGTCGGGGCGCCCGAGGCCCTGACCGGCGGCGGCGGACTGTTTTTGGAAATTTGGCCCGATCACAGCCCGAAAATCCGGGAATTGGCCCGGGCCAATGGGTTCTCCGAGACCGTCATCGTCAAGGACCTGGCCGGACTGGACCGGGTGGCGATCTTGACCGGGCTGGGCTAGCGGCGCCGGCGGCTTTTTTTAAGGACCGCGGTATAGGTCCGTTTTTTTTTATGGCCAGCGGCGCCCGAATTTCCTAGCAAGGGGCGGGCGCGATCCGGGGCAAGGAGCAAAAATCATGGATAAAATAGTTATCGAGGGTGGAGCGAGGCTGGAAGGGACGGTGCGGATCAGCGGGTCGAAAAACGCGACCCTGCCCCTGATGGCCGCGGCGATATTGGGGCAAGGGACCCTGGTCTTGAACAACGTCCCGGACCTGCGGGACATCAGGACCATGAGCGCCCTCCTGCGGCACATGGGCGCGGAAGTGGCGTCCTCGCCGGGGCGCCTGGACATAAAGGCCGATTCCCTGACCGACCTCGAGGCGCCCTATGAACTGGTCAAGACCATGCGCGCCTCGTCCATGGTTTTGGGGCCGCTGACGGCCCGGTACGGCCGGGCCAGGGTCAGCCTGCCCGGCGGCTGCGCCATTGGCGAACGCCCCATTAATTATCATCTGCGGGCCCTGGAGGCCATGGGCGCCGCCATTGAGCTGGAACATGGCTACGTTAAGGCCGAGGCCCCCCGGGACGGGCTGCGGGGGTGCGATTTTCTGTTCGATCAACCCACGGTGACCGGGACGGAAAACATCATGATGGCCGCGGTCCTGGCCCAGGGCCGCACCATCCTGCGGAACGCGGCCCAGGAGCCGGAAGTCGTGGACCTGGCGCGGGCCTTGGGCGCCATGGGGGCCAGGATCAACGGCGCCGGAAGCGACGTGATCGTCATTGACGGGGTCCCGTCCCTGCATGGGACCGAATACCGCGTAATGCCCGACCGGATCGAGGCCGGCACGTTCATGATCGCCGCGGCCATTACCGGGGGGCGCGTGGTCGTGGAGGACTGCCCCGAGAATTGCCTGGCCGCGGTGGTGAAAAAACTGGAACAAGCCGGGGCCTCGTTCGACCGCCGGGCGCCCAACCTGGTGGTCGCGGGTCCGGAAAAAATTTTCAGCACGGACATCAAAACCCAGCCCCACCCCGGTTTTCCCACCGACATGCAGGCCCAGTTCATGGCGCTCATGTGCCTGGGCAGCGGGTTGTCGGTCATCACCGAAACCATTTTCGAGAACAGGTTCATGCACGTTCCGGAACTGAAGCGCATGGGCGCCGACATCCGGCTGGACGGCAACACGGCCATTATCGCCGGGACCAAGGAATTATTCTGCGCCCCGGTCATGGCCACGGACCTGCGGGCCAGCGCCTCCCTCATTTTAGCCGGGCTGGCGGCCCGGGGGCAGACCGAGCTTTCCCGCGTCTATCACATCGACCGGGGCTATGAGCGGATCGAGGAAAAGCTGTCCGCCCTGGGCGCCCGAATTCGTCGCCTCAAGGAATAAGACGCGGCCTGGAGGGGACGCGGTCGACCGCCCCTAGTCGCCGCGCTTCCCTTTCGGACCGGCCCTGGAATAAAAACTCTTATTTTCTTCACAAATAATCCATCCCTTGTCCTTGCGAATCATTTTTTCTCCAAGTAATATTCAGTAACAGCGCGACAATTAAAAATCAGGACAGTAAAAACTCCAACACCGAAGTTTTAACCCGGATTTTTTTATCGACCTCTTCCCATGATGGCGGGAAGAATTTCCACCGAACCCTAAAGGCGGAAGAAAAGGGGAAGAAATGAAATTTAAAGGACTTTGGGCCCTGGCGTTTATGTTTTTTTTCCTGGTAGGGGCGGCCGTTCCCGCCCTGGCGGCTGATTTTTACGTCCAGGCTTCGATGGGCGACGATGCCAACCCCGGAGACGACTGGGGGGCGGGTCGGGCCGCGGCCACGGTGACCAGGGGCCTGGAACTGGCCCAGGGGTCTCCCGGGGCGGATACCGTCCATGTGGCGGCCGGGACGTATCGGGAAAGCCTCACCCTGCCGAGCGAGCTCGAATTATTGGGCGGTTATCCGGCCGGCGGCGGCGTCGCCCGCGACATGTTGGCCAACCCCACGGTTCTTGACGGCAATAACGCCTTTCGGCCGTTGTTCATCCAAGCGGCCGCGGGCGTCACGGTGGACGGTTTTTATATCGAGAACGGCAATAACCCCGGCCGGGGCGGCGGCGTGTGCATCGAGGACAGTTCCGGCGTGGTTATCAGAAACAACGTCGTCCGGAACAACCAGGCCGTGGGGGATTGGGGCGGCGGCTTGGCCGTGGTCAATTCCAACGTCCTGATCGACGGCAACACCATCACCGGCAACCAAACCGACGGCAACGGCGGCGGGTTGAGTTTCTGGGACAACTGCACCGGTTCGGTCAGCAGCAATACCATCGACCAAAATTTGGGTTACTACGGCGGCGGCATGATCCTGGACGGCAGCCCGCTCCGGGTTGACGGGAACGCCTTCAACCAGAACACCGCCAATTACGGGGGCGGCGGGATATACGCCGACAACGCCGGCGCGGCCGTCATCACCGGCAACACCTTTTCCGGCAACCTGGCCTACAGCACCGGCGGCGGCATCTACCAAGCCAACGGCTCCCTTAGCGTGAGTCATAACACTTTTTACGGGAACGACTCGCGCGGCTGGGGCGGCGCGGTGGCCCTGTACGAAGCCGCGGGGACCTATTTCGATAACCTGATGGTCTACAACGAGGCGACCGAGGTCGGCGGCGGCATGAGCATCTATTCCAGCGCGACCGCGACGGTGGGAAACAATACGTTTTCCGGCAATCAAGCCGGGGAGGAGGGCGGCGGGCTTTACTGCCACGACGGCAGCACGGCGACCATCGGGAATTCCATTTTATGGGGTAATTCCCCCAATCAGATTTTCGACCATGGCGGCCTGGGGGTGACGGTCAACAACAGCGACGTGCAGGGCGGATACCTCGGCGTCGGCAATATTGACGAGGACCCCTTGTTCAGCGGCGGGTATTATTTGTCCCAGACGGCCTCGGGCCAGGGCGCCCAGAGCCCGGCCGTGGACGCGGGCGGCGATACGGCGGCCAATTTGGGGCTGGACGCCCGGACCACCAGGACCGACGGCGTCGCCGACGCCGGGGTGGCTGACCTGGGATTTCATTACGCCGGCGGCGGCCAGTACACGGTTACGTTCATCGCCGGAGTCAACGGCGGCCTGCAAGGCGAAACCACCCAGACCGTGCCCCAAGGCGGGGCTTGCACTCCGGTCACGGCGACGGGGGACCCGGGCTATCACTTTTCCGGTTGGAGCGGCGGCTTCGTGGGGCCGGACAACCCCTTGATCCTGACCAACGTTAATTCCGACCTGACGGTCACGGCCAATTTCGCGGCCGGGCCGCCGCCGACGTACGCCGTGACCTTCGACGCCGGCCCCAACGGGAGTCTCCAGGGTGAGACAAATCAAGCGGTGGAATACGGGCAGGATTCCACTCCGGTGACCGCGGTCCCGGACCCGGGGTACGAGTTCCAGGGCTGGAGCGGCGACTTTTTCGGCAACGATAACCCCTTGACCGTGGCCAAGGTCACCGGGGACATGAACATAACGGCCAATTTCGGGGCGGTGGAACATACCGTGACTTTTCTGGCCGGACCCAACGGCAGCCTGATCGGAACGACGACCCAGGCCGTGTTGACCGGAGAGGCCGCCACTCCGGTGGAAGCCGCGCCCGATCCCGGCTACCATTTCCTGGGGTGGACCGGGGATTATAACAGCACGGACAACCCCCTGACCGTTGACCAGGTCTTTGGCGACATGACCATAACCGCCAATTTCGAGGCGGACGCCGCGACCTACACGGTCGATTTCACGGCCGGGGACCATGGTTCGTTGGAGGGTGAAGCCAATCAGGTTGTCGACGCCGGCGGCGACGCGACCGCCGTCACGGCCGTTCCCGACCTCGGTTACCATTTCACGGGCTGGACCGGGGACCATGAGGGGACGGAAAACCCCTTGACCATCACCGGAGTGAATTCCAACCTGAATATCACGGCTAATTTCGCCATAAATTCCTACACCGTCACCTTTTTGGCCGGTCCGAACGGGAGCCTGAACGGGGCGACCGCGCAGTCGGTTTTCCACGGATTCAATACCACGCCGGTGGAAGCCGTCCCGGGCCCGGGCTACCATTTCGCGGGCTGGACCGGGGACCACGCGGGGACGGAAAACCCGCTGACCCTGGCCAACGTGACCTCGGACCTGACGGTCACGGCCAATTTCGCCATAAACACTTATACGGTGACCTTCCTGGCCGGGGCCAACGGCGGTTTGACCGGCCAGACGACCCAGACGGTGGCGCACGGGGCCGACGCCTCTCCGGTGACGGCCGTTCCCGATCCCGGCTTCCATTTCGCGAGTTGGACCGGGGACCACGTGGGGACCGAAAACCCGCTGACCCTGGCCAACGTGACCTCGAACCTGACGGTCACGGCCAATTTCGAAATAAACACTTATACGGTGACCTTCCTGGCCGGGGCCAACGGCGGCCTGACCGGCCAGACGACCCAGACGGTGGCCCACGGCGGAGCATGCTCCCCCGTGACGGCCGACCCCGATCCCGATTTTCATTTCGCCGGCTGGACGGGAGGTCATGTGGGAACCGAGAACCCGCTGACCTTGACCAACGTGACCTCGGACCTGACGGTCACGGCCGAATTCGAGCCGGGAAACGTTTTTACGGTTAATTTTGTCGCCGGCGCCAACGGGACCCTGACCGGGGCGACCAGCCAGAATGTGCCGGAAGGCGAGGACTGCGCCGCCGTGACCGCGGTCGCGGACCCCGGGTTCCGCTTCGTGGGCTGGACCGGGGACTTTACCGGAACGGACAACCCCCTGACCATCGTCAACGTCACGGCCGACCTGACCATTACCGCCAATTTTTCGCCATTTTTTACCGTGATCACTCCGGCGGGCCAGACCGTGGGCGCGGCGGTCCAGAGCGGCGGGGAGATAACCTCGTTCACCTCCGTCGATCCCGAGACGATTCCCGAGGATGCTCCGGGGAGACGACCGGCCGACGCCGACATGCCGCACGGCTTGTTCGGGCTCAACCTGAACGTGCCCGCTCCCGGTGGGCAAGCGGTGGTGGTGATCGTCCTGCCCGAGCCCGCGCCCAGCGGATTCGGTTGGGTTAAATACATCCAGGGCCAAGGGTGGTTCGATTTTACCAGCTCCGCGGTCTTCAACGCCGATCGGACCGAGGCCTACCTGACCCTGGTCGACGGCGGAGCCGGCGACGCGGACGGCCTGGCCGACGGCGTCATCACCGATCCCTCGGGTCCGTACCAGCCGTTCGCCCCCTTCATTCCCACTAATACGGATGACGATGACGGCGGCTACAGCACCTGTTTCATCTCCACGCTCATGACCGACTGACGTCCGGAAAGCGGCGGAAACGGCTGGAAGGCCGTTTTCGCCGGATAATCCACTTGGCGGGCCCGGTGCGAACCGGGCTTCGCTATTGTTTTTGACGACAAAAAGAACTATGGTCCATGGAAAACCCGCCGTGAGGTGAATATGGCCGGCGCTTTTGAAAAAACGAGTATCAAGGGCCTTGAACTGGAAAATCGCTTCGTTCGTTCCGCCACCTGGGAAGGCCTGGCCGACGAGGAAGGACGGGCCGGGGATGAACTTCCGAAAATGCTTGCCGCCCTGGCCCGGGGAGGCGTGGGGTTGGTGATCACCGGGTTCGCTTACGTCAGCCGGGCCGGCAAGGCCTTGCCCCACCAGACCGGCGCCCACCGGGACGATCTAATCCCCGGCTTGGCCCGGACGGCCGAGGCGGTCCACGCGGCGGGAGGCAAAACCATCGTGCAGCTCGTCCACGGCGGCCTTCAGACCGACGAGGCGGTTTGCGGCGAGGTCCCCGCCGGCCCCTCCGCGGTCCGGCTTTCGGGGGTCGACCCGCGGGTCCGGGAGCTTTCCGCCGGGGAGATTCAGGAAATTGTCGAGGATTTCGGCCGGGCCGCCGCCAGGGTCAAGTCCGCCGGATTTGACGGCGTGCAGCTTCACCTGGCCCACGGGTACCTTCTCAATCAATTCCTGTCGCCGTTTTTCAATAAGCGCGGGGATAGGTACGGCGGCGGGCTGCCCAATCGCGCCCGGATTAGTTACGAAGCCTACGAAGCCGTGCGCGGGGCGGTGGGCGAGGACTTTCCGGTACTGGTGAAACTCAATTCCGAGGATTGTGTCGAGGGCGGCCTGACCCTGGAAGATTCCCTCAAGGTCGCCCAGAACCTGGCGGAAATGGGCCTGGACGCGATCGAGGTTTCCGGCGGCCACCGCTGGAGCCGGCGGCTGGGGCCGGCCCGGACCAAAATAGCCAATAGCGAGGATGAAGCCTATTTCAGGCCGGCGGCCCGGGTGTTCAAAAGCAAGGTCCGGGTCCCGATCATGCTGGTCGGGGGCCTGAGGTCTCCCGGGGTGATTGACGAAATCCTGGCCGCTCGCGAGGCCGATTACATCGCCATGTCCCGGCCGTTGATCAGGCAGCCGGATTTGGTGAAAACCTGGGCGGAGGGCGACCGGACCCCGGCCGCCTGCATTTCCTGCAACGGCTGCTTCGAGTCGGCCCGGGGCGGCCGGGGCGTGTCCTGCACGGTGTTGGAAAAGCAAGACTAACCACATGGTTATTGGACAATTGGCGCGGACCTTAAGGATTTTCTCGGATTAAGGCCGCCCGGGCGCCCGTCGCCCCCAACCGGGGAGAGGCGACGCCAAGCTTGGGGATTTCGACATGGGGAAGTTTTTTTCACTGAAGGTCCTGATAAAGGGCGCCGGCGAGATGGCCAGCGGCGTCGGCTCGGTCCTCCATCGGGCCGGCTTCCGGGTGGCCTTTACCGAAATCCGGCCCCCCTTGTGCGTTCGCCGAACAGTGTCCTTTTGCGAGGCCCTTTATGGAGGCCGAATGAAGGTCGAGGACCTGGAGGCCGTTCTGGCGAGTGATATTCGGGATATCGAAACGGCCTGGGACCGGGGAGTCATGGCCGTGGTGGTGGATCCGGACATGTCCATTTTGTCGAGTCTGAAGCCCGATATGCTGATTGACGCCACCGTCGCCAAGAAAAACCTGGGCCTGCGCATGGACATGGCCGAATTGACCGTGGGCCTGGGGCCGGGATTTAGCGCGGGCCGGGATGTTCACGTGGTGGTCGAAACCAACCGCGGGCACGACCTCGGCCGCCTGATCCATGACGGCGCGGCCGCCCCCAACACCGGGGAGCCCGGCCTGATAGCCGGCCAAAGCGTCCGGCGGGTCCTGAGGGCCCCGATCCCGGGCCGGGTCGAGACCGATTTGGAAATCGGGGCCATGGTCAGGGAAGGGCAGGAAATACTCCGGGTGGACGGGCGTCCGGTCCAGGCCAGCCTAACCGGGGTGTTAAGGGGCCTGATCCGGCCGGGGTCGCGGGTGGAAAAGGCTTGAAAATAGGCGACATCGACCCCAGGGGCGACATCGCCGCCTGTTTCACCGTTTCCGATAAGGCCCGGGCCGTGGGCGGCGCCGTGCTCACGGCCGCCCTCCGGCATTTCAACCGATGACATGCCTGTGGGACGCCCTGGGAATTCGCGTCCCCCACCTTGTCGCCCTGGTGGGCGCAGGCGGCAAGACCGGGCTGATGTTTCGCCTGGCCCGTCTGGCCGCGGCCCGGGGAATTAAAACCCTGGCTTGCACCACCACCAGGATTTTTTTCCCGGACCCGGAACAAAGTCCCTTGACCATTCTGGAAGACGAGGTCGGTTCCCTGGTTGGGGAGATCGAAAGGAATTTTAAAAAGTTCAACCCGATAACCGCGGCCCGGTCCCGCTTGCCCCAGGGAAAGCTGGCCGGATTGACCCCCGAGACCGTGGACCGGTTGTTCTCGTCCGGGATTCCGGACCTAATCCTGGTCGAGGGTGACGGCGCCCGCGGGAACCCGTTAAAAGCCCCCGGGACCCATGAACCGGTTATTCCTTCCCTGACCCGCCTCGTGATTCCGGTGGCGGGGTTGAGCGGACTCGGGCGGCCCCTGGACGAACGGACGGTTTTTCGTCCGGAAATTTTTGCGGTTCTGGGACGGGTCCCCCCGGGAAGCCCGGTGACTTGCGACAGCGTGGCCCGGGTGCTGACCCATTCCCGGGGGTTTTTGGGGAAAAGCCCCCCCAACGCCGGCGTTGTTCCTTTCCTGAACCAGGCGGATGCGATCGACCCGGAGACCGCCGCCGGTCTGGCCGGTTTAATCATGGGACAATCCGCCGGACGGGTAAGGCGCGTGGTCTGGGGCAGCTTGGCCGCGCCGGGCGACGACTTCCACATCTTGACTTCCTAGTTTCTCCCAAGTAGGATTTTCATGGAACCGGAAGAGGCTGACGGGTTTTTCGCCAAAGCTTCGGGCGGCTGTCACGGAATTTTCACTCCGATGGTTCAGACTCCCAACCCCAAAGGGCCGGATCGACCGACCCGCGGGAAAGGAATCTGGAATTATGAGAACAGCGCCTTCCGGATTGAAAAAACAGAAGCAGGGCTTTATATGGAGACGTGACTCCGAGGGAAAGCCGGCGGAGGGAGCGGGGCGACTCGCCGGACCACCTCCTGGCTCGGCCGCTTTCGCGGGCGTCGAAAAGGCCCTCGGCGCCCCAAGAGGAAAACACTTGGAGACTGTTCTGGAAAATTTGAATATTTCCTGTTCAATTCCCGAAAACGACCGGAACAGGATTCCCCGCGAGGGGCCGGTCATTGTCACGGCCAACCATTTATACGGCCAGGCGGACGCCTGGGTGCTGGCCAAGGCGCTGCTGTCGGTCAGAACGGACGTCCGCATCATCATCCGCGGGCGCGCTCAAGGCGCGCCCGGGTCCGAAAGCATTTGGGTCTGGAACCCGGTCGAGGCCAAGCCCGCGGCCATTTTGGCGGAGGCGGAGGATTGGCTGAAGAGGGGCGGGGTATTGGGAATATTTCCGGCTGAAACACCCCGGACCCTGGTCCATTTAAAAAGAAAAAACAGGGACAAGTCTTGGGACCCCCTCCTGGCGGACCTGATTGGAAAAACCAACGCCCAGGTTTTGCCGGCGGTCTTGACCAACCCAAGAGCGGGCATGTTTCACCTCCTGGGACTAGCCGCCCGCTCGCGTCCCCTGGCCGTCAGATTCCCCAAGGGAATTCCCGGACTCGGCTTGACGGTGGTGGAGGTCGGAATCGGGAATGTCATTCCCTTTTCCAGGTTGAACCGGTTCGAGAGCGGGGATAAATTGATTGAATACCTGCGGCTCAAGACCAACATGCTGGGCCGTCGCGACAACAAGCCCGGCCAAGCCAAGGCCTTGAGCCGGACCGGCGAGGCGGGCAAGGATTTTCAACCCATCGCGCCGCCGGTGGACCCGGAGGCCCTGGCCGGGGAAATCGCCGGCTTGCCCGGGGATTCCCTCTTGGTCGAGTCGGGAAAATTCCGGGTCTTCGAGGCCGAAGCGAGCAGCATCCCTCTGTTAATCCGTGAAATCGGTCGGTTAAGGGAAGTTACCTTCCGCGAGGTGGGGGAGGGGACGGGCCTGGCTTTGGACACGGATGTTTTCGACCGGTATTACCGCCACCTGTTTTTGTGGAACAGCCAGGACAAGGAGCTTGTCGGAGGGTATCGGCTGGGGCTCAGCGACAAGATAGTCCAAGGCTACGGCAAGGAAGGCTTCTACACTTATACTCTTTTTAAGTACAGCAAGCGTTTTATCGAGGAAATAAGCCCGGCCCTGGAACTGGGGCGGTCCTTTGTCCGTCCCGAATACCAGAAGACCTATCAGGCCTTGATGTTGCTCTGGAAGGGCATAGGCGAATTCGTGGCCCGTCGGCCGCGCTACAAAATTCTTTTCGGGCCCGTCAGCATCACCAGCGACTACCATAGCGCCTCCCGACACCTCATCGCCGCGTATCTCCGGGAAAACATTCATCGCGACGACCTGGCCCGGCTGGTCAAGCCGCGCAACCCGTTGCAGAAAAGAGAGGCTTTGGGCCGGGATATCAACGCGGCCCTGCCCCTGCTGCAAGACATTCACGAGCTTTCCGATTTGGTTTCCGATATCGAGGACGACAGCAAGGGGATTCCCATTCTTTTAAAGCAGTACGTCAAACTGGGCGGAAAAAGCCTGTGCTTCAACGTTGACCAAAATTTTCAGGATGTGTTGGACGCCCTGATTTTAGTGGATCTGACCCAAACCGACAACCGGATACTGGAGAGATACATGGGACACGAAGGCGCCCGGACGTTCGGGGAATACCACCGGAAGGCCGAGGCCCTGTAGGCGGGTTCAAGCGCTCGCGGCGTCGCTCCCGACCGGGGCCTTATCGAGAACTTCCCTGATTTTTTTAATCATGTCCTTGAGTTTATAGGGTTTTTCGATGAACCCCCCGGCGCCGAGTCGGCCGATTTCCCCGGAATGACCGAGCGGCGCGTACCCGCTGGCGATAATGACTTTCACTTCGGGATCGATCCGGCGCAGCTCCCTGAGGCAGCCCAGCCCGCCCATGCCGGGCATTCCCAGATCAAGGACCACCAGGTCGATGGCGGGCCGGTTGTCCGCGTAGACCAGCAAGGCGGCTTCGCCGTTGGACGCGGTCAACACGGTGTAGCCGTATTGTTCCAGGTATTCCTGGGCGATTTCCATGATCGGTCCCTCATCGTCCACCACCAGAATAGTCTCGCTGCCATGGGGAGAGAACGAGTTCCGTTCTTCCGGTTCCGGCGGCGGCGCGGACGGCGCCTCGTTCGAACGGGGAAAGTAGATATGGAAGACCGTCCCCCGGCCGGGTTCGCTGTAACAGTTGATGTGAGCGTTGTGGCCCTTGACGATGCCATAGACGGTGGACAGGCCCAGGCCGGTGCCCTTGCCGATTTCCTTGGTGGTGAAGAAGGGATCGAAGATGTGGCTCACGGTCTCGGGGTCCATGCCGAAGCCGGTGTCCGAGACCCGTAAAAGTAGATAATGGCCCGGGGTTATGCCCAAATGGGTTTGGGCGTGGGACTCGTCCAGGACGACCGGGTTGGTTTCAATGATCAAGCGGCCGCCCTCGGGCATGGCGTCCTTGGCGTTGGCGGCCAGGTTGATCAGTATCTGCTGCAACTGGGCCTCTTCTCCGAGGATGGGCGCCGCGCCCGCGGTCAGTTTGGTTTCGAGGGAGACCATTTTGGGTATGGTCCGTTCCAGGATGCCCAGGGTTTGGGTGATGGCGCTATTGAGGTCCACCGGTTTCAGCTCCGGTTTCACCTTGCGGCTGAAGGTCAGGAGCCCGTTGACCAGGTCCGAGGCCCGGCCCACGGCCCTTTTGATTTCGGCCAGGTAATGCCCGTTGACGTCGTCCTGGCCGCCCCGGGCCTGGATGACTTCGGTGAATCCGGAGATAGCTTGAAGAATATTGTTGAAATCGTGGGCTATTCCACTGGCCAGGGCGCCGACGGCTTGCATCTTGCGCGCCTGATGCAACTGTTCCTGCATGGAACGCAGTTCCCGTTGGGCTTGGAGCTTTTCCGTGACGTCCCGGCCCACGCCGGTTATGACGGGCGGTCCCTTATCGGGTCTGGTCAAGATGATCCGGTATTCGATGTCCCGTTTCAGGCCTTGCTTGTCCAGGACCTTAAGAATTCCTTCCCGGCGCTCCTTGGCCATCATGTCGGTCAGGTATTCCTCGAAAAATAGCCGGCGATTTTCCGCGGGCATGAAATCGGAAATCAACCGGCCGATTATTTCCTCGCGTTTGAAGCCCAGGGTTTTGGCGGCGGCCGGGTTGACTTCCAGCAGCCGTCCTTCCAGGTCGTGGGTTATTATGATGTCGCTGATTCCGTGGAACAACCCCCGGTATTTTTCCTCGGATTCCCGCAAGGCTTCCTGGGTCCGCCGCCGCTCGGTGACATCGATGAAGGACCCTTCCAGGCAGTTTTTATCCTGGTCTATCTTGGCGGACAGCTCGGCGAAAAAAACGTCGCCTTGCTTTTTAAGCACGGGAACGACCAGGCCCTGGACCTGGCCTTGTTCCCGCAGTTGGGCTAGGAATCGATCCTTTTCCGCCGGGTCCGCGTGGATGGCCTGGTAGTCGAAGGAAGCCTTCATCTCGTCCCGGTCGGCATAGCCGAACATCCGAACCGCGGCATTGTTTATTTCCTGGAGTTTTCCCGTCGGCAGTTCGACCCGGAACATGCCGGTGACGGCGTGGTCATAGAGGACCCGGTATTTTTCCTCGCTGCGGCAAATGGCTTCCTCGAACCGTTTTCTTTCGGAAATATCCCGACTCAACCCGCGGAACCCGGTCCGGCGGCCCCGCGGATCATTGATCGCGGCCACGGATATTTCGAGGAAAGCCGTGGTTTGGTCTTTTTTTAGGATCAGGGGTTGCAAGCCGGCCAGGGGGGCGCCGGTTACAAAAACCCGATTAAACACTTCGTATATCCGGTCGGCCATGTCGGAGGAAACGAAATCGCGAAAGTTTCGGCCGACGATGTCATGTTGGTCGTAGCCGATGTTGCGGCAGAACATCTGGTTGACGTCGGTGAAGGTTCCTTCCAGATCGACTTCGTAATAACCGTCGCCGGAGACGTCCAGGATGGTCCGGTATTTTTCCTCGCTTTCCCGCAGGGCCGCGTCGGCCCGCTTTCTTGGGGTGATGTCCCGGACAAAGGCCAGGACCTGGGTGCGTCCGGAAAAATCGAATCTAGAGAGGGAAATTTCGGCCGAAAAAACGGACCCGTCGGCTCTTTGATGCCGCCACTCGAAAAATTGCGGAGTCCCGGCCAAGGCGGCTTCAATTCGGGCCAGGGCCAGGGGCTGGGAGGCCTCCCCGTTTTCCTGAAAGGGCGGGGAAAGGTTGTAGGGGGTTTTTCCGACAATGTCCGCGGCGTCCAGGCCGAATAATTCGGAAGCCCTGGAATTGCATTGTATTATCCGATCGTAGTCAAGAGTGAAGAGTCCTTCCGGCGCCGATTCGAAGATGGTTCGAAATTTAGCCTCCTTCTCGGAAAGCGCGGTCATGAGTTGTTCCAATTGCTCTTTTTGGCCGCGGATTTCGTCTTCCCGGGTCTTTCGTTCGGTCAGGTCGAATATCACTCCGCGCAGTCCCTGAAAAAGGCCGTTTTTATAGATGGGACGGCTGAAGGACTTGATCCAGGAAATGCGTCCGTCCCTCTTGATGACGCGGTATTCGCTCGGCCCCAGCTCCCCGGCCGCGGTGACCAGGAACGCCGTCACCAACATTTCGACGTCGTCGGGATGGATGAAGACATGGAAGGAGCGGCCGAGAAGTTCATCCCTTGGTCGGCCGGTCAGGGTCGCCAGGGCGGGGCTGACGTAGGTGAAGGCGCCTTCGTGATCGACCATGAAGGACGCAACGTCCGCGTCCTCGACCAGAAGGCGGTATTTTTCTTTTTCGTCCACTAAAACCTGGTGGGTTTCCTTGCGTCGAGCGAGTTCCGCCTCCAGGTCCCCAACCCGTTTTTCCAGCGCCTGGCGATCGACTTCCTGTTCAGTCATGGGCAAGCCTCGGGAATACCATGGTTTCCGTCGAAAATTATCCGGGTCGGCCAACCCGGGACCGGCGGAAGGGCCGTTTAGCGACCAAGAACCCTTAGCGAGGGACAGGAGTTCCCGGCCTGGGGGAGCCGCTGTCCAGGGCCGGAACGGCCGCCGACGGTTTGGGGGGCCGGGCCGCGGCGCCGTCTTTTCCTTATAAGCTTATTACCCAACTAGGGGACTGTCAACGGCGGCGGGAGGAAAGGGGAAGGAAGACGTTCTCGCTTCCTTCCCCCGGGGTTATTTTTTGAAGGCCTTGGCAAAGGGGTTGTTGAAAGGCGCCGGACCGGGGGCCTGGCCCTTTTTATCCGCCTTTTTTTCGGGCCGTCGCGGTTGGGGCGAACCGGTTTTTTGGCCGGGTTCCGGGTTTTCCTTCATGGACAGGCTGATTCTGTTCCGGGCCAGATCGACTTCAATGACCGTGACCATGACCTGCTGGTGGACCTTGACCACCTCCGCGGGGTCCTTGACGAACCTGTCGGATAGCTGACTGATGTGGACCAACCCGTCCTGGTGGACCCCGACGTCGACAAAAGCCCCGAAGGCCGTGACATTGGTCACCACGCCGGGCAGGCGCTGACCCGGTTCCAGGTCCTGGATTTTTTGCACGCCCTCGGCGAACCCGAAGGCCTGGAACTGCCGGCGGGGGTCCCGCCCGGGCTTGGCCAATTCCGACATGATATCCCCGAGGGTCGGCAGGCCGATTTTGTCGGTGACATACTTGGTCGGCTCGATTTTTTTTCTCAGGGAATCCTTGGTCAACAGGTCCTGGATGGAGGCGGCGAGGTCCCGGGCCATCTTTTCCACCACCTGATAGGATTCGGGGTGGACCGCGCTGGCGTCGAGGGGGTTTACGCCGTCCCGGATGCGAAGAAACCCGGCGGCCTGCTCATAGGCCTTGGGACCGAGACGGGGGACCTTCAATAGCTGGGCGCGGGTCTTGAACGGTCCATTTTCGTTGCGAAAAGCCACGATGTTCCTGGCCAGGCCCGGGCCCAGCCCGGAAACGTAGGTCAGGAGTTGTTCGCTGGAAGTGTTGACTTCCACGCCCACGGCGTTGACGCAGGACGCCACGACGTCGTCCAGGCCGCGCTTCAGGTCGGGTTGGTTGACATCGTGCTGGTATTGGCCCACGCCGATGGATTTGGCGTCTATCTTGACCAGCTCGGCCAGGGGGTCCATCAGGCGGCGGCCGATGGAAACGGCCCCCCTGAAGGTCAGGTCCAGGTCCGGAAACTCGGTCCGGGCGATTTCCGAGGCGGAATAGATGGAAGCGCCGCTTTCATTGACCATGACGATGGGCGGGTCCCCGGGCAGGCCGAGGCTTTTGACAAAGGCTTCCGTTTCCCGGCCGGCCGTGCCGTTGCCCACGGCCACGGCCTCGATTTCGAACTTATTATGCAATTCGATGATTTTCTCGGCGGCTTCCCTTCGGGCGTGGTCCGAGGCGTGGGGATAGACGGTGCCGATGGCCAGGAGCTTCCCCTGGCGGTCCAGGCAGACCGTTTTGCAGCCGGTCCGAAAGCCGGGGTCCAGGGCCAGGACCCTCTTTTGGCCCAGGGGCGAGGCCAGCAACAGTTCGCGCAGGTTTTCGGCGAAAATGCGAATAGCCTCGGCGTCGGCCCTTTTTTTACTGGACAACCGGACCTCGGTTTCCATGGACAAGGACAACAGCCTGTTGTAGCAATCTTCCACCGCTTCCCGGACCTGTTGGGACGCGAGGTTCGAACCGGCGACGAAGAGGCTGGTCAGCAGGGCCAGGGCTTCGTCCTCGGGGGGCCGGATGCGCAGATACAGGACCCCCTCGGTCTCGCCGCGCCGCATGGCCAGGACCCGGTGGGAGGGCGCGCCGCGCACCGGCTCTTCCCAGTCGAAATAGTCGCGGAACTTGGAGCCTTCCTCTTCCTTGCCGGAAATGACCTTGGAGACGAATACGCCCTTGTTTTCGAAGAGGCTTCTCATGCGGGCCCGGGCGTCCTGGTGTTCGTTGACCCATTCCGCGATGATGTCCCGGGCGCCGGAGAGGGCGTCCTGGACCGAGTCCACGCCCTTTTCCGCGTCGACAAAGGCCAAGGCAATGTCTGGGGGGACGACCGCGTCTTCCTGCTCGAACAACTGCCGGGCCAGGGGTTCCAGCCCTTTTTCCCGGGCCGCCGCGGCGCGGGTCCGCCTTTTGGGGCGGAAAGGCAGATACACGTCCTCGAGGGTGGTCATGTTCTCGGCGGCCTGGATTTTTCCCTTCAATTCGTCCGTCAGCAGGCCGCGCTCTTCCAGGGAGCCGAGCACGGCGGCCCGGCGCTTGTCCAGCTCAGCCAATTGTTCCAGACGGTCGCGGATTTCGGCCACCGCCACTTCATCCAGGGAGCCGGTGGCTTCCTTGCGGTAACGGGCGATAAAGGGAACGGTCCCGCCCTCGTTGAGGAGCCCGGCCGCGGCCTGAACCTGTTCGGGCCTGACGGCCAGTTCGCCGGCTATCTTGGCAATATGCCTTGCGTCCATTTCTACTCCTTAAATACGGATCAGGCGGCGGATGGGGGGCCGGACGTCGCCGGTTGGCCCGGGGTTTCAATCACCCTCATTTTTTTCCATTTTCCGCCGCGGAACCTGAAATAAAAGACCACGCCCAATAGCGAGGCGTAAAGCGTGGCGAAAATCCAACAAGCCATCAGGCCGAGCCCGAAAAAAGACACGGCCGCGAAGGTCGGAATTATCAGAACAAAGACCGAGGCCAGCAGAATAAAGATCATGACGTACCGCGTGTCCCCGGCCCCCTTGATCGCGGCCGAGAAAACGATATTCATGCCGTCAAAGATGGAATACAAGGCCACGAACCGGAGCAGGACCACGGTGAGGGCCATGATCTCGTCCAGCAGGGGGCCTTGTCCCCGGATCGAGAAGGGCAGGACGAATATCTGGGGGACCAGGACATAGGCCCCGGCGATGACGATCATGTAAACCGAGGTCAGGTGGAACCCGGAATAAGTGCTCTTCTCGGCCAGGTCCGGGCGGTTGGCCCCCAGATACTGCCCCGTCAGTATGGAAATCGCTATGCCCGAGCCGATCATGGGCATGAAGGCCAGGGTGTTGATGCTGAAGGCGATATTGGTCGCCGCCAGGCTGACCGCGTCGATACGCCCGATCACCAGCACGAAGACCGCGAAACCGCAGATATCCAGAAAAAACTGGACCCCGTTGGGCAGGCCGTACCGCAGCAAGCGCGAGAAAAGTTCCGGGTCGAGGCGCCAACCGCGCCAAGTGTGAAACGTTCGGTCATTGGCCTTGGTCCCCCCAATCAGCAGGACCAGGATGAAAAAGCTGACGCAGGCCGCGGCGACCGAGGCCAGGCCGGCCCCGTAAACCCCCAGTTCCGGGCAGCCCCAATTGCCGAAAATCAGGGCGTAATCAAGCGCCACGTTAATGATCGTCTGGATCGTGTTGATGACCATCACCGGCCAGGCCCGACCCAGGCCGGAAAAAAAACCGGACATGGCCGCGGAGGCGATTATCGGGAACCCGCCCAGGCACAGGGCCTGGAGATAGGCCGTTTCATGCACCTGGACCGCCGGGTCGTGCCCGATCAAGGCGAACAGGGGACGCGCCCCGGGAATGAACAGGAGCAGAAACAGTCCGCCGAAAACCGACATATAGAGGGCCTGCCACAATACCGGCCCGATCCGTTCCGGCCGGCCGGCCCCGTGGTACTGGGCCACGAAAGTGCCGGCATAGCTGACCGTGCCGATGAAAAGGCTGAGCACGGTAAAGTTGATGATGCCCGCCGGCGTGGCGGCGGCTATGGCCTCGGCCGAATACCAGGACAGAAACATCCGGTCCACGAAAAGTTGAACCGACCAGACCCCGGTGCTCAGAATGAGGGGAAAGGCGAGTGACAATACCTGGAGGTACCCGCCCGGGCAGGACCACCTGTCTTTTAGAAAACCGATCATTTTTTTCACCGTTCGCCGCGCGGGGAAGTAACCGGCGGCGGAACAGTGAATCCTAAACGGAAATTAAAATGCTGACAAGGGAAAAATGGCGGGCCAGGGGGGCGCGTCATGCGGTCGAGGGGTCAAGAGGCGGCCCGACCCCGCGCCGGGTTGGGGAAGCGCGGCGTGGCCCGGCGCTTTTTTTTCCGGTTCTCGATGGTTTTCCCTCCGCCCGCCATCCGCCGGGAATTTTTTCATACCGGGGCAAGGGGTCGACCGGGGCCGTAACTAGGGAATTCAGCCTCATAATATAGTGTTGCCCAATGCTACTTAATATAGACGTAACTTCTTAAATTTCTTTTTTTATTGACATGATAATTTTTTTGGATATTGTGGGGCCATTCCCAGGACCGTATTGCTTTCATCTCCAGCGAGGACCGGGTTGAAGATCAGCGAACTGGCCAAAATCGCCGAAGCGACCAAGGAAACCATCCACTTCCACGCGCGGGAGGGGCTGCTGCCCAAGCCGCGCAAGCTGGGCCGCGACACCGCCGACCACGATGAATCCCGCGTGGAAAGAATCAAGTATATCAAGGAGCCGCAAGACCGGCATTTCCTGCCTCTTTCTGAAATCAAAAAAATTATCAAGCGCTTGAACAAGGGGACCCCCTTGCGGGCGGCGGTTTTGCAACCGCGGGGGAATATTTCCAGGCCTTGGAACGGTTTTTGCCCAGCGAGATCGTCGGCGAGGGCGAGTTTTCACGGGCCGCCGGGAATATTTTTTCGACGCCCCGTGGGGCAGGCAAGGGCATGGTGATCATGAGCATTTTTTACTGCCACTTGTTCCGCGAGCTGTCCCGCCGCGACTTTTTCGAGGTTCTGGAAACAAGGAAAAAAGGAAAGGGCGGGGCCGTGGAATCCAACCTGAAAGCCGAGTCGCGAAAGGAGGGGCTGGAAAGAGAGATCGGGCAAGCCTTGGAAGAATGACCGGGTAAAAATCCTAAGGATCGCGAATAGGAGGATGCAATGCGAAAACTAGTCAAAGCCGTTTCCGTGACCGTTGTCTTGCTGCTGACCTTGTCCCTGCCCCTGGCCGGCGCGGCGTGGGCGTTCGAACCCCTGGCCGGCGACATGACGGGCTTCAATCCCGCCGACCAGAAGTTCCCCGAGGGGGACGACGTCATCAAGATCGGTATATTCTGGCCTTTTTCGGGACCGGCCGCCATTAACGGGGCCATTTTTTGGATGACCATCGGCTGGTCCGTTTACGACGTCAATTCCCAGGGCGGGATCATGGTCGACGGCAAGATGAAGAAGATCGTCCTGATCAAGGGCGATCACAAGATGGAGCCGGCGGCGGCCAAGCGGGCCGCGGAAAAGCTCTGCCTGGAAGACGAGGTCGACCTCATCTTCGGCACCACCGGCACGCACCTCAACCTGATCGGTCAGCAGGTGGCGGCGAAGTACAACAAGCTGTATGTCAACGTGGCCGCCCTCTCGGAAATGCTGATGGACGGCAAGAATTTCAACCCATACACCTTCCGGGCCATTCCGCCGACCAAGGTCGTGAGCCGGGCCCTGGCGTACTATTATTCCGCCCGTCCGGAAAAGAAATTCTACCTGCTCAATCCCGATTACGAATACGGCCACGCCTTCGCCCAGAGCTTTATCGAGGCGCTGAAGGAATTTCGTCCCGAGGCCCAGATCGTGGGCGATGATTACCACAAATTGCTGCTGACCGATTTCGCTCCGTTCCTGACCAAAATCCAAGGGTCCGGCGCCGAGGTGATCGTCACCGGCAGCTTCCTGCCCGACGTCGGCAACCTTCTCAAGCAGAAAGTCCAGATGGGCCTCGACATCCCCCTGGCCGGCAACTTCTTCGACGACCCCAACACCCTGGCGACCATCGGCGGGGAAAACGGCAAGGGCCTGGTTTCGGTTCATGAATTCATGGCCGACGCCCGTCAGCCCAGGCAGGTCAAACTGGTGGAGATGTGGAACAAGCAGTGGCGGACCTACAAGGACCCGCTTTACGGCTCCCCCCTGTTCAAGTGGCCCGGCGGCATCCTGGCTTCCAGCGCCATCAACGCCTATTGGTTCCTGGACGTCCTGCAACGGGCCGGCGGCGTGGACCCGGAAAAGGTGATCAAGACCTGGGAAGGGGACCGGTGGAGCTTTTTCGGCCGCGAACTGTACATGAGGCCCTGCGATCACCAGGCGGTCCAGGATATGTTCGTTTCCGAACTTTATTTCCCGAACAATTACCATGACAACGCCGCCGCGGTCAGCACGGCGCCCTTCGTCGTCCCGGCAAGCTTCGTCCAACCAAGCCTCCCCGGGGACCTGGACCGGTGTAAATAAGCGTCCCTGAAACCAACGGCCCTCCCCCGGGACCTTGGCGGGGGAGGGCGCGCCCCCCGCGCCCGACGCGGTAGGAGAAACCCCATATGAGTCCCGAAGCCGCCATGTACATCGCCCAGGCCATCCACGGCCTGGCTTATGGAATGCTCCTTTTCCTGGTCGCCTCCGGCCTGACCCTTATTTTCGGCATGATGGGCGTCCTCAACCTGGCCCATACCTCCTTTTTCATGCTGGCCGGGTATTTCTGCTTCACCGCCCTGAGCCTGACCGGCAACTTCTGGCTGGCCCTGCTCTTCGCCCCCTTGGTTTCCGGGCTGCTCGGCATCCTGGTCGAACGCCTGCTGCTGCGGCGGGTCAAGGCGCATGGGTTGGGCCATCTGGGCGAACTCCTCCTGACCCTGGGCCTGGCCCTGGTTATCGCCGAGGCGGTCAAGGCCGGCTGGGGGACCCAAAGCCTGATCATCAACATACCCGAGTCGCTCTCCGGGTTCGCGTCCATCCTGGGGATCAAATACCCGGTCTACCGGCTGTTCATCATCGGGCTGGCCATGGCGTTGCTGGGGCTGTTGGCGGCGCTTTTGTACTTGACCCGGCTGGGCATGATCGTGCGGGCCGCCGTGTCCGATTCGGAAATGGTCGACGCCCTGGGAATCAACATCCCCCGGGTCTTCAGCCTGGTTTTCGGCGTGGGGACCTGGCTGGCCGGAGTGGCCGGGGTGGCGGCGGCGCCCCTCCTGACCGTCTTTCCGGGCATGGCCGACCAGATCGGGTTGGACGCCTTCGTGGTGGTGGTCGTGGGAGGCTTCGGCAGCCTGTTCGGCGCCTTTGTCGTTTCGCTCATCCTGGGCGAGCTCAATTCCTTCGGCATTCAGTTCATCCCGCGCCTGGCCCCGGCCCTGACCTTCGCCTTCATGGCCTTGGTGCTGTCCTTCAAGCCCCTGGGCTTTTTCGGGGAGCGCCGCTAATGGAAAAGTTCATGAAATGGGGCGGCTGGCTTGGGCTGCTGTTCGTCCTGGCGGTCGCGCCCAGGTTCCTGGGCATTGTCAAAACCAACCTGGTGGTCGAGTTCGCCATCGGGGCCCTGTACGCCGCGAGTCTGAACATCCTGCTCAGCTACACCGGGCTCTTGAGTTTCGGCCACGCCCTCTTTTTCGGGGCCGGAGCGTACACCGCGGCCTTGCTGCTGACCCATGTCGAGCACATGCCCCTCATCCCGGTGGTGCTGGCCGGGGGGGCGGCGGCCGTGATCATGGCCCTGGTTCTCAGCCCGCTCCTGGTCCGGGTCCGGGACACGGCCTTTTCCATGTTGACCCTGGCCTTTGGGCAGTTGATGTACGTGGTCTGCCTGAAATTCCGGGAGATCACCGGGGGGGAGGACGGCCTGTCCATGTTCCCGATTCCCGCCCTCCACCTGCCGGGCCTCGCGCCATTCGACATGACCGACCCGCGAAATTTTTACTACCTGTGCCTGGCCGCGGTCTCGCTCTGCCTGTTTCTGATGTGGTATTTCACCAAAACCCCCCTGGGGCAGGTCATGGTCGGCATTCGGGACAACCAGGTCCGGGTCGGCTATCTCGGGTATAGGGCGCCGTTGACCAAGGCCGTTATTTTTTCGGTTTCCGGCGGGTTCGCCGGGATAGCCGGGGCCCTGTACGCCTTGTTCCAGAACGTGGTATCCACGGATGGGGTCCTTAGCGTGCTGGTCTCCTTCAAACCCATCATGACCATTCTGGTGGGCGGCATCGGGACCTTCATCGGACCGGTGGTCGGCTGCGGGGCTCTTATTATGGTGGAGGAAATCACCAGCCGCTTCACCGAAAGGTTCGAGCTGGTCAGCGGCCTGGTCTTTATCGGCGTCATTCTGTTCGCGCCGTACGGGCTAGTCGGGACATACCGCCACATCCGTTTCCGGCTGGCCGAACGCCGGACCGCCAGGGAGGCGAGGGCATGATTCTGAAAACCGAGAACCTGTATCACGACTTCAAGGGCCTGCAAGTCCTGTTCGGTGTGAACCTCGAAATAAAAAAAGGGGAGCGCCACGCCGTCATCGGCCCCAACGGCGCGGGCAAAACCACGCTCTTTAACCTCATCACCGGGCTCCACAAACCCAGCCGGGGCCGGATAATATTCGACGGCCGGGACGTCACCGGCTTTCAACCCCACAAGCTGGCCCGCCTCGGCCTGGGCCGGTCGTTTCAGATCACCAGCACCTTCCATAAAATGACCGCGTTCCAGAACGTCCGCCTTGGCGTCCTGTCCCGGCTCGGCGTCAGGTACAACATGTGGCGGCGCGTGGACGCCATGGACGACGTTTCCGCCAGGACCAACGACGTCCTGGCCCGGATCAACCTGACCAACGAGCGGGCCTATCCGGCCGAACTGCTTTCCTACGGCAAGCACCGGTCCCTGGAAGTCAGCCTGGCCCTGGTCAACGAACCCAAGCTGGTCATGCTCGACGAACCCACGGCCGGCATGTCCCGGGACGAAACCCACGCCGCCGTGGACTTGATCCGGCGACTGACCGAAGGCAAGACCATGGTCATCGTCGAACACGACATGGATGTGGTCTTCAAACTTGCCGACAGAATAACCGTCCTGCATCACGGAGAAATCCTGGCCGTGGGGACCCCCGGGGAAATCAGGTCCGACCAGCGGGTCAAGGACGCGTACCTGGGAGAGGAGCCGGTCTGATGTTCCTGGAAATTTCCGGTCTCGACACGTTTTATGGTTCCAGCCACGTCCTGCGGGGCGTCTCCCTGCAAGTCGGCGGCGGGGAAATCGTCGCCCTTTTGGGGCGAAACGGCATGGGAAAAAGCACCACCCTCAAGAGCGTCATCGGCCTGGTCAAGCCCCGATCCGGCGCCATCGTTTTCAAGGGAGCAAACATCCGCGGGCTGCCTCCCCACCGGGTCGCCCGGGCCGGCATCGGGTATGTGCCCGAGGAAAGGCGCATCTTCCCCAACCTGACCGTGCTGGACAACCTGCTGATGGGCATGAAAGGCGGGGGCGGGAATCAAAACGGCCCCGGCGACTGGACCATCGAACGCATTTACGAAACCTTCCCGTCCCTGAAAAAACGCCGGGACAACAAGGGCGCTCATCTTTCCGGCGGCGAGCAGCAGATGCTGGCCATCGGCCGGGCCCTGATGGGCAATCCGTCCCTGCTGTTGGTCGACGAGCCGACCGAGGGCTTGGCGCCCATCATCGTCCAGGCGGTCCAGGAAGTCCTGGCGGAGATCAACCGGGCCGGCGTCTCGATCCTGCTGGTGGAACACAATCTGAAGGTCGCGCTAAACCTGGCCCGCCGGGTCTACCTCATGGGCAAGGCCCACATCGGTTTTTCCGGCACGGTGGAAGAACTAGAGGCGGCCCCGGAAACCAAGGCCGCGTATTTGGAAGTGTGAACGATTTCCCCCGGCCGCCCAAGGCGGCCGGGGGATGTTCGACTAGGCCGGCGCATAGACTGCGTAACCGCGCGGCGGCGCCCAAAATTGCGCTCTGGCGTTATGGGCGCTTCGACTTTGCATCGGCTCATCCAGGCAATCGTTTCCTCGCCATGCGACCGGCTTAAAAAGTGTGTCGCTCTGGGTTGTATCGATCCAGGCGCCTTGCCAACGATCCTTTCACGTGTTAGGCACGAAAACCAAGCCGGGCTGATTGTTCCATCCGGCACGCTCCATGATGTAAAGATCATCACTGACGAAACGTATGAAGGCGGGGCCTCCGGCATAAGCTTCATGGGCGGCGGGGACGGATTCCCCGGATTATCGACGGTGGAAAGGGTTCAGGCCCGTAGTAACCGTCGTTGCAGCAATGTCTGCATATCGCGACGGCCATCGGCAATCACCATAACGTAAACCTTTTCGGCCATGACCCGGTAGATGACGCGGTAGGGCTTGAAAAAAATCTCGCGGTACTCACGCAGCCCAACGGCCAGTAATTCCTTCGGATAGGCTCCTCGTCCCGGGTTTTCAGGGGGACTCGAAAAGGCCTTCTCCATTTGATCGAGAACGTAATCAGCTTTTCCGGGCGCGTCGTGCAATTCTAGGTAGTCGTGCAATTCTTCCAGGTCGCGGGAGGCATCGTCGGTCAGAAATATTTGGAAGGGCGTCAACGACTCTTACTCCGGTCTCGAAGTCGCTGAATGACATCTCCGGCGGGCTGAACCTTGCCCTCCTCGATCTGACGAACGCCGAGCGCAAGGGTTTTCAGAAGAGCCATGGTCTCCTGCGTTTGCTCATAGCTTTCGATGCCCGGCATGACCACCTTGGCTTCGCCATTTTGAGTGATGACCAGAGGCTCGCCTTGATCGGCCAAGCCACGCACGATTTCCGCGGCATGGGCCTTCAAGTAACTGATCGGTTTGATTTGACGCGAAAGTTTCATGTGTATCCTCCGCATATGACCAAATATGGTCCGCGGACAGGTCAACTGTCAAGCTATAACACGGTAGTAGCCGCGGTGGGGAATCGAAAAACCACCCGGGACGCACTCGGGCGCCCCTTGTTTTTGCGGCGGCGTGGTGGATGGATGAAGCCTTTGCGGTAAACGACCACCACGCCCGGGCTAGCACCCGCGGCCGGGTTTTCATCCTCGCCGCGCTACCCGTGTCTTGCCGCCGCCCGACGGACGCCGGGGCCGGGCCGAAACCGGGGGCGCGGCCTCGGGTTCGGTAATGGTTTCATCTTGACCGCTTGGTCGGCGATGGATTACCATGACCGCCACTGGCGATAAAATCGGGTTTTCAGGGAACCGGGCGAGAAATCGTCTTTTTTGGCGGGGCGGGCCGGAAACGCCGCGCCATCGGCCCTGGCGGCAATGTTTCGCTCACTACACGCGGTTTTCCATTCGGAGGAATAATATGTCCATGTCCAGCGAGTTTCCCCGGCAGGCCCGGGTGGTCATTATCGGCGGGGGAGTCATCGGCTGCTCGGTCGCCTACCATCTCACCAAGCTGGGATGTCGAGACGTTGTCCTGTTGGAGAGAAAAAACCTGACCTGCGGCACGACCTGGCACGCGGCCGGCCTGGTCACGTCCGCCTGCTACAGCTCGGAAGTATCCCTGAAACTGATCACCCATTCCCTGGATTTATACGCGCGCTTGGAAGAGGAAACGGAACAGGCCACGGGGTTCCGGGCCATCGGATACGTGCAACTGGCTTCGACCAAGGAACGCCTGGAGGAACTGCGCCGGGTGGCGGATTTCGTGCGCGGACACGGAATCGTGTCCGAGGAACTGTCCGGCGCGGAAATCAAGCGGCGCTGGCCCCTGCTTGAAACCCGGGACGTAATCGCCGGGTTCTGGGCCCCCAACGACGGCCGGACCAACCCGGTGGACACCACCATGGCCCTGGCCAAGGGGGCCCGGATGGGCGGGGCCCGCGTCCTTGAAAATACCAAGGTCCTGGGAGTGCGCCGGAAAAACGGCCGCGTCACCGGGGTCGTCACGGAAAAAGGCGACATCCAGGCCGAATACGTGGTCAACTGCGCCGGCATGTGGGGGCGCGAAGTGGGCAAGATGGCCGGCGTCGACGTCCCGCTGCACCCCGCCGAGCATTATTATCTCATTACCGAACCCTTCCCCGGCATGGACCGGGATTTCCCGATTTTCGAGGACCTCGACCGGTACGCCTATTATCGGGAAGAATCGGGAGGCCTGATGCTCGGGCTCTTCGAACCCAAGGCCGCGCCCTGGGGCATGAACGGCATCCCCGATCATTTCAGTTTCGGCGAGCTGCCTCCCGATTGGGACCGCATGCTGCCGTACCTGAACGAGGCTATCAAGAGGATTCCCGCCGCGACCGGGGTCGGGGTCAAAATGCTCTTCAACGGCCCGGAAAGTTTCACTCCCGACAAGCACTGCCACCTGGGCGAGGCCCCGGGACTGGCCAATTATTTCGTGGCCGCCGGGATGAATTCGACCGGCGTCCTGCTCGGCGGCGGGGTGGGCCTGGCCCTGGCCCACTGGATATTGGAAGGGACCCCCCGGATCGACGTCACCGGGTTTCACCTCGACCGGGTCCAGCCCTTTCAGAATACGTCGACCTATCTTTTCGACCGGACCGTCGAGGTCCTGGGGCTGACCTACGGCAATCACTGGCCCCACTACGCCAAGACCAGCGCCAGGGGCGTCAGGAAATCCCCGCTCCACGACCGCTTGGCCGCGGCCAACGCCTATTTCGGCGAATCCATGGGCTGGGAATACCCGGCCTGGTTCGCTCCACAAGGAATCGAGCCCAAGGTGGACTATTCCTGGGGCCGCCAGAATTGGTTCGAATACGCGGCGGCCGAGCACCGGGCGGCCAGGGACGGCGTCATTCTCATGGACCTGAGCCTGATGAGCAAGTTCCTGGTTCAGGGGCGGGACGCCGAAAAAGTCTTGAACCACATCTGCGCCAATAACGTTTCCGTCCCGGTGGGACGCTGCGTCTACACCACGTGGCTCAATCGGCGCGGCGGAATCGAGGCCGACCTGACCGTCACCCGCCTCGCCGAGGACGTTTTCCAGATCGTCGCTTCGGACACGCTCCAGACCAGGGTGTGGTCGTGGCTGAACAAAAACATTCCCCCGGACGCCCACGCCTTTGTCACGGACGTCACCTCGGCCCAGGCCCTGCTCAACATCCAGGGGCCGAAATCCCGGGAATTCCTGCAAGCCGTGACCAAGGACGACCTGTCCAACGAGGCCTTCCCCTATCTGACCATGAAACAGGTGGAGATCAAGCATGGACTGGTCAACGCCTTGCGCCTCACCTACGTGGGCGAGCTGGGGTACGAACTCTATATTCCGACCGAGTTCACCGTCTCGATTTACGACGCCCTCATGGAGGCCGGCCGCGACTTCGGCCTTAAGCCGGCCGGGCTGTATTGCCTGCACTCGCTTCGGGCCGAAAAGGCGTACCGGGAATACGGCCGGGACCTGGACAACACCGACACCCCCCTGGAAGCGGGGCTCGGGTTCACCGTGGACTTTGACAAGCCCGGCGGTTTTATCGGAAAAGAAGCCCTCCTGAAACAAAGGGAGACCGGCCCCTTGAAAAGAAGACTGGCCCAGTTTTTGCTCGAAGACCCGGAACCGCTCCTGTACCAAAGCGAAATGATTTATCGGGACGGCCGGGTCGCGGGATATCTCCGGTCCGCCGATTACGGGCATACCCTCGGCGGGGCCGTGGGGCTGGGATACGTCGAGAACGAGGACGGGGTCGACCGGGAATATATTCTGGGCGGCCGGTACGAAATCGAAACGGCTGGGGTTAAATACCCGGCCAAGGTCTCCCTCCGCCCCATGTACGACCCGACCAACGCCCGCGTCAAGGCTTGATGTTCCGTCGCTAGCCGGGGGCCTTGCGGCCTCCGGGTCCCCTTGGCGGGCCTGCTTTTAAATAAAGAGAAAAACGCTCTCATTGCTTGACAATACCACGTTTATCCCCTATTTCCCTAGATCAGGCGAGAAATTACCTCCTAGGAAAATAAAAATGATCATTAGCTTTGCAGTTGAAAACTGGATGTCTTTCCGTAACAGGGCTTCCTTTTCCATGATCGCCAGTCGGGAGCGCCAGCACGGAGAGCGCCTGCCCCGGATTGAGAAATACCAGGCCCGGGTGTTGCCGATCGCGGCTTTTTACGGCGGAAACGCCTCGGGCAAGACCAACTTATGCAAGGCCCTGCATTTCGCCCAACGGTTCGTGGTAAAAGGCGCCCAACCCGACGCTTCGATCCCGGTCGAACCATTCCGGATGGATGCTGAAAGCGCTCGACAACCCACGCGTTTCCTCTTCGAGCTGCTGATCGACGAGGCCATTTACGAATTCAGCTTCGCCGTGACCAGGCGGGCCGTCCTGGAAGAAAAGCTGGTCCTGGTTTCAGCCTCGACCGAGAAAACCCTTTACGACCGGCGGGAAGGCAAGCCCCACTTCGACAAGTCCCTGGCCGGAGATCATTTTCTTGATTTCGCCTTCCAGGGAACCAGGGACAATCAGCTATTTTTGACCAACTCGGTATCTCAAAAAGTGGAAAACTTCAGGCCGGTCCGTGACTGGTTCAAGGACGTGCTGCAAGTAATCGCGCCCGATTCAAAATTCGGGCCCTTCGAACAGTTCCTGAACGAAGATCATCCTCTCTATGCCATGATGAACGACATGTTGCCGCGGCTCGATACCGGCATAACGCGCCTTGGGGGCGAAGAGATTCCCTTTGAAAATATTCCGGCGCCGGAATCGCTTAAAAGTCAAATAAGAGAAGAGCTCCAGGAGGGAAGGACCATCAAATTGATGACCAGTCCCTTCAACGACCGTATTACCGTGTCTAGCAAGGACGGGAAATTGACCGCCAAGAAGCTGTTCACCTTCCATCGGAAAGAAGACGGGACGGAGATAAAATTTGAAATACGGGAGGAATCCAATGGTTCACAACGAGTCCTCGACCTGGCGCCGGCGTTTCTCGAATTATCGGCCCAGGCCTCGAGAAAGGTTATTATTATCGACGAACTTGATCGCAGCCTCCATACCCTGCTAACCAGGCGCCTGTTGGAGGAATATCTAGCCCATTGTTCCGCGAATACTAGGACGCAGTTGCTGCTGACGACTCATGACGTCCTGTTGATGGATCAACGGTTGCTTCGTCGCGATGAGATGTGGGTCGCGGAAAGAGACGCCGCCGGAGTCTCAAGCCTCTTTTCCTTCAGCGATTTCAAGGATATTCGGTACGATAAGGAAATCCGCAAAAGCTATCTGCAAGGCCGCCTTGGCGGAATCCCGAAGATGCCGCGCGGGAAGGTTTCGACCAATACCACTCTGGCCCGGGACTGCGGCGGGAACGACTGATGCCGAAAAAAAGAAGGAGTTTCACCAGGCCGCCCGGGGAACGCCGCATCAGGAAATTGTTTGTTATCGCCGCCGAGGGCGCGGTGACCGAGCCTGGTTATTTTGACTTGTTCAATAATCAGCGAGCCGTCATCCAGGTGAACTGCCTTAAAAACAGGGATAAAAGTTCTCCGCTCCAGGTGTTGACGCGCATGAAGCGCTATCTCAAGGAAGAAGACCTGAAACATCCGGATGAAGCGTGGCTGGTGGTGGATAAGGACCGGTGGACCGACGAGCAGTTGACCCAACTCCTGGACTGGTCAAAAAAAGCCGAAAATTACGGCTTCGCCCTGAGCAATCCAAAATTCGAATACTGGTTGTTGCTTCATTTCGAGGACGGCGCCGGCGTCGCCTCCTCCCGTGAATGTTCTAATCGCTTGAAAAAACATCTTCCCGGTTACGATAAGCGTTTCGAAGCCGGCAAGATTTCCATCGAGATGGTTGAGGAAGCGATCCGCCGAGCCAGGGGGCGGGGCAATCCGTCCGGCGCGACTTGGCCGACCACCTTCGGCTCCACCGTGTACCGGCTGGTGGAAAGCATTTTAAGGGCCTAAGTTTCCTCCGCCCCCTGTACGACCCGACCAACGCCCGCGTCAAGGCTTGATGTTCCGTCGCTAGCCGGGGGCCTTGCGGCCCCCGGGTCCCCCTATCCGGCCGGTTTCAACATCCGATACAAGACGCCCCGCTTGAGCTCGATGGCCTTTTCCGGGCACATTTCGTGGCAGCAGTAGCAGCGGATGCAGGTCCGGTCGTCGATGTGGGCTTTTTTGTCCTTGTTGACGGCGATGGCTTCCATGGGGCAGGCCTTGGCGCAGACCCCGCAGCCGAGGCATCTGTTTTTTAGCACCCGGGGCTTGATGGATGTCCCTTTTTTTAGGATCGGGGCCAGCAGGCGGTGAAAACGAGACACGCCGCCCATGCCCGTTCCGCCGTAATAGGTGGCGGGCGTCCGGAAATTCGGGACGCGAAGGTCCCGCTTGTCGATCCCGATTAATTCCACGTCTTCCAATCGGTTGGGACCAAACCCCCGTTTTTCGGCCTCGATCAGCACCGGATTGTCTTTCCAGGCCAGGCCGATGATTTCCCCGCCCACCGCATCCAGGGCCGCGGGGTTGGTGGAAGCCAGGATCAGCCCCACCCGGCGCGGCGAACCGGCGAAAGGGCCTTCCCCTTCCATGGCCAGGACCGCGTCCATGATAAAAAGGCGGGCCGCGACCAGTTCGGTCAGGTCCAGCAGCATGGCCGCGAAGCGTCCGACGTCCCGGAGCGCGGCGTGATATCCGGGCTTGGCCAGGCCGGGGATCACGCCGAAATGGTTCTTGATGGCGCCGGTCATGTACGTGAAGAGGTGGGTCTTGAGCTTGCACAGGTTGAACACGCCGTCCGCGTCCAGCACCGGGCCGATGACGTCGAAACGCTTGATGAGCCCGCCGTTGGGAAAGGAAACTTCCCGGTGGGAAAAATCGAGGTTCAGCTCGCATCCCGTTTCCCGGGCCACGTCTTCCATCCCGGTGGTCCGGTAGGTTTTCAGCATGACCTTCCGTTCGTACCGGTAACCGCTGCCGGGGCTGTCCACGATAAAGGGAACGGCGCCCCGGGCCTTAACCGCCGACGCCGCGGCGGAGACGATGGCGGGATGGGTGGTCACCGCCTGTTCGGGGCGGGCGGCGGACAACAGGTTGGCCTTGAGGGCGATCCTTTCCCCGGGGTTGGCCAAGGCCCCCAGGCCGCCGAGCATGTTCAGGAGCTCGGTTGTTTTGGCCTCGGCCTGGGAGTAATCGGAACAGGTGACAACGTAAACGCGATTATCCATGTTCATCTCCGGGAAGCGGCGGTCGATTTCGGTTTGCCGACGGCCGCGGGACCGGGCCGGCGGGACAGCCCCGGCGGGATCACCCGGCCCGTTGCAGCCAGGCGGACAACACCATCCCGCACATGGCCAGGCATTCCGGGTCCAGGTATTTGGCGGCCCGGCGCTCGAAAAGAAGGGAGCAGCGGGCCGGGAATTCCTCGTCCCGGTCGTAAAAGATCATCAAGATCGGGACTTGGGGCAAGGGCTGGAAGACCATGGCCAGTTCGCACGAATAGTCTTCTTCCGCGCGTCGGCCGCCGAGTTTTTGGCCGGCTTGTTCCAGGCCCGGGAGGTCGCCGCCGAAGCGGCGGGCCAGGGGCGTTTCCGCCGTGTCCCTGAACCCGGCGGCAAAGGGGGTCGCGTCCTTGAAGTCCTTGTACGCCACCCATTCCTTGGCCGTCGGCGCGAATTCGGGGCACAAAATCAGATACTTCGATAAAATGACCGCGACCGCGTGGGTCGGCCGGGAACCGTCCGGGCCCGCGATCCCCCGGCCCGAAACCCGATGGGGGCGGCCGAGAATAGGTATCACGGCTTCATCCCCTTCCACCGAAAAACCGAGTTTAGCCTGGACGGCCCCGAGGTCCACCCGGGCTATTTCAGCCAGATAATCTTGATAAATCCGTTCGAAAACTTCCGCTTGTTCCATGCCGGCCCTCCTTTACGGGTCGAAAATGAGCTTGGTTTCAGGCGGCCGTCGTGGTCCGGCTAGTGTTCGTTTACACCAGGTGGTGGTGAATCAGCAGAAACTCGGAATCCTCGACGAGGTCGAAGTAATGTTCCCGCAAGGCCTGGAAACGAATCGCCCGGCCCGGGCCGAGTTCCAGGGGCTCGCCCCCCACCACGGCCCTCACCAGGCCTTCCAGCACCAGGCAGACCTCGGCCGTGTTCTCGTGCCGTCGCGGGTCCGATTCCTTTCTCCGCCCGGCCCGGCCCCGCACCCAATAGATTTCGAAGCCCGGCCACCAGACATGTTCCACTTCCAACCCCTCGGCGCCGAAATGGGCGTTTTGGGAAACCTCGCACCGGGAAGGTTCCGCCAGCCGCACCAATTCGCTGGGCGCGAGCTGGAAGGCCGCGCTCAGGACCTCGATGGTTTCCATGGTCGGATTGCCTTCCCCGGACTCCATCTTGGCCACCGTGGCCCGGGTCAGGCCGGCCATTCCGGCCAGTTCCTCGGAGGTCAGCCCCCACTTCAAGCGGAGATTCCTGATGACTGAAAAATCGGCCTTGGTCATACTGTCTAACCTCCGGCTGCCGTAGGCCCGAATTGTAATTTCTTTTTACATTTTGTCAATGATAATTGACGAAAGCCGGCGCCCGGCCAAGGGCTTGGCCTCCAACAACGCCGGGAAGGCGCCCGCGGACGCGGTTTATTCATGTGGTTTTCTTGGCGGGGGAGCGCCGCTAGCCCCTGGTCGGGAAAAAAAGCCCCGCGACAGCCCTCCCGCTCCCGTTCCAATGGCAATTTCAGTCCACATTATTGACAGGTTCCCGGGAGGCCGTTAGCTTTTAAGAAAGAGCCATTTACAGTAAAACCTTCCATTTTTTCAGCAGGAGAGTAAACAATGAAGAAGCTAGCGTTGTTGGGCGTGCTCATGGCCATGTTGTTTGTTTTCGCTCCCGATCTTTCGGCGCAGGAAATCGGATTTGCCTGGGTCGGAAAATCAGGGATGGCCGACCGCGTGGCCCAGGGTTTCGAGGAAGCCTGGCCCCAATTGGCCCCGGGTCTCAAGGTTGAATACCAAAAGGAGTTGGGAAGCCTGGAGGAATTGGCCGCCAAGGTCGGCCAATGGCAGGCCTCCAAAAAAGGCGTGGTCATTTTGCGTTCCAACGGGGCGCAGTGGCTAGGCAAGAACCCGCCGACCATTCCCGCCTTCATCGGCGCTTGCAGCCATCCTTCCGAACTTGGCGCGATCAAGAACATCATGGCCCCCGAGGGAAATATCACTGGCGTCACTTACTTTTTGCCCTATGAAACTCATTTCGAGATTTTCAAGGCCATCCTACCCGATCTGAAATCGGTCCTGCTCCTGGTCAAGGGCAGCCACCCCGGCGCGGCCGTGGATATCGAGGGCACGAAAGCGATGTGTCAAAAGCTGGGGATTGGATACAACGAAGCCAAGGTCGAGACCATTGAGGAAGCCTTGGTCGCCGTTAAAGCCAAGGGCGGGGAAGTCGGGGCCATAATTGTCGGCACCCAGGCGGAAATAGCGGATAATACGAATAAAGTAGTGGAAGCCGCCGCCATGACCCCGGTGTTCGCCTTTTCCAGCAATCCGGTTAAGTTGGGCGCCTTGGGCGGCTTTGCGGCCAACGACGTCAAACTGGGCGGCATGCTGGCGGAATCGGTGGTCCAGGTCCTGGTGGGCGGCAAGGCGATCAGCGCTGTCCCGGTCAAAATGGACCCCGAGCCGATATTCTTTGTCAACACCAAAACGGCCGAGCGTCTCAAGGTGAGCATCCCGTATGAGATATTGCAGACCGCCACGGTGGTCGAATAAGGGAGAGGCGGGGCAATGTCGGGTCGCCTCCCCGTGGGCGCCCTTTAGCGGGACATCCATATGATACGCCAAGCGACAATCCCGCTGACACTGTTAGCGGCCGGTTGAAAATGTCAGGAAAATGGCCAAATGAGTAAGGCTGGTTCCCAAGCTCTAGCTTGGGAACCTCGGCCAGGGAAGCTCCAGACACCTATATGCTTCAACTTCT
>JAZDGM010000182.1:0-13600 GCA_043806915.1 Pseudomonadota bacterium | reverse complement strand
GGCCAACGTCTCCAATTTACCGTGGTCGGGCCCGCAAAATAGTAAAAGATGGTGCGCGTTGCGCACCCTACAAACTCCAGACACCTATATGCTTCAACTTCTTTACAAACAGATTCCCCTGGCCGGCGATTATGGGCGGGGCGGGGGCGCTACATCTCTAGAGTGAGGAAGCTGGAGCTTCCCTGGCCGAGGTTCCCAAGCTAGAGCTTGGGAACCAGCCTTAAAATTAATCCGGGTTTTCCATCCGCCGATAAGACGGTCATAACCGGCGTCTTTTGACTCAAGGACGGAGCCATGGTATTTTTAGCCTTTCGATAACAGCCGCCGCCGGGCGCGGTGATTTGGGGGGAAGGTTGAAAAATGTCCCAAGGACATGAAAAGCGAGAGAGTTTCCGGGTTCCCTTGGATACGGTGGTTTCCTTTACCTTGGACGGCAAAACCTGGACGGAAAGCCGGTCCCGGGATGTCAGCGCCGCGGGGATGCTGCTCCGGACCGTGGAGCCCGTGCCGCCGGGACGCGATATTGTTATCCGATTTAAGCTGCCCAACCTGGAATGGCAGGATGACATCGAGGTCAAGGCCCGGGTGGCGCGGGCCGTAAAGCGCCAGGGCCGACAGATCGGCCTGGGGTTGCAGTTCCAAACCCTCCGGGCCGGCCATTACCAGGTAGTGCACGAATTCGTTCAAAGAATCCTGGGCCTGCCGGTCAATGACCTGACTGACTGGGGCGCCCAAACCAGCGGCGGGGGGTACAGCGTGTCCATGGAACGCCTGGCCAAGCAAGCCCTCGACCTTCGGACCGCGGAGCAGGAAAAAAAAGCGAATGCGAGCCGCTCCGCCGCTAGACTCGAATTCCTGTTCCGCCAGGTCAGCCGCGCGGCGAAGGCGACGATCGCCCTGGCGACCGGGTATGTTTTTTTCGAGTTGACTTCCACCTTGATGTCCCTGGCTGAAAAAATAGGACGATAACCTTCCGGTCCCATGATTTCCCTTGGCACAAGCAACCCGGCCGGAACGGCCGGGATCGTCCCGGCGGCCGGACTGTCGACCCGGATGGGGCGACCGAAGCAACTGCTCGCGGCCCGGGGCCGCATCCTGCTGGCCCATGTTCTCAAGACGGTCCTGGATAGCCCCCTCGATCCGGTAATCCTGGTGCTGGGCCGCCGGGCCCGGGAAATTGAAAAGGCCCTGGCCGGACCCGAGGGACTCGAGCCCGCTGATCTCGCGCGAGTCTCGATCGTGATCAATCCCTTGTTCCGCACCGGGCAAGCCTCGTCGATCAAGGCCGGGCTCGGGGCACTGGGGCCGGAAGTCCAGGCGGCCTTGTTTGTCATGGGGGACCAGGCCGGCTTGAAGCAGTCCGTTATCGCCGCCGTCCTGGAACGGGGCCTGGCCGCGCCCGGGCCGGTGGCGGCGCGTCCGTATTACGGCGGCGTTCCGGATGGTCCGGTCTTTTGGTCCAAAAAGTTTTTTCCGTTGTTGATGACCCTGGAGGGCGACCAGGGGGGGCGAAGCCTTTTTTCGCGCTTGGCGCCGGAGGAACTGATCCGTCTGGACCTGCCGGCCGAGGACCGTCCAGCGGACGTGGACGATCCCGACGATTTCGAGAGATGGCGGCTGGAGTTGGGCGGGAAAAAAATACCCGGGCCAAAGTTTACATAATATTTCTTATCGGTCATTAATACGGTAAAAAAAACGCCGCCGCGCTTCAACCAAAATCAACCAAAACCGGCCGCCGTCCCGGAACGCGCCCGCGCCTCATTTATCCTTTTCCGTCCGGACCTGGTTCCGGCCTTTCTGTTTGGACAGGTACAAGGCCTTGTCCGCCCGGCTGAAAACCGAACCCGTATTGTCGTCCGTCCGCCCGACCGCCACGCCCATGCTCAGGCCGACCCGGGCCATTATGTCGCTGTCCCGGTAAATCTTGAACTCCACCTGATTGATGCCGCTCCGAATCTGTTCGGCCAACTTGGCCCCGTTTTTCAGATTGACTTCCGGCAGGATGATGGCGAATTCGTCTCCGCCGTACCGCGCCAGGAAATCCTCTTTCCGAAGGCTGCCCCCGGCGAACTTGGCCACGTGCGCCAAAATCTTGTCCCCGGCCCGGTGTCCGTAATTGTTGTTAAAATCCTTGAAATGATCGATATCGAAAATAATGAGTGCAAACTTGGTCAATTCGCCCTTGCGCAGGCTTTCCAGGGCCTTTTTGATTTGAAAATCGTAGGCCCGCCGGTTGTACGCCCCGGTCAGGGCGTCCTTGATGGACGCTTGACGGAACTTTTCCATCTCTTCGAGCATGGCCTTGGAACGACGGGCGAATTCCTGGTACCGCTGATGAATGTCCTGCAGCCGGTTTTCGATGCCGGCTTTTTCCTCCGCCATGGTCCGCAACCGGGCCTCGTCCTCTTCCCGCTTTTGCCGGAAATGTTCCCTTATGCTGGCGATCTTGTCCAGGACCCGGCTTCTGACCTTGCCGATGGTCAAATCATCGCCCTCGAACGATTTTTCGATGCCCTGGATATCCCGGTCCACCTTGACGTGGAACTCCCGTTCCTGGGGGCCCAGGCGCAGACTGGTGGAATCGATGTTGCGGGCCAGGTCCTTTTCGGTGTCATCCAGGCGGTCTATTATTTCCTGGGTGAATTTGTAGATTTCGTATTTTTCCCGCCGGACCGTCTGCTTGATTTGAAGGATCAGGTCCTGGACGTCATGAATGAAGGGCTCGAAATCATCCAGGGTGAAATCGGTCCGGATTTTGCGGATTATCAGTTGGGATTTTTTCTGGACTTCCACGTCTTCCAGGACGGTTATGTCCTTGACCAGAAGAATGAGGATGTCCCTGATGTTGTCCTCGATGCTTTCCGGGCCGCCGGGTTCATCCGGCTTGGCCTCGACGCCCTCTTCGGCGTGCAGGATGAAATTTTTCAGCTTTTTGTTGGATGATTCCAGTCGGCCGGCCACCGCCTTTTGTCGCAAGGTCTGCTTGAGCAGGTTCAGCTCGTGATCCAGTCCGGGAACATTGGGGTCCCGGGCCAGGTTGGCCAAGGTCAGGACCAGGGGCTTGAAAGAGGTTTCCACTTCGTCGCATTGGTTTTCGGCGTGCCGGAGTTCTTCAAGCGCGGCTTTATATTTTAAACTTATATCTTCGGAAAATAACTCTTTTTTCGATGAATCGCCCTGCGGTCCGTTCTCGGGCGTGGCGGAATTGATCAACTCCATCAAATCCGGGCGGCTGGACAAGGTCAGGGCCAGGATTTCCTCGGTCAGGGGTTGCTTCTGCTCCCTAACCTTGCGTAGCGAAGTCATTACTTCGGCCGCGATAACCCGCAGCCAGCGATCCAGGACTTGTTGTTCAGGCATGACGCATTCTTCCCAATTATCGATAAATACTATTGGTCGGCTCGATCAGATAGTCCGGTTGGCGAGTTCCGCTAAAACCTGTTCCATGCGCCCCGGGTATCGCGCTTCCAAATCCCGATAGGCTTCCTCGACTTTGCCCATCAGGTCCAGGCGGGCCATGTCGGCGGCGCCGTGGAAAAGACCCATCCGGCGGCCCAAGCGGTACCGAAGGCGCTGCTCCGGGGCCAGGTCCAGGTACCGGTCCAGGGCGGCGAGCATGAAATCCTTGTCCCGGGGCAGGCGGCCCTCCACGTCCTGCAGGAGGTTCATCATGTGGTCCGAGGCCACATAACTGGTCACGCCCACGAGGTTTTCCAGGAACAGCCTGATCTCCGAAACGTTGTCGTCGTCCCCTTGAAGTTCGAACTCCCCGCTTTGCACCTTTTCGAAGAGAGGGATTTGTTCCGGGACCCGGAGCGTTCTCAGGCGAATGAAGTCGGGGTTTATGGCGGACAGGACCCGGGCGGATTCAAGCGCGTTTTCCCGCCACAAGGCCCGGCCTCCCAACCCGGGCATCCAGTACTCGGACAGCTCCATCCCGGCGGCCTTGATTTTTTGACCGGCCGCGACATGGGCCGCTCCGGTCACCCCTTTTTTCATAAATTTCAGTATTTGGTCGGAACCTGATTCCATGCCGATATGAATCCGGTCCAGGCCGGCCTTTTTGATCTCGGTCAGCTCCGCCGCGGTCTTGCGGGCCGCGGTCTGGGAACGGGCGTAGCTGGTGATCCGGGTGATCCCCGGTATCTTTTCCTTGAGGTGCAGGAGCAGTTCCACCAGTTGTTCGGTCTGGAGAATCAGGTTGTTGGCGTCCTGGATGAAAACGGCCCCGGTCCCGCAATAAAGCCAGGCGACCACGGACAAGGCGGATTGAGGCAGGTCGCGGCGAAAAAAATCCTGGGCCACGTTCCCGTTGATTAGGCCGGAATAGCCCATCTTCCAACTGGCGGCCTTGACTTCCTCGATAATGCCGGCGATGGCGTCGATGTCCCGCTTGACCTCGTCCACGGGGCGCCGGCTGAAGGGCCGGCCCTTGTACACGGGACAAAACAGGCATTGGTTCCAGTTGCAGTTCCTGGTAAACCGAATCAAAAGGCTTTGAGCCTCGCTGGGCGGACGGATCGGACCTTGTTCAAAGGACAGCATTATTCTTCTTCCGGGTTGGTATTGTTGAGGTTGGGAATTTTGAAAAAGGTTATCCCCTCTTCCCGCAGGGTTTTCTCTTCCTGCTCGCTGCTAACGCCCCGGATGTTGCGGAACTCGGCGACCCCATAGTGCATCTTGAGCGCTTCCTTGGCGAATTCGGTCCCCACGTCGGTAAAGTTATCGTGAACGAAGCGAATGAAATGTTCCCAAGGGAGGGGCGGCCGGGCCGGCGGGCCGGCTTCCTCGACCGGTTTGGCCTTGCCGCCTATTCCAAAGGTCGACAACCGGCGGCTGATTTCGGACGACCCGCAGCTAGGGCAGGCGATCAGCCCTCTTTGCATCTGTTCGTTGAAGCTGTCGGAGTTTTCAAACCAACCTTCAAACGAATGTCCATGGCGGCATTCAAGATCGTAGGCAATCATAATATTACTACTATAACGTTCTTTTATTTTTCCACAACCCCAAGTTCGGCGGCTATTTGGGCCGAAACCCGACGAATCATCTCGGCCCGCTCCCCTTGCGGATTCAGCGCCAGGTAGCCTCGCCAAGCTTCCAAGGCGCCTTTTTTATCCTGGAGGTCATGGAACAGGACGATGCCCAGGTTTAGCGCGGAATTTTCATGTCGCTGGTCGAGCTTCCAGGCCTGTCGGAAATAATCCACCGCCTGGTCCGGCTTCCCCAACTTCCGATAACAGATGCCCATGTCGGTTAGGACGTCGGCCGTCCCGCCACCCAAATCAACGGCTTTTCGATAATAATCGATGGCTTGGGCGAACAGCTCGTGGTCGAAGAGAAAATTCCCGGCTTCGACGCAGGGAGCGGGGTTGGTCGGCGCGGCCTCGATCTTTTTTTGGAATTCCTGGAGAGCGGCCGCTACTTGGTCCCGGTCCAGCGGGGCCTCGGCCGCGGTTTGTCCCTGTTGTCCGGGCGCCGAGGGCGCGGCGGTCGCCTGCAATCCCGGCGGCGGCCCCTTGTAGGCGGCCCAAAAAAGACCAGCCAGGACCCCCAGGACAAAAGTCGTCAAGCATAGAATTACGGCGTTTGATTTTTTCATAAAATGTGACCCTTAAAAAAATTGCGTAATCTTAGCAAGTTCCTTCGCCCATGTCAATCCGCGCCAGGGTCCGGAATCAAGAGTGGTCCCGCCGCCGCCGCCGGGTTCCCCCGGCGCGAACCGGAACCATTCCCCCGGTCCCGCCGTCGGGGTCCATCAGGAAAAAGGAAAAACCTTGCGGGCGTTTTGGTGTAGAATCCTTCGGTTCACTTCCTCGCCCAAATCCATGGCGAGCAGGGCGTCCACTTCCACGCCCATGGCGTAGGGAATGTGGGGATAATCCGTGCCGAACAGGATTCTCTCCGAATTTTTCACCAGTTGGTCCCGGTCGACCTCCACTCCGAAAAAGCCGCCCAGCATCATGGTCGTGTCGAGATAAAGGTTGGGGTATTCGTCCAGCAGGTCGTGGAACCGGTCGGATTCGTCATGGCCCAGGTGGGGTATTATCAGCTTCAATTCGGGGTAACGCTTCAGTATCCTTTCCACCCGCGCGGCCCCGCTGATGGCTCGAACGTCCACGCCGTAGGCGTCGTTGGCCGGTTCGCGACCGGCGTGAATGTTGACCACCCCCCCCAACTCGAGGGCGGTCTCGTAAATCGGGAACATTGAAGGATCGTCCGGGGGGATTTTAAGAACGTGACAGTGCATTTTCACTCCACACAGTCCATGGTCGCGAAAGGCCCGGACAATAATTTCCCGGGGGTTCTCGTCCCGGGGATGAACGGCGGCCAGCCCCACGGTCCGGGGGATGGCTTTCAGGAGTTTTCCAGTGAATTCGTTCAGGAAATCGGAAATTCCCGGCCGATGGGAGTAGTTCATCAGGACCATTCCGGCCAACCCATTGTCAATAGGGGCCTGAATCAGGTCCATGATGGACCCCTCGTCGTGAAACGGCCAGGCGTGTTGACCGAACCACCTTTTCACGGCGTCGAACACTGGCTGGGGGAACGCATGCACGTGGGAATCAATTACCGGTATGTGGGCGCTAGTGCTGGGAGTTTCCATTTCCGGGCCATTTCCTTGCGAGTTTGATTATGGTTGTGGGGCCCCGCCGCCGTTACGAGCGTCCGCGGCCCCGGGCCGTTCTCAAGTCCTGAACCGGTCGAGGGGCCGGGCGAAAACCGCGCGGCCGCGGAAAAGGCGCCGCTAACTCCAAAAAGGCTGAAAGCCGAAGTAACTATTTTAAATGCCTTCATTTTTTTCCTTGGGATTTACGCGGGAACCTATCTTGTTTCAACCCGCCGGAAAGTAATGATATAGTAACCCCAGATATTGAGTCAAGACCCTACGTACCACAATATGCCGCGTCCTATAAAAAAAACTGTCTGGATTCCGAAAAAAGTTGACGCTATAATGGCGTTGGTATAAAATAACCTATTCAGGCGTTACTGTTACCACCGGAGGTTCGCACCCCATTTCGCACTTCATGGCGCCCCAGGGATACTTTCCCCACTCATCTCGTGTTCAATGGCGGTTCATTTTGCGGACGCCCCCCGTCCCGGGAACTATCCCGCGTCGGTTCGACGTCGCCGGGCGTCTTCCGGACTCCGTCCGAGGATGCTTTTTGAAAACAGCTTGTCGCGAAAGTTGTTTTTTCAACAATACAAGGAAACAAAAAACGAAAAAAGGAAACCAATAAATGTTTCAAGCCCTTCCCGGTCCGGTCCAAGGTTGCGTCACGCTGTTGCTATTATTGTTGAACACTTGCTTTTGCTGCTTATTTCTTTTCCCCACCGCCTTTTTGCGGCTCCTGGTTCCCTTGGCTTTCTGGCAGCGGCTCTGCGGACGGATCATGACCGGCATCGCGGTATTCTGGGTTGGAGTCAACAACCTGGGCATAAAAATCACCAAAAGGATATCCTGGGAAATTTCCGGTTTGGAAAATTTGAACCCCAAGGGCTGGTACCTGGTCATGGCCAATCATCAATCGTGGTTGGACATCGTGGTCCTGCAAAAGGTCCTGTTTCGCAAGATTCCCTTTCTGAAATTTTTCCTGAAAAAAGAATTGATTTGGGTCCCATTGCTGGGCCAGGCCTGGTGGGCGTTGGACTTTCCCTTCATGAAGCGATATTCCAAGGATTTTTTGAATAAACATCCTGAGTTGAAAGGCAAGGACCTGGAAACCACCCGCGAGGCCTGTAAAAAATTCAAGACCATGCCGGTGTCGGTGGTGAATTTCGTGGAAGGGACCAGGTTTAATCTCGCCAAAAAAGTCAAGCAAAGCGCGCCCTATAACCACCTCCTGAAACCGAAGGCCGCCGGCATAGCCTTTGTTCTCGGGGCCATGGGCGAACAGTTCGAGCGCATTCTCAACGTCACGATAGTGTACCCCAACGGATTGAGGAGCATGTGGGCCTTCTTGTGTGGTAAGGTTAGAAAAATCAACGTCATCATCGAGTCCTTGCCCGTGACCGAGGAAATCCTGGGCGATTATTTCAACGACGACCACTTCCGCATTAAATTCCAAGGTTGGCTCAACGACTTGTGGCTGGATAAGGACCATTTAATAAACAGCCAGTTGGCCCTGCCCTGCCCGGTCGGGGTTTCAAGCGCCGGCCCTCTTTCCGGAAATTCACTATAAAACAAACAGCCGGCGGACTTTGACGCGAAATGGATTCCTCGAAGCCCGCCTTGGCTCGAAACGGCAATGCCGCCGGTCAATCCCCTCGGCCCCGCCGGTTTGCATGAAAATGACCGAAGGGCCTTTTCATTGGTTGTTGTGACCGACATGGCCCGCGGTCATGTCGGTTGGGCGGTTGACCGGCGTGGCCTGAACCGCCTTCTTGGCGCGGATACGACCGGCCCTCCTCCGACCGGTTTTGGCAAGCGTGAAAAGCCGAACGACTCCCTGGACGCCGGCCAGGTCTCGTGAATTGTTTCTTTTTTTCGTTATCCAAGACCTTGACATGGATATTCCCGGCGAGTAAACTGAATGGTTAAAGCGAAGACGGTCCATTAAAACAGCGCCGCCCGGGCCAGGGCCGTCGTTCATTTTTAGGGGGAAACTCGTCCATGGAAGAACAGGAGACCATTCTTCAGGAATCCAAGCTGTTGCTGGATTTTTTACTGGAAGAATCCAACGGCGGAATTCTACCGCAACAGTTGTGGCTGAAGCTTGAAAAAAGTTTCGGACAAAACATCTTCTCCGAGATCATCTATTCCCTGACGCGGATGAGCTTTCCTCCCGACGAGGCGCGCGTCCACTGGGAGCAAATCCTGGCGCATCGGCAAGAATTGACCAAAAAACTCGGTCGCGATCCCGGACTGCGGGTTTCCCTGGCCGATTACTTCGTGAATCTGCAACAATCGGTGAAAAACCCGATTATCGTGGAAATAAACCTCTTTTTGAAAAAAGAGGAAACCGCCCTGAAGGACGAGTTGACCGGTCTGTTTAACCGTCGTTTTTTCAACCAAATGCTGGCCCAGGAAATTGACCGGGCCCGGCGTTTCGGGGAACCGGTTTCGGTGTTGATGCTGGACGTCGACTATTTCAAAAGATTCAACGACACCCAGGGCCATCCCCAGGGCGACCAGATTCTGGCCGAGCTGGCGGTGGTTTTCCGCAATACCAGCCGGAGCATCGACCATCTGACCAGGTACGGAGGCGAGGAGTTCGCCTTCATTCTGCCCCGGGCGGACCGGTCCGAGGCGTTGATCGCGGCCCTTCGTCACTGCCGGGCCGTGGAAGAGCGGCGGTTTTTAGGCCCCAAGGCGCACCGCCTGACAGTCAGCATCGGGGCGGCCACCTACCCCCTGGACGCCCGGGACGGCAAGGAACTGGTGCAGAAGGCCGATTTGGCCTTGTACAAGGCCAAGAACGCCGGCCGAAACGGGGCCGTATCCTTCAACGAGGACAAGCGGCGGTTCGCCCGGGTTCCAATGGAATTTGAAATCAAGTTCAGGCCATCCCGGGAAAACAAGGTCCTGTTCGAGGGACAGGCTAAAAACATCAGTTATGGCGGGCTGCTGGGGAAATCGAATGTCAAGGCGGTCCAGGGGGAAACCTTCGAATTTCAGATTCCCGCCCGCCGGCCCGGCGAGGACTTATGGATTAAAGGCGAGTGCGTCCGGATACTTAAGGACGCCTCGGCCCACGACGCCTATTACATGGGGATTAAATTCATTTTCGAGGGGCCCGGGCAGCAGGAAGCCCTACGCCGGATTGTCGAGGGGCGGGCGCGGGGTTAGGACGGCGGACCCACAAAGGTCAGGCCTTTCGGCTTAATTCGGCATTCCAGGGGAAGTCGTCCACCCTTTTCACCGTCGTATTGAAACAACCCCTCGCCGTTTTCGGAAAAAACAATCAGCTTGTCCCTCACCTTTAAGGAGTAGTCGCAGGCGCGGTGAAGTTTCAGACCCGCGGCGCCCAGCTTGGCCAGGGACCGGGGCAGTCCCCATCGGCCGGCGCGCCGGAAGAGGTAAAGGTTGAACCCCGGACTCTTGGGGGCGGAAAAAAAGCGGGCGTAATTGGAGACGCCGGTCAGGATGACCTGAAAAAACACGCCCTCGACCTTGCGGCCGTCAACCTCCACTCTCAGCTCGGGCCAGGGTCCCTCGGCGAATTCCCGCCAACCGGCCTTTAAATAATCAAGGTTGCTGACGGTTCCCCGCCTGGCCCCGGCGACCTTTTCCACCACCGCCGCGTCAAATCCCGCTCCCAAAAACGACAAAAACACCTGGTCCGAGAACAAGCCCACGTCAAGCTTGATCAAGTCGCCCCGGGCGAGAATCCCGACGGCGGCTTCTAGGTCAAAACCCAGCCCCAGGTGTCGGGCCAGGCAGTTGCTGAGGCCCAGGGGGATCAATCCGAGCGGTTTGTCCGGGTGATATTTCAGGATCGCCTGGGCGGCCCTGTTTATGGTGCCGTCCCCCCCGCCCACGGCGACCAAGTCAAACTTGGCCGCCTCGGCTTGGATCGTCGCGGCCAAAGCCTCGGGACCGGTCAGGGGGATTACTTCCGCCATCACTCCGCGGCGCTTGAAAAGGTCCGGCAACTGCTTCAGGCAGTGTTCTCCCCGTCCCCGGCCGGATATGGGGTTGACCAACGCCAAGGCGTTGCGGGGGCGAAAGGGAGCGGCGGCGTGGTTAGTCATCTTGACCCCTGTCGGTGCGGCCCCGGGGATTTCCGGGCGGTCGGGCTAGGGTTGCTTGAAAAATTGTTCCAAAATCAGTTCGGAAATCGAGAAGGGATCGGAACGCCGGGAAAGCAGGTCATCGACATAGCCGTCCAGCTCCCCGGAATCCTCCAATTTTTTTATAACCGACTCCGCGACCCGTTGCTTGACCATTTCCATCAACTCGACCTTGTGCTTGAGTCGATCCAGGCTACGGTAATGTTCGCCGTGGTTTTTTTTCAGGAATTCCTTGTGGGCGAGGACGGCGTCCCAAACTTGGACGACGCCTTGGTTGTTGGAGGCCGCGGTCTTGAGGATCGGAGGCTTCCATTCCTTTTTGGCCACGCCGCCGGCCTCGCTTAGTTCGACCATGGCCAGCAAGTCATGGACGGTTCGATCCGCGTCGGCGCGATCGGCCTTGTTAACCACGAAGATGTCTCCGACTTCCAGGATGCCGGCCTTGATGGCCTGGATGTCGTCGCCCAGGCCCGGCGCCAGGACGATTATAGTGGTGTGGGCCGAGCGCGCGATATCGACCTCGTCCTGCCCCACCCCGACGGTTTCCACCAGGATTATGTCCTTGCCCATGGCGTCGAGCACCATTATGGCGCCCTTGGTGGATTGGGTCAGCCCGCCGAAATGGCCCCTGGTGGCCATGGACCGGATAAACACGCCGTCATCGGCGCCGTGACGCTGCATCCGGATGCGATCGCCCAAAATCGCTCCTCCGGAAAAAGGACTGGTGGGGTCGACCGCCAGGATGCCCACGGTCAGGTCCTGGTTCCGCAGGTGCAGGGTCAAGCGGTCGGTCAGGGTGCTCTTGCCCACTCCCGGAGCCCCGGTGATTCCGACCACGAAGGCCCGGCCGGTATGCGGGAAAAGCTCCTTGAGGGTTTTGACGGCCGAGGGAATTCGATCATCGATATCCCGTATCAACCTGGCGACGGCCCTGACATCGCCCTTAATTATTTTTTCAACAATTTCGGACATTTAATAGTCAACCCCTTCCACTGGAATCCAGGGCCGGAAATCTTGTCGCCCTTTTCCCGGGTTTTCGGTCCCGGTCGAGGGGAGCGCCCGGCGCCCCGTCAAGGTTGGAACTAATGTTTTTGTAATAAATTCCGGGCGATGACCAGGCGCTGTATTTCCGAGGTCCCCTCGTACAGCGTGGTGATCCTGGCGTCCCGGGCGTGGCGCTCCACGGGAAAGTCCTTGGTGTACCCATATCCGCCGAGCATCTGCACGGCCTTGTAGCAGGCCCGGTTGGCCGCTTCGGAGGCGTACATCTTGGCCATGGCGGCTTCCTGGGTAAACGGTTGGCCGTTTTCCTTCAGCCAGGCGGCGCGCAGGACTAGCATCCGAGCCGCTTCCAGTTCGGTGTAGGCGTCGGCCATCATCCATTGAATGGCCTGGAAATTGGAAATGGGTTGGCCGAACTGCTGCCTTTCCTTGGAATAATTGATGGCGAAATCCATGGCCGCCAGCCCGATCCCTAGAGACAGGGAGCCAATGCCGATGCGACCGCCGTCGAGTTCCATGAGGGCGATGCGGAACCCGTCGTGGAGTTCCCCCAGGAGACGGCGGCGGGGGATGCGACAGTTTTCGAAGAGCAGTTCGTTGGTGGACGACCCTCGCTGCCCCATTTTGTCTTCGTCCTTGCCGATGATAAAGCCGGGGTCGCCCGGTTCAAGGAGAAACGCGGATATCCCCCGGCCCTTGCCGGCCTGGTTGTCCGTTACGGCCCAGACGACGAAGACTCCGGCGTATTCAGCCGAGGTGATGAACAGCTTTCGTCCATCCAGCACAACGTCGTCCCCGTCCATCCGGGCGGTGGTCTTCATGGCTCCCGGGTCGGAGCCGGCTTGAGGCTCGGTCAGTCCGAAGGCCCCGGCCGGGAATTCCCCGTCGGCGATCTTGGGGAGGTATTTTCGTTTTTGTTCCTCGGTCCCGAATTCGAGAATAACCTCGGCCACCATGTTGGTCACCGACATGGTGACGGCCGTGGCGGCGCAGGCCTTGGCGATTTCGGTCATGGCCAGGCTGTAGGCCACGACTCCGACTTGGGCGCCGCCGAAATCCTCGGGGATATTCATGGTCATCAGGCCTAGTTCAGCCATTTTTTTCAAGTTGGCCCGCAGAAGCGTTCGATCCTTGGTCGCGTCCAGCTTGGCGGCGACCGGCGCCAACTCGGTCCGGGCGAAATCGGCCGCCATTTTTTGGATCATCCTCTGTTCCTCGGTTAAGTCAAAACGCATGCCAGACTCCTTGGTCGCGGCGGCCGTCTTCTCCGGCTCGAGAGTTGGAAAAAGAAAGGCGGTAAAAAAGAAACAGGGGCGGACCCGGTCGTCCGGGGCCGCCCCGCGGTCGGCGATCAACCCTTGAGCAGGTTGCGGGCGATGACCATTCTCATTATTTCGTTGGTGCCTTCGTAAATCTGGCAGATTTTAGCGTCGCGCATGTGGCGTTCCATGGGGTACTCGCAGATGTACCCATACCCGCCGAGAACCTGGACGCCTTCCACGGCGGCCCTCATGGCCGCGTCGGAAGCGAAGCATTTGGCCATGGCCGCTTCCTTTTCATAGGGCAGGTGCCGGTCTTCGTTGTAGGCCGCGCGCAGGGTCAGAAGCTCGGCGGCGTCGAGCTCCGTGGCCATGTCCGCCAGTTTCCATTGGATGGCCTGGAAGCTGGAAATAGGCTTGCCGAACTGTTCCCTTTCCTTGGCGTAGGCCAGGGCGTCTTCCAGGGCGGCCCGGCCGATGCCGATGGCCTGGGAGGCGATGCCGATGCGGCCTCCGTCCAGTGTCGTGAGCATTTGCTTGAAGCCTTCGCCCGGCTTGCCGAGCAGGTTTTCCTTGGGGATTCGAGCGTCTTCGAAGACCAGTTCGGC
>JAZDGM010000181.1:0-18663 GCA_043806915.1 Pseudomonadota bacterium | reverse complement strand
GGCGGCGGTTTCACGCCCCGAAACGTCCTGTTTCGAGGGCGGAAAGGGCGGGCGTCCATGCCCGCCCGAAGAAGTTCGGGGCGTTTGGAATCGCTTGGCCGAACACGCCTCTGCAGGTCAAAAAAATAGTGTTATCTCAGTAGGTTAGGCTGATCCGTAGGCGAAACTCAACATCCTGCCCGGCCCCGTCGGCCCGGAAAAAACGCGGGCAAGACGCCCGCGATTCCGGAAGGAATTGCGCTGGAAGATCAATCTGTCACGGACGTACCGACATAATAGCGCGGCTGATCCGCAAATAAAAGCGATCGCCGTATATTTTTCAATCATCGAGGGGCTCAGTTCCTGATTCCGAAAAATAGTTTTCATCGATTTCATAAAAGGCGGCGGGTCTTTCCAGAATACCAATTTTATGTTCGACCAGCAATTCCAATAACCGCTTGCCATCAATCAGCCCTATTGGCGCCGCCCCCGGATACAAGGCCGCGTCCTTACATCCCTTAGAGAAATTACCCAGGGTGATAATAATTCCGCGCAAAGCCTTATGATAGGGTAATGCTCCTCTTAATTGGTCAAGGGTTGGCCGGCCGATGCTTCCCTGGTGACGTTTAACCTGGACCACTTCGGTGATGGTCGTAATTCCGAATTGCACCGTCGCTACCACGTCAACGCCCTTGTCGCCGCTCTCCTTGGTTACCATGACGTCCTCATACCCCATGGCTTCCAATAGGTCCCGAACCAAGTGTTCAAAATTGGACGGATGCATATCGCCGAGTCTTTCCCGTAGGATATCGATCTGGGTGTCATTGAAAGTATTAACGGCCCGAATTAATTTCTTGCGTGGATCGTCGGGTGTCGTGATTGATTTGGTAATGTGCTCCATGCCGGCCGGGGTTATACTGTATCTGTTGCCTTCACGCGACGCCAAACCACGTTCGACCAAGTTGAGGAGCCGCCTTCTCAAGGTGTCCTTAATGGTCGACGTTGTCCCGAACTTGGAATATTTTAAAAGGAATTCCCCCCATTCTTCAATTAGATCCCCACGACGGACCTGCCCTTTGGTCGATAGAATCAAGAGCAACTGAAGTAATCCTTCCGCATCGTCCAATTGTTTAATTACTTTTTCATCCCCGTCCAGGAAAGCCTGTCCACGTTCAGTAATCCGGTAAAGCCCCACTGCGTCCGGTTCAAGCAGACCGAAACCGTTGATAAAAAGATAGGCGCTGTAGATGTATCGTGGATTGGCGTTCCGGTCGCTCTCTTCCCAAATTCTTTTTGCCAAGGCGGCGTTTTCCCCAGCCAGGCGTTCGGGAATCCATGAGTCCGGGTCAGACCAGTCCACAGGATTTTGCGGAGTTCCTGTTTGAGAATGTATTGCTTGAACCATGCCTGTAACATCGCCCTTAGGCGTTTCATCAAGAATTTTTATCATCCAGCGGACCACGGAGTATAAAGGAAATAAGGGGGTCCGAACCTTGTACTGTCTTTCACTCATTACTACACCTTTCCGCCAGAAATTCCTGGATAGCCACAAACTGCTATAGGGTCCGCCTATTCCGATGAATCGGACTAGTCAATCTAAAGGATAGCGTCCTGCCATTGAACGCTACGATGCTGGTTTGAGAATCATATAAACAAACACCTCTCCGAGTCAAGCGCCCTGGCGTCGTTCGAATATCATGAGCACGAGGGCGAACCGGCGGCGCACCGGATATCCCTGGACCATGTACGCCAATAGACCGCTGAATAATGTGGTTCTCAAAATACGACAGGGGCTCTCGTGGACCGACGGATACAAAAATGCAGGCAAGATGCATACGGTCCCAGAAGGGAATTGCCTTGGAGGGTCAATCTGCCATGGAGGCGCCGACATGATCGTGTTGCAAAACCCAAAAACACCGCGCCCGGGGCCGGCCTGGCCGCCGGCCGGGGTGTAAAAAAGGGGAGTGGGAAAAATTATCGCCCGGGGCCGCGGGGTTGGCGGGGAGGGGCTCAGTTCTGCTGGGCGCGTAGGGCCATTTCGGCGTTGATGTGCTTGGCCACGCGGGCGTAAAACCTGTTGATGGCCTCTTCCTGCACGGTGTAGGACCAGTGGACGTCGCGCATGACCCGGACCGCGCCTTCCTGGTTTCCTTTTTTTATTTCGTCGATGAACAGGTCGTGTTCATTGCAATTCCGAAGTTCCCATTCCTTGATGTAGCTGCGCCGGGGGAAATCGTAGAGGCGTTGCTTCATGTGCATGAGCAGGCGGCGGAGTTCCATATTGTCGGAAAGCTCGAGGTAGATTTCGTGGAATTCCAGGTTCATGTTATAATAGTCGCCGAAATCGCCATCGACCAGGGCCTTGCGCATCCGGTCGTTGAGCCGGTCCATGGCGTCGATGTGTTCCAGGCCGAGCCGGGTGAAATAGGTCTTGATGACCTGGCCTTCCAGGGCGCCCACTATTTCATAAATGTTTTGGACGTCCTTGAAGGTCAGGAGCTTGACCCGGACGCCCCGGCGGGGCAGGATTTCGACGAAACCCTCGGTTTCGAGCTGGATCAGCGCGTCCCGCAGGGGCGTCTTGCTGATGCCGAGTTGGGCGCTTATTTCATTCAGGTTGAGCGTCGACCCGGGAAGTATTCTTCCGGTGTGCATTTCCTCCCGCAGGAAATAATACACCTGTTCACGAAGCGAACTTAGGTTCAGCATGGTCTTTTTCCCTTTTCGGGCGTTTTCGGTTATTCGGTCCCCGCATCTTTTATCACAGCCCCTTGTTTTTTTTCAATATCATCCGACAGGCCGGCCCCGGCGCGAGGTCCGGGGCCGCGGTCTTGGTTCGGGTCTGGGGGGACGGCCTTATTCCCGAGGACACGGCTCCCATGCGGCCTGAAAAATCTAAAGAATCAAGGTCGAGGCATCGGTTATTTCTTGCCGCAGCTTCAAAAAGTCCATGTCCGTGTGTTCCCGGGGGCGCGGCAGGTCGACATTGTAGACCTTGGCCATGCGGCCGGGGAGTTTTCCTTCCATGGTGACGATCCGGTCGGCGAGGAAGATGGCCTCGTCGATATTATTGGTGACGAACAGGACGGTTCTTTTTTCGGTCTGCCAGATTCTTTCGGTCTCTTTTTCCATGAACATTCGGGTCTGGGCGTCGAGTTGTCCGAAGGGTTCGTCCAACAGCATCACTTCCGGGATGTTGGCGTAGGCCCGGGCGATGCCCACCCGCTGCTTCATGCCGCCGCTGAGCTGATGAGGGTAATGTTTTTCGAAGCCGTTGAGCCCGACCAGATCGATGTAGTGCTGGGCGATCTTGCGCCGTTCGGCCTTGGCCAGGCCGTTGAGCTTGGGGCCCATTTCCACGTTGCCCATGACCGTCCGCCAGGCGAAGAGCATGTAGCTTTGGAAGACCAGGCCGCGGTCCTTGCCCGGCCCGTTCACTTCGCGCCCGTCCAAAAAGGCCCGGCCCTCGGTGGGGGTTTCCAGCCCGGCGATAATGCGCAGGAGCGTGCTCTTGCCGCATTGCCCCGGTCCCAGGATGACCAGGAATTCATTATCCATGACTTCCAGGCTGACGTCCTGGAGCACGTGGACCCGTTGCGAGCCTTTTTGGATGAAAATCTTGCTGATGTTTTCGCACACGATCTTATTGTTTTTTTCGATCACGCTTCCACCTTCCTTGGGGGGTGAGGGCCCCGGCCGGGGGGGGCCGGCCGGGCCGGGTCGTGCTACAACCCCTCTATTTCGCGCTTCCAGGGGCAGACCAGCCTTTCCAGGGCGCCCACGCCCAAGGTGGTGATCCAGGCGACGATGGCGATGATGACCATGCCTCCGATGACCATGCCCGGGTCCGAAAGCTTCATGCCTTGAATAATGATCCAGCCCATGCCGGACCTGGCGCTGACCAGCTCGGCCGCCAGGACGCAGGTCCAGGCCGAGCTCAGGGAAATCTGCAAGCCGGCGAAGATGGCCGGAAAGGACGCCGGAAAGCTGACCTGGAATATTTCGTCCCGTCGATTGCCGCCCAGAACCCGGACCACGTCGTAGAGCTCGGGCTCGATCAGCCGGACCCCGTTATAGGCGTTGAGCAGGCAGGGGACGAAGGTTCCGATGATGATGATGAAAACCTTGGAGCCCTCCCCGATTCCGAACCACAGGATGGCGATGGATATCCAGGCGATGGGCGGCATGGGCTTGAAAATGTCGAAGACGGGCTTGACCACGGCGTTGACGTAGCGATTGAGGGCCATGAACAGCCCCAGGGGGACGGCCAGGACCGAGGCGATGACGAAACCGATCAGGATGCGCTGGGTGCTGGCCCAGATATGGCCCCAGAGGGACCGGCCGGCCAGTTTGTTTTCGATGAGGTGGGCCAGGGTGCGGATGACCTCCCCCGGGGTGGCCAGGGAGCCTTCCAGCAGCCGGGCCCGGGCGACTTCATGCCAGATGAAGAAGAAGAGAAACAGGGATACTCCATAAAGGAAATATTCGTTCAAAAGCACCCGACCCGCGGTCCAGGGACGCTTTTCCTTGACTGCTTGTTGAATTTCGTTGGCGACCGTGCCGGAACTCATCCTCGTTACCTCCTGATCCCGGCCAGCAACCGCCGCTCGACGCGGTCGATGACCACGCCGATAACGGCTCCGGCGATGCCGACGGAGACCATGCCCAGGACCACCATTTCAGGCAGGGCCAGGCGTCGTCCCATGGTTATTAGGAATCCCAGGCCCCTGTCCGAGGCCAGGAGCTCGGCGCCCACCAGGTTGACCCAACAGTAGGCCAGGGCGATCTGCAAGGCCCCAAAGACCATGGGCAGGGCCGAGGGGATGCATATCTTGGTGAAAATCTGCCAGTCCGAGGCCCCGTAGGTGCGGGCCATTTGGATCAGGGTCGGGTTGGTCATGCGCACGCCCACGTACGCGTTGATGACGCAGGGCACGATGCCGGCGATCCAGATAATGAAGACCTTGCCCCAGAGCCCGATGCCGAACCAGAAGATGGTCAGGGGTATCCAGGCGATGGGGGGAATGGGGCGAATCATCTCGAACACCGGCCGGGCCAGACCCCGAACCGTGGAAAACCAACCCATCAACAGACCCAGGGGCAGGCCGACCAACAAGGAAAGTAAATACCCGATGCCGGCTTCCTGGATGCTCGTCCAGGCGTGCTGGTACAGGAGCGCGCCGTCAGGGTTGGGGTCGGATAATTTTTCGATAAAAAGCCTTACCACCGATGAAGGCGCCGCCAACATGGTCGAAGGCACGATCCCTGAATCCACCAGGAACTCCCAGGACCCGAAAAAGGCGACCACGCTCAAGATCGGCAGCACCTTCAGGATCAGTGGGGTTTGGACTTTAATTTCCTCGTAGGCCATCGTCTGTCTCCCGAAATTTTTTTTCCGGCCAAGCCGCCTCAGGTCGGCGGCTCGCGCCCTCTTGCCTGGAGGTTTTCCCGGAGGCCCGGGGAGGAGGGGGCTCCCCGGGCCGGCGTTACGTCCGGACTAGCGCCGGGCGCTTACTTGTAGCTGGGAATAGGAGTTTCCACCAGCTTCAGGAACTTGTCGGTGCAGCCGTAATTTTCGGCTTCCAGTTTTTTCAGGTCGGCCTCGGTGTACTTGCCCTGGGCGGCGAAGAATTCCGCGATCTTTTTCTGCCAGACCATGGCCTGGCTGGGGCCCTTGGAGGAATCGAAGAGCTGAAGCTGTTCTTCCAGGTTCCAGACCGGGTGATAGTCGATGTCCTGCTTGGCTTGTTCGGCGGTGTATTCCATGCCGGCCCATTCCTTGAAGAACCTCTGGTATTCCTTGATCATTTCGGGGCTGGAGCCTTCGGCCTTCAGCATGTTGACCGCCCGGAGGTAAATGCGGAGGAACTTGGCCACGATTTCGGGGTTTTCGTCGCAGAATTTCTTGTCGCCGATCAGGGTGATGGGCAGGGCCGCGCCGCAGGAGTCGACGTTGCCGACAATCTGCCAGCCTTTTTCCACGGCCTTGTAGCTGTAGGGGCACCAGATGCAGGCGATGTCGCCCACGCCTTTTTCAAAGGCGGCCATGATGGAAGCCTGGTCCATCTGCTTGATGACCACGTCGCTGTCCTTGAGCCCGAGAACCTTGAGCCAGGAACTCATGGCGTAGTGGACCGAGGAGACCGTGGTGACCAGGATGGTTTTGCCCTTGACCAACTCGGGGGACCCGAACACCTCGGGATAGTCCTTGTTCCAGCCCTTGGCGCCCAGGATGGGGTCGCCGGGACGGACGAAAACCGTGTTGCACCAGGATTCGTTGTTGCCCTCGCCGATGACGTAGGCGCCGTAGCGGAGGGTTCCCATGACCTGGGGCACGCCGCCGGTGGCGCCCAGGACCCACTGACGGGCCGGAAGGGCTTCCATCTGGGCCATGCCGGAATCGAAATACAGGAAGTTGTTTTCTCCGCCGAGGTCCAGGCCTTCTTCCTTGTCCCAGCCCTTTTGAATGGCGTACCACATCAGGAAGGTTTCGTGTTCAGGCATCCAGCAAGTCGGAACCTTGACCAAGTCCTTGGCCATCACGGTTCCCACGGCCGCGAAAACGAAGATCGCCGCCATAGTCAAGACCAACAACGCTTTTATTTTTTTCATACCTTGCCCTTGCTCCTTGTCCTTGAATTTTTCCTTGGAAGAAAAACACCCAATCCACATCGGATTCCGGTCCCGTCCGCCGGGAAAACTATATACTCAGGCCCGCCCTGGAGGGCCGGGCGCTTGAACATGTCAACGAGCCCCTTCCCCGCCGCTTGCCGCGGGGAGCTTCAACGCCGTTACCACCATCTGATCAAATCCGTCACATGCTTGCGTATTTCCACGAATTCCGGGGAAATCAGGTTGCGCGGCCGGGGTAGGTCCACCTGGACCTCGGCCTTGATATTGGTCGGCTTGTTGCTCAGGACCAATATCCGTTCAGCCACGTACACGGCCTCCTCGATGTTGTGGGTCACGAAGATGACCGTGCTTTTCAAGGTCTTCCAGAGTTTGACCAACTCGTCCTCGAGGTAGTAGCGGAGCTTGACGTCCAACTGCCCGTAGGGTTCGTCCATGAGCAGGAGGTCCGGGTTGACCGCGAAGGCCCTGGCCACGGCGATGCGCTGCATCATGCTGGCCGAGACCTGGTTGGGGTACAAATTGGCGGTGTCCGCCAGGCCGACCAGGTTTAAAATGGTGTCCAGCTTCTTGTTGAGTTGGTCCTTGGGAAACTTTTTGACTTCCATGCCGTAGGCCACGTTTTCCTTGACCGTGCGCCACGGCATGCAGGTTGGTTCCTGAAAAACGAAGGATATATTGTGTTTGCGGGGGTTGGCCACTTCCCCGTCGATAAAGATGTCTCCTTCCGAACTGGGCATCAGTTTGGACAGGCAGTTCAGAAAAGTCGTTTTTCCGCAGCCGGTGGGACCGACGATGGCTAGAAACTCACCTTCCGGCACGTTAAAATTGATGTTGTTCAGGACCACGAGGTCGCCGAAGCGTTTGGTCAGGTTCTTGACTTCAATTTTATTTCGTCTTTCCGGACTATTAGCCACCGTGATTCTCCACTTTCGATTTTCCGGTCGAACGAGGGAGTCGGTCCGACGGCCGAGCCGGGAAGAGGGGTTTGTTATGGGGAAAAGATCTGAAATGACTGTGGACGGAAGTCGAGGGGCCGGGCCCGCGAAAGAAAAAAGACTGCCGGACCGGGACCGGGGGAGGCGCCAAGCCCGGGGGGCTGGATCGGGGTCGGCCCTGGGGTTTCGGGTCGAGCGCCGGCGCGGGGTTGGTCTCCCGGATGGGGCGCGGGACGTTTTTGATACTTTCCATGAGGCCCCTTTCAACCCGCTGGGGGTCGTTTAGGCTTGCGGGCCGGTTCTGGCTGCCTGATATATCAAACATCTGCCTACTAATATTGATACATCAGATATCTTTTCCCTGTCAAGGCCAAACATTCCACTTACCGCCAAAATGTTTTTCCCGCCGACCCATTGCAGCTCCCCCCGCGGCCACCCGCGGGGAAGGCCCTCGCTAATCCGTCGGCGAAAGGTCCTCGTGCACGAACAGCACCGAACAAGGCGCGTTGTGCACCACGTGATGGGACACCCCGCCCTTGAGAACGTCCCCCCAGGCGCTCCGCCTGGTCCGGCCCAAAACAATGAGGTCGGCGCCCCAGTTCCGGGCCATTTCCACCAGGGCCGGGCCGGGGGACCCGACTTCCACGGCGGAGCGGGCCGAAACGCCCTGGTCCGCGGCCTGACCGCACAGGCCGTCCAACCAGGCCCGAATATGCTCGAGTTCCTGCCGGCGCCGGCGTCCCTGCTGTTCCAACGCGGGAGTGGGATTCAATTCGGACATGGTCCCCACCCGGTCTTCCAACTCGGCCAGGGTTTCCTGGCGCACCACGTGAAAGAGCATCAGGCTGGAGCCTTCTTTTTCGGCCAGGCGCAAGCCGCGTTCGAAAACCGGGGTCAACCGGTCGGCGTTGCGGTCGAGACAGATAAGAATTTTGTTGAAATTCATCTCATGCTCCTGTTTTGAGCCCGGGGCGAGCCGGTCGCCTCCCCGCCGGGGGGGAGGCGGCCAAGTGGTCACGAAGCCACGCAGCTCCTCACGGCCTGGCCGCAAGCGGGCTTGCCGCCGGCCTCGCCCGCCGGCGCCTCGCCCTTGCTGGGCGGGGCGAAGCGGACAGTGGCGACTTTGTTCTGGGTGAAGAAGCTGATGCCGTCCTTGCCCTGGACCTTGTCCGTGCCGAGGTGAGAGTCCTTGATGCCGCCGAAGGGCAGGTACGGGTGGGGGGCCGGGACCCCGACGTTCACCCCGATCATGCCCACGTTGGCCTCGGTGATGAATTTTTCCGAATAGTAAAGGTTTTGGGTGAAGATGCAAGCCCCATTGCCGAATTCCTGGTTCCGGATGAGCTGGAGCGCGTCATCCAGGCCGCTGATCTTGACCACTCCGACCACCGGCCCGAAAATTTCTTCCCGGGCGATGGTCATGCAGGGGGTGACGTCCTTGAAGATGGTGGGGCCGACGTAGTACCCGTTTTTGATTCGCTCGGGCACCGCCGGGGCGCGACCGTCCAGGACCAGGGTCGCCTTGTCCTTGGAAACGCCGAGTTCGATGTATCTTTCGATCTTCTGCCTGGCCTCGGCGGAAATGACCGGTCCCATGTAAACGTCCGGGTCGAGGGCGTCGCCGATCTTGATGGTCTTGGACGCTTCCACCAGCCGCTCGATGAGTTCGTCGTATATTTCCGGAGGCGCGGCGATGAGGGACCCGGCCAGGCAGCGTTGCCCGGCCGAGCCGTAGCAGGAATGGATGAAGTTTTCGATGAACACGTCCCACTGCACGTCTTCCATGACCACCAGGTAATTCTTGGCCCCGCCCAGGAGCATGGACCTTTTGCCGCCCCGGCCGCAGGCCTCGGCCATCTTTTTGGCCGTGGGCGAGGACCCGACCAGGCAGACCCCGCTGACCCTGGGGTCGTCGTACCAGGGTTCGACCACTTTCCGGTTGCCGTGGATGATGTTGATCACGCCCTTGGGCAGGCCGACCTTTTCGAATATTTCCCCCATTTTCTGCATGAAATAAGGGGACTGGGTCGACGGCTTGAAGACGAAGGTATTGCCCACGCCGATGGCGAAGGGAATGAACCAGCCGAAGACCAGGGCCGGGAAGTTAAAGGGCGCCACGCCGCAAAAGACTCCCAGGGGCTGCTTGATCACCCGGCCGACGATGTTGCCGGCGATGTTTTCCAGGGTTTCCCCCTGGAGCAGCGTGGGGATGGAGCAGGCGGTCTCCATGATTTGAATGACCCGCTGGACCTCGCCCCGGGCCTCGCTGATGTGCTTGGCTTGGTCGATGGCGATGGAGAAGGCCAGGTCTTCCAAATTCTCTTCCATGGCCCGGCGGATGTCGAACAGGTAACCCATTCTCTTGCCCAGGGAAAGCTTCCGCCAGGAATCGTAGGCGGCATGGGCCGCGGCCGTCGCGGCCCGGGAAGCTTCCGGACTGGACAGGGGGACCTCCCCGATCAGGCCGCCGGTGGAAGGATTGTACAGCGGGGCGAAGTCGGGGCCGTCCCCGTCCACCCAGGCGCCGTCGATGAAGTTCCGGATTTTGATGTTTTCAGTCAACATGGTCAGGGCCTCCTCCAGCGCATTGGCCGGTTGGTTCTATTTTTCGACGAAGGCGTCGGCTTCGAGCAAGGCCTGGTCCATCATGGCCACGCCCTCGTCTATTTCGGATTTGGACACTATCAGGGCCGGGGCCATGGCGATGACGTTGCCCGGGTTGGCGGCCATGGCCATCATGCCGAGTTCCCCGAGTTTCTTGGCCACGGCCAGCTTGGGATTGACGCCGGGCTTGATCTTGGCGCCCAGGCTCATGATCGGTTCCTTGGTTTTTTTGTTCCTGACCAGTTCGAGCCCCACGAAAAGCCCGAGTCCGCGCACGTCGCCCACCGAGGGGTGCTTGTCCATCAGTTCCCGGGCCTTGTCCAGGAGGTATTCGCCCATCTTGGCCGAGTTTTCGATCAGGTTGTCGGTCTGGTAGATGGGAATGCAGGCCAGGGCCGCGGCGCAGCCGAGGGCGTGTCCGGCGTAGGTGGCGCCGTGGGAGAAGAACTGTTCCTTGAATTTGTCGCCAATGTGCTTGCGGACCACGGTGGCGCCCAGGGGGAAGTAGCCGCTGGTCAGGCCCTTGGCCATGGTCATGATATCCGGGACCACGTTCCAGTGGTCCATGGCGAACCACTTGCCGGTCCGGCCGAAGCCGCTCATGACCTCGTCGGCGATGAGCAGGACGCCGTATTTATCCAGCACCTGGCGCAGCCGGGGGAAGTACTCGGGCGGCGGAACGATAATGCCGTTGGCGCCGGTGACCGGTTCGCAAATGATGCCGGCCACCTTGTCGCCGCCGCCTTCCAGGTCGATCACTTCGTCGATGTACTTGACGCACTGGAGGTCGCATTCCGGGTATTTATGGCCGAACATGCAGCGGTAGCAGTAGGGTTGGGGCACGGAGATCATTTCGGTGCCGCCCAGCACCTGGGCCCAGCTCCGGGCGTCGCCGGCGGAAAGGGTCATGCTGGTGGCGGTGCCGCCGTGGTAGCTGCGGTACCGGGCCAGCATCTTCCGGCGGCCGGTGTATTGATGACAGATTTTAACCGCGGCTTCATTGGCTTCCGTGCCGCCCAGGGAGATGAAGGAACGGGAAAGGTCGCCGGGAGTGACCTCGGCCAGAAGCTTGGCCAGCATGGCGCGGGGCTTGGTGGACAGGCTCGGGGCGAAGGAGGTCAGTTCGTGGGCCTGCTTGCAGATCGCCTCGATCACGCGGGGGTCCTGGTGACCGATGTTGTGGCTGACGAAGCAGGAGGAAAAATCGAGCCGTTCCCGGCCGTCCTCGGTCCGGAAGCGCACGCCCTTTGCGGACACGACCCTCAAGGGCGCGACCGCGGGCTGGTAGGACCAGGAATGGAAGAGATTTTCCACCTCGTACTGGTCCAGTTCCGCCTTGGAATAGGGGATGTTGGTAAGGTCCATCATGGCAAATACTCCTTGAAAAATGAAAAACTAGTCCATCCCGTTTTTCGATGCTCGAAAAACGACCCCGGGGGCCGAAAAACCCCTCGTCTTATTTTCAGCGGCCGGGGGAAGGGTGTTCCCCCGGCGCGTTTATCGGGCCGAAACGCTTGTTATTCCACGTTAAGGTGCTTGTATTTGGGCAGCAGGCGGAACGCCTTTTTCAGGGCGTCGCGGCGGAAGGGCTCGGCCAGGACCCTTTCCCCGCCCTCGATCATGGCGTTGATCACGCACGGCTTGTTGGAGGCCACGGCGTCCTTGACCACGTCCTGGACGTCCTTGTAATCGGTCACGGTGTAGCCCTTGGCGCCCATGACTTCGGCCAGTTTGGCGTAGTCCGGGTTTTCCCGGAGGTTGGCGCCGATGAAGCGGTTGTTGTAGTAGTCGATCTGGTTCTTCTTTTCCGCGCCCCATTCCAGGTTGTTGGCCACCACCGCGATTACCGGGATTTTTTCCCGGACCGCCGTCATGACCTCGGCCACGCCGCTGATGCCGTAGGCGCCGTCGCCCTGGAAGGCGAAGACGGGAGCGTCGGGATTGCCGAGCTTGGCGCCCATGGCCGCGCCGTAGGCGAAGCCGCAGTTGCCCCAGGACAGGGCGGAGATGTGCTGGCGCAGCCCGGTGAACTTGAAGTAGGCGTTGCACATGGAGGAATTGTTGCCGATATCGGTGGCCACGATGCTGCCCTTGGGCATGGCCAGGGACAGTTCGCGCAGGAAGCGGCGGGGGTGCATCAGCTTGTCGGTGGAGGTCGACCAGGTTTCCAGCTCGTCGGCCCAGGTTTTCCTTGCGGCCGCGATGTCCTTCATCCGGGCTTCGTTGGGGGCGAGTTCGCCTTTCTTGGCCTTGATCATGGCCAGCAGCTCGGAGGTGTATTCCTTGACATCGGCGCAGGAGGCCACGTCGACCCTCTGGGACAGGCCGAGGACGGACAGGTCCACGTCCACCTGGATTTTCTTGGCGTTTTCCGGCCAGTAGGCGATATCGTACTGGGGCAGGGTGCCGAAGGGCCCCAGGCGGCTGCCCAGGGCGATGACCACGTCGGCCTTGGCGATGGTGCGCATGGCCGCCTTGGACCCGCAGTACCCGATGGGGCCGACGGACAGGGGGTGGTCCTGGGGAAAACTGTCGTTGTGCAGGTAGGAATTGACCACCGGGGCGGTCAGGTATTCGGCCAGGGCCTTGACCTCGGCCAGGGCGTCGGCCTGGGAGACGCCGCCGCCGGACAGGATGACCGGGAACTTGGCGTCGGCCAGCAGTTGGGCCGCTTCTTCCAGGGATTTCTTGGAACCGATGCCGCGGGAAACTTTCTGGGTGGTGTAAATCTCATCCACCAACTCGCCGTAGAAGTAGTCCCGGGGGATGTTGAGCTGGGTGGGGCCGTTGTAATTCTTGGCCATGTAAAAGGCCCGGCGGGACAGTTCGGCCATCCGGTCCGGCCGGTTGACCCGCACCTGGTACACGGTCTGTTTCTGGAACATGGCCATCTGGTCCAGTTCCTGGAAGCCGCCGGTGCCGATGCCCTTGCTGCCGGTTTCGGGGGTGATGGCGACCACGGGGGAATGGGCCCAGTAGGCGGCCACGATGGCGGAGACGAAGTTGGCGGCGCCGGGTCCGTTCTGGGCGATGCAGCACTGGGGCTGTCCGGTCACCCGGGCCAGGCCGTCGGCGGCGTGGGCCGCGGCTTGTTCGTGGGCCACGGGGATGAAGCGGATGCCGGCGTCGGGAAAGATGTCTAGGGCGTCCATGAAGGCGGAGCCGACGATGCCGAAGACGTTTTTGACGCCCTCGGCGGCCATTGTTTCGACCAGGGCTTCACTGGGGGTCATTTTGAGTTTGGTCATTTCTGTCTCCTTAATATCTGATGTTTCAGTTTTCGCGAAAAAAAGGAACAAACAATCTTTTTCGTTAATCAGCTACGCGCCATTGCCTTAAAACGAGATACGCATCCTTATTTTCGACTCCCGGCCGGAAGCCGACCGCTTCGGGCGTCCGGCCGGGAGAAAGACCGGTCAACCTAGACGACGCCTTGATCGATCATGGCGTCCACCACCTTGGAGAAGCCGGCCACGTTGGCGCCGACCACGTAATTGCCGGGGCGGCCCACGGCGGCGGCGGCGGCTTGGGAAGTTTTGTGAATGCCGCGCATGATGATCTTGAGCCGGTTGTCTATTTCTTCCCTGGTCCAGGACAGCCGCATGCTGTTCTGGGTCATTTCCAGGCCGGAAACCGACACTCCGCCGGCGTTGGCGGCCTTGCCGGGTCCGTAGAGGAGTTTATGCTCGATAAAGTGGTCCACGCCTTCCGGGGTGGTGGGCATGTTGGCCCCCTCGGCGACCAGCCTGACGCCGTTGCGGATAAGGTTTTGGGCGTCCCGGCCGTTGATTTCGTTTTGGGTGGCGCTGGGGAAGGCGCAGTCGGCCCGGTGGTCCCACAAGGGATTGAAGTCCGCCTGGCCGTCGACCTGGGTGTAAACGGCTTCGGGGTACTTCTCGACGTATTCCTTGATCCGGCCGCGCTTGACGTTTTTCAGGCGCATGATAAAAGCCAGTTTTTCCCGGTCCAGGCCTTTTTCATCGTAGATATAGCCGTTCGAGTCGGACATGGTGACGGGTTTGGCGCCCAGGTCCAGGAGTTTTTCCACGGTGTACTGGGCGACGTTTCCGGAGCCGGACACCAGACAGGTCAGGCCATCGAAGGTCTGCCCCCTGGTCGCCAGCATCTCGGCCGCGAAGTAGACCGACCCGTAACCGGTGGCCTCGGGCCGCAGGAGGCTCCCCCCCCAGCCAAAGTTTTTCCCGGTCAGCACACCGGTGAATTCGTTGCAAAGTTTTTTATACATGCCGAACAGATACCCGATTTCCCGGGCGCCCACGCCGATATCCCCGGCCGGAACGTCGGTGTCGGGGCCGATATGGCGGAAAAGCTCGGTCATGAAGGCCTGGCAGAAACGCATGACCTCGATGTCGGATTTACCCTTGGGGTCGAAGTCGGAGCCGCCCTTGCCGCCGCCCATGGGCAGTGTGGTCAGGGCGTTCTTGAAGACCTGCTCGAAGGCCAGGAACTTGAGAAGTCCCAGGTTTACCGATGGATGGAAGCGCAGGCCGCCCTTGTACGGACCGATGGCGCTGTTCATTTGAATCCGGAAGCCGCGGTTGACCTGGACCTCCCCCTGGTCGTCGACCCAGGGGACCCGAAACATGATCACCCGTTCCGGTTCAACCAACCGTTCTAGTATGCGGTCGCGGCGGTACTGCGGGTTCTGGTCCAAAAGCGGCTTGATGGATTCCATCACCTCGCCGACAGCCTGGTGAAATTCCTTTTCCTGGGGGTCCTTGTTGATCACCAACTGCAGAATATCCGTCATCCTAGGCAATCCTTTCCTGGCGGGGCCGCGCCCCGGGCGGGGTCCAAGGCTTGCGGTCCGGCGACGTTTTCCCGGGCCGTGGTCTGAACCGCGGTCGGCCCCAAAGCCGACCTTTTTGTGTTAGGAATCACGACAACATCACTCCATGGGAATTCCGACCGTCCACTTTCAAGGTCAGGGGCCCGGGCAGCCTGATGTGATCTAGAAACCGGGTCTCCTGGACCTTGGGAAGCGATTTCAACCACTCCCAATCGATAAACCCGCCGACGCCGTCGGCGACGGTCAGGTAACTGACTCCGAGTATGGCCACGTTGTGGAAAAAATGCGAGCCCTGGCTGGGTTCGGCCTTGAGCTTTTCCGTCGCCGCCTCGACAATGGCCCCGACTCCGGATATATCGCCCCAGGTCACCGGAATGCCCAGCCAATGGTCGGCCGAACCCCAGCGTCCCGGGCCGATCAGGACGTAGGGACGGCCCTCCCGGACCAGGCCCGCGTTAAGCTGGCCGATTTCGCGGGATATTTCCAGGGTCCGGGCCGGGTCGAAGGTCTCGGGCCGGACCACGACCACGTCGGTCATGTCCTTTTTTACGCCGTTGCCCAGGGCGCTGGGGGAAAAACAGAAGGCCCGCTGGATGTCCTCATCCAGGATTTCCACTTCGCTCATCTCCGCCCGGGCGGTCATGGGCCGTATCTGTAGCAGTCGGAAAGCCCTGGGGCAGCCTTCGCGGGGGCAGAGTTGAACCGAAAATTCGATCTCCACCGGGCACCCCATGCCGTCCAGGCCGAGGGCCAAAATATCGACCAACAGGTCGGCCAGGGGAAAGGACTTGTATTTCAGTATTTGGACGAAAGTTAGCACCTTGGGTCCGGGGCCGGAATTCCCGTCCTTGAGGCGGTGTTCGTCCGGAATATAGGTGGAGGAAACCAATTTCACCGGCAGTTCATCTTCCGCGTCGGCAACTTCCCTTTTCACCAGGGCCGATTCCTCGGTGGCGTCGAGTTCCGGCGGCCCCCCGCCCATTTTAAGGGCGTAAAAAGTCGTTTGGGCGTTTTTTAAAATATCGTCCACCAGGCTGAACTGCGGCAGCACCTGGGGATGGCGGGGCGAAAACCGCAACGCCCGGCCGCCTTCCACCACGGTCTTGCCCAGTCCCAGGCAGATGGAAGCGGTCCCGTCCTCGGGTTTAATTCGGGCGAACGGATAGTAATTCCGTGATTGAGCCGTGCCGGACAAGGTCGGGTAGAAAAATCCCTGGTGGCTCTGACCGACCAGTTCCTGAATGATGACGGCCATCTTCTCTTCCTCGGTCCGCTGCCCGACCCGCCGGGAAAACCTCTTGGGGCCGAGGAAGTAGGTGGAGGCGTAAACCAGTTTGACCGCCGAAATGAGGTGGGCCAGCCTGGTTTCCAGGTCGGGATGGTCGTTGGGGATCATGTAGGTGCGGTACAGCCCGGCGTAGGCCCGGTACCGGGCGTCTTCCAACAATCCGGAGGACCGGACCGCCAGGGGATAAGACACCGCGGACAGGTAGTCGCGCAGTTGGGCGGTGATCCGCTCGGGGAAGGGCGTTTCCGCGAACCGCCGGGCGATTTCCGCGTCCGGCGCCTCGTTCTTGGCCAACTCCTTGAGGTCCCCGCCCTCGATGAAGGCGTCGAAGCCCTCGGTGGTGATAACCAGGGTCCGGGGGATGCCTATTTCCAGGTCGTGGTATTTTTTTAGGATTTCCGGGTTCCGCTGAAGCAGGGCCGAGGCGAAGACCAAGCCCCGGGCCTTGCCGCCCAGGGAGCCTTTCCCGATCTTCAGGAAATCGGCTTCCGGGTCGAAGTAGTGGGAATCGAAATCGGCCACCACGCCCTTTTGCCGAATGCGCCGGAGCGCGGCCAGGCTTTCGACCAGATACTTTTTCATCCGCGGGACCTCGCCGGAAAAATCGTCCGCGGTCATGGGCCGGAGGCGCGAGGCCAGCACGGTTTCGGTGCGGGCGAAGAGCCAGCGGGAAAAATCGTTGCGGCTCCAGTGATAGTAGAAGGATTCATCCGGAATGTCCGGCAGGGCCGCTTCCAGGGCCCGCCGGGTGGAGGCCCGGGCCAACTCCCGCCCGTCCGGCGACCGGAACACGAAATCCCCGAACCCAAGATGGTCCAGGAAGAAGGAGCGTATTTCCCGGTAGAGGGTGGGAGAATTCTTATCCACGAAGACAGCGGGAATCGCTTCCGCGCGGGACCGGTTGCCGGGGTCGGAGCTGGTCAGCAGCAAGGGCATGTCCGCCACCTCGGCCTTGATTTCGGACAAAAACCCGAGGCCCGCGTTCTCGTCCAGGCGTCCCTCCCGGGGGAAGCGGGTGTCGGAAATGACCCCGAGGACGAACGGCCGGTAACGCCGGTAAAGATCGATCGCCTCCTCGTAGGTTTGGGCGACCAGTATCTTGGCCCTGGCCCGCATGGTCAAGAGGCGATGTTCCTCGTTGAGGCCTTCCTCCAGAAGGCCCTGGGTTTGGCTGACGACTTCCCGGTACAGAATGGGGAGGATGGACGACAGGTAGATGGGGGAATCCTCGATGAAGATGATGACCCGCACTCCGGCGGCCAGGGTGTCGGGCCCGACATTCTTGCGGTCCTCGACGTTCTTGATCTGGGCCAGAAGCAAATCCGAGTTGCCGGTCCAGACGAAGGTCCGGTCCACGGCCCGGGATGCTTCGGGATCGAAGGCGCATTCGTCGGCCAGGGCGGCGTGGGTCAGGAGGATGATCGGCAGGTCGGGGCGGCGTCTTTTAATTTCCCGGCCCATGGCCAGGGCGTCCATGTCCGCCAGGCGGGGCATGGTTATGACCAGTTCGAACTTTTTTCGATCCAGGGCGGCGAGGGCTTCCTCGGCCGAGGAGGCCCAGGTCAGGCGCGGCGGTTGGCTCAGGTTGAGGCCCCGGTATTCGTTGACGATCCTTTCGGCCAGGCGGCAGTCCTCTTCCATGATGCAGGCGTCGTATTGGCTGGAAACCAAAAGGATATCCTTGATCTTCCAAGACATGAGCTCATGGAAGGTTTTGAACCGGGGATCGAAATCCTGGTCAAATTGGGCGATATCCAGGGCCACTTTTTTTACCCTTGCGACTACGGCCGGGGCCGTTCGTGTTGAATATATGATGTATCAGATTTCAGTCTTCTGTCAAGAGAATTACACGGTTTTTTTTACCGGACGACCCGGGCAATTCCGGTTATCCCGCCGCTCGCTGGAATATGGGCCCAGCCCCGGAAAAATAATTTTTCTAAAGGATATACCTTATTCGGTGAAAAATAAAGTGGCGCATTATCGCGATTCGTCGGCAATTCGTTCTGATTTTTGATTTTTCGAAAGAAAGGAAGGTCCCGCCGGGACTTCGCCGGAGGCCCGGCCGCGGAGGGCGGCCCCTAAAAAAGCCGCTAAAAACAACGTCGCGGCCAACTTCGCGCGGGAACCGATAAAGCGATCCGGGGGCTGGGCCAGGGGTTCCCCGCGACCGGCGGAGGGGGAAAAGGAAACAGACCGGTCTCCGGTGTCAGCGGCCAACTGATAATGCCTAAAACCTGGCCATCTGAAATTGTATTATTCCTTTCTTTTTTAGTTCAAAAAAATTGACTACTACATTTTTTTTGATTTCTTGCCGGCGTGGCCCCTTGTATCCTTGTCATCGGGCAGGGAGGGCTAAACGATGGCCAAATGGTTTCACGGAGACTTTTTAAAAAGACATCCAATATCAGCTGGTT
>JAZDGM010000180.1:0-19315 GCA_043806915.1 Pseudomonadota bacterium | reverse complement strand
TCCTTCTGCTCCACCAAGTCGCGCAAACAGCTATCCTGCTTGCTGATATTCAACCAAACAACGAGCACGAAAATGACGGCCGACGCCAGGCTCAAGGCGGCCAGCAGCTTCATCCACAGACGTCTATTGAATAAATTGGGCTTCTCCATTTTTCCCCGCTCCCCCTAATGGGCGCCGCCGAAAATCAGCGGTTTGAAATTAAAAGCCTCAACCCGTTCGGGGTTATGACATTTCTCGCAGTCCTCGATGCTCAGCTTGCCTTTAATATCCGCCGGGTCCCCGCTGTCGACATGAAGGCTTCCCGGCCCATGGCAGACCTCGCAACCGGCGTTCTTTAAACCGGGAGTGGCCTCCAGGGAGACAAATCCGCCCGGTCGTCCGTACCCGGTGGTGTGGCATTCCAGGCATTCCTGGTATTCCTTTTCCGTCAATCCTTTTTGCATCACCACAACCGAGTCGAAGGATTTCATTTTTTTCGAGTACGCCTGAAAATTCCTGAATTCGGTCTCGTGGCAATCACGGCAGACTTCCGCCCCCACGTAAACCGGGGGCTCCCCGGCCCCGACCCAACCTATTCCCAGAAAAAACGCCAAGCCTAAAACGGGCGCCGCCGCCGCTTTTTTCCTCAAACCAAGCCATGCCGACATACGAATTCCCCAATTCCTTCCTGATGTTCCGCTGCTAAATCATGGACCCGCGCCGCCGACCAGGGGCGTCGCCGCTTCACCGGTCCATCCCCAACCACCCCGTTTGAAAGGGGGAAATTAAAGCCCTACTCCGTCGCCGGTTGAAGCGGGTGCATACCGGAGCAGTTTTTCGGCCGAAAGAATAACCAAAAGCTCTCGCTCCAACTTAACCACGCCCTCGATAAATTCGCCTTCGATCCCGCCGACATTGGCCGGGGGAGGCTCGACATCCTCCTCGTCGGTCTGGGCGACGTCCCCAATGGCGTCGACCATGAGTCCAACGACTTCGCTTTTTAAGATCACATTATGGGTGGTTTCGGAAATCAGCCGGGGTTCGAATCCCAGCCGGACTCCCAGGTCGAAAACCGTGACAATCTGTCCCCGGAGATTGACCAAACCCCTGACATAAGCCGGGGACCTGGGAACGGGAGTTATTTCCAGCGCCCGATTGATCTCCCGAACGCCCAGAACGTCAATGCCCAAAAGGTGGTCGTCAATCCTGAAGGTAACGAACTGTCTTACGCTCATTTTACGACAAACGCCTCCCACGGCCGCGGCAAAGCGAGTCTTCCCGAGGCGTCGCCCGGGAAGCGCTCCCTGTTTCAAGAATGACGATCATTGTCCCGGCGACTTCCGGCCCCGCCGCCGGCCCCGGCGTCGGACCTCGAGGGCCGGTTCAATCCGCCCGAAAATGGCAGGGATGGGTCCGAAAGGGCGGCGTCCAGAAGCTCCTCGATATCGATAAAAATTGTCAACCTCTCCTCCAGCACCCCCGAGCCCAGTATTCCCGGCCGTTTTTTCCTTTCGGGGACATACCCGGTCTCTGTTTCAAAAACATCCACGATTTCCGAAGCCATTAGCCCGGCCAAGGGTTGATCCGTCCGGGGAATAATCAAGAAAACCTCTTCCGCGTCCTCGGGAAAAGGCCCCACGGGCAGATGATCCTCCAGGCGGATAAGAGGCAGCACGGCCTCGCGGTAGTTGACAAACTCCCGTCCGCCGATCCGGTTGATGGAATCCCGCCTGATTTTTTCCAGGCGGGAAACCTTGATCAAGGGCACGGCGAAATGTTCGTTCCGGGCGCCATTGAAAAGAAGAAGGCCGGTCTTGGTCCGGGAACCGTTCCCGATCAGGCGGTCCCGCATTTCCCGGCGCCTTCGGTCCTCGTCGCGAACCTCGCTGAACCGGAGCAGGGCCGAATTGGCGATGCCGGCGGCGCTGAGTATCATCGCCACCCGACCGTCGCCCATTATGGTGGCGCCGCTGAAGCACCGGATGTCCTTGATATGCCGGGAAAGCGGCTTGACCACTATCTCCTCGGTATTGAGCAGTTCGTCGACCAAAAGTCCGAAACGGTTGGGGCCATGCCGCAGAACGACCACAAACACATCACCGGACCACAGGCGTCGCCGCTCGTTTTCGGATCGCCGCTCCTCGCTAGCCCGGGCCGCTCCGGATTCCGCCGGTCGCTGTTGTTTCGCGATCCGTCCCGAGGTTCCCGCCGGGGAGTCGAAAAGACGACGGCGGTCGGACATCCGCTCCCGCCGGTCTAGCTTCCTCTCGCCGGTCCGGCGGTCCCGATAGTATCTTTTCAACCCCAGGACATCGGCCAACCGCACCAGGGGAAGCAAGCGGCCCCTCAGCCTCAGGACATCGGCCTCGCCCACCATTTCAATCCGGAAAGAGGCTTCGCGGGCTTGAATGCAGACCAGTTCCTGTACGTCCATCTGGGGAATGGCGAAACATTCGCCGGAAGTATGAACCACCAGGGAAGGAATTATGGCCAGGGTCAGGGGCAGCCGCAAGCGGACCTGGGCGCCCTGGCCCAAGGCGCTTGAAATTTCGAGCCTTCCGCCTATTTTCTCAATGTTCGTTCGGACCACGTCCATGCCCACGCCCCGGCCGGAAACATCGGTGATGGTTTCGGCCGTGGAAAACCCGGGAGTAAAAATCAAGCCCAGCTTTTCCATTTCCGTCATCCTGGCCGCGGTAAAGGAATCGATCAAGCCGGCGCCGATGGCCTTTTGAACCACCTTATTGACGTCAATACCGCGTCCGTCGTCGAAAACAGTGATATTTACCTGGCCTTCCTCGTGAAACGCCCTCAGGGCCACCAGTCCGACCGCCGATTTTCCCGCCGCCAATCGCTCTTCCGGCTTTTCCAGGCCATGGTCGACGCTGTTTCTGATCAAATGGGTCAGGGGATCGGACAAGGCCTCGAGAATCGACTTATCCAGCTCCACGTCCCCTCCCTCGATGTCCAACTCCACCTCTTTCCGGAGTTGCTGGGAAAGGTCCCGGACCACCCGGGGGAACTTATTGAAAATGTTGCCCACGGGCTGCATTCTCAATTGCATGATCTGTTCCTGGATGTCCGTGGTCACGATATCCACATGTTGAAGAATGGAAGCCAATCCCTTGGTCTGGTTCAACTTGGCTTCCAAAAGCCGTCGGAGCTGGTTTCGGCCCAGGACCAACTCCCCGGCCAGGTTCATCATCCGGTCGATGAGGTTGACGCTGACCCGAATCGTTTCCTGGATCGGCCCCACTCGGAAAGCCGGGGCGGCCTTTTTGTCCGACGGGCTTTCCCGCGCTTCCAAGGAGGGGTTCGACGAGTTCTCGAGCCCGCCGGCATCCTCCGCCCGGGCCGAACCACCCGGTTCAAGGCTCCCGCCCGGGTCGGAGGAAAGCCGTTTTTTTTCCTGGCTGAATTTCGCGAAGCCGTCCGCGATTATCCTGGAGGGAATCGGACGAACCTGGGCGGACGGCAAATCCAAGGCGTGTTCCACCAATTGCGGCTCCTGGATGATGGTGCCGAAAAAGGCCCGGCCGCAAACGCCATCCCGGCCCGACGCCGCCGCTTGTTTCAGGTCCGAGGCCAAAACTTCTCCCAAGTCCGTCATCAGTTCGGTCAAGACCTCGGCCGACCGCCCCTTTCCAGCTAAATCAAAAGGGACCCGCACCCAAAGAGCGTAAAAAAAAGCCCCCCCGGCGGCGGCCTCGGCCAGCTTTTCCGGGTCGAGACCAAAGACGACCCCGTCCGGTTCCAGCTCGGAGGCGACGGCGACGGTCAAGGGTCCGCTTCCGATTTCCGGAGGCGCGGCGTTTTCCTTTTTTTGCTCCGGGATAGCGGGCCGCGGTTCCGGACGGCCCCGGCCCTCCTCGTCCAGCATCGCGGCGAGGCCTTGGAGTTCCTCGGAAAAATCCAACTCGGTTCCCGAGGGAATGTTTTGGATCATGAGGCGCAATCTGTCCACTCCCGCCAAAAGGACGTCCACCCCCCGGGGATCGGGTATGATCTTTCCCTCCCGAATTTTCATCAGGGCGTTTTCCATGAAATGGCTTAAGTGGGTAATGGACGAAAGTCCCAGAAAGGCCGAGGAGCCCTTGATGCTGTGAATGGCTCGAAAAATACGATTGATAATGTCCGGGGGGATATCCCCCCCACCCTCGAACGCCAACAAATCGGGTTCTATGGAGTCCAGGTGATCCCGGCTTTCAGCCACAAATTCGTTGATAAGACTTTCATCGGTGGAAAAATCCATGGACTGACTTCGCCTTTTTCGGAACTCTTTTATATCCCTAGGACTGTCGCCCGAGCAAGCGACGGCCGGAACGAGATCGATCGTCCCCGGCGACCAGCCGGGACAAAATCCGGTTTTTCCTGAAATAAGGACCGGAAAACAGGCTCTTGTGAAAACAGGGGGCATACTAACATAATTCTTCGTTCCAAGCCAGAAACGAAAAAATTCCCCCGAAATTAAAATCGTCAAAGAAGGCAAGCCCGTGTATTTTCCAAATTATAGTCGGAGTTTAGCTTGTCGGTCAAACCCCGTCAAGCGGATGGTGTTTTTCTTTAAAAGAAAGTGTTGACAAACCGGGTCGCCATTTTGTATTACTCAACCTCGGCCGGAGTGGTGAAATTGGTAGACGCAGTGGACTCAAAATCCACCGGTCCTCGCGACCGTGTCGGTTCGATTCCGACCTCCGGCACCAGCCGAAAAAAAGTAATCAGCATATAGCAAAGACGCGGGTTCTCGAACCCGCGTCTTTGTTTTTCCCCTCCTTCTCGCTCGAAATCCAGGTCCGGCAAACCACCCGCCCGGTCGGGGGGACCGCGGTCCAGAAGGACGACTTTCCGCGTTTTTTTCCTTTTCCTCTTTCGCTTCAGCTCTTTCTCCTTTAAAATCCGCGGTTGATACCTCGAGTTCCCGGCGGCCGACTTCCGCTTGCCGCTCCGAGACGGAAAAGCGCGCTTGACCGCCGCCCATGGTGGATTTGGGGTCGGAAAAAACTGTCGAAACCGGAGTCACAATCAGGTCCAAAAAAGGAGTCGAGGATGAAATTCGAAGCCAGGCGTAAACAGACCGTTTTTCTCAACCCCATGGAAAACATGGCTCCCAAGACCGTGCCCACGGAAATCAGGACCGATCCCCTGACCGGAAGAACATCCAGAATCTGCCATTTTCGCCTATTGAAATGGCCCAACCCGGGCTTTGAAAGCCTGGCCCCGGGGACGGAGGCCATGTGCCCCTTCTGTCCGGACAAGGTCCTGGCCCTGACCCCCAGTTTCCCCGAGGAGCTGCTCCCGGGCGGACGGTTGGTTGACGGCGACATGATCCTGGTCCCCAACATTGCGCCCTACGACGAAATCAGCGCCCTGACGGTTTTGGGGGCCGACCATTTCGTGCCGATGAAAGGGCTCAAGGCCGACTCCATTTACCGAGGCTTTCGCTTGTCCCTTGATTTTTTCAGGAAGCTTCAACAAGCCGGCCACCCCGAGGCCGTCTATTTCCTGATCAACTGGAACTACATGCCGGCTTCGGGAAGCTCGGTCCTCCATCCTCACTTGCAGGTATTCGCCACTTCCACGGCGCCCAACCTGATACGGGAAGAGCTGACGGCGGCGAAAAGATACCGGGATGAAAACGGCTCGAACTACTGGGATGACCTGGTGAAAGCCGAGGAACGGGACGGCCGCCGGTTCCTGGGCCGCGTCGGGCGCTCGACTTGGCTCAGTTCCTATGCGCCCCTGGGCGTCGCCGGCGACGTCATGGCCGTGGTCGAAAACGTCTCCCACACCCTGGAGTTGACGGACGAAGACCTCAAGTCCCTGGCCGAAGGCCTGGTCAAGGCCATCGCGGGCTGGGACGAGATGGGGTTGGCCAGCTTTAACATGAATTTTTTCACCGGCGCGGCGGGGGACGATCACGCCCGCTTCCACCTGCTGGCGTCGCCGCGGTCCTATTTCAATCAAAAGCTGGGGACGCCGGACGTCGGCGCTCTTCGGAACTTGTACAACGAATCCATGTGCCTGGCTTTTCCGGAAGAAATCAACGACATCCTCAAACCTTTTTTCCACCAGGCCCGGTCATGAACACCCGACCGTTTATTTCAAATTACGGCGATAAAAAACCGACCATCCACCCCGAAGCCTTGGTCGACGTTTCGGCCCGGATAATCGGGGACGTCCTTCTCGAGGAATTTACCACGGTCTGGCCCATGGCGGTCCTCCGGGCGGACAGCGCGGCCATTAAAATCGGCCGGAGAACGGCCGTGCTGGACTTGGCCATGGTGGAGGCCCCGGGCGGCTTCCCCGTGGAAATAGGCGAGGAAGCCCTGATCAGCCACGGGGCCATGGTTCATGGCGCCAAGATCAAGGACCGGGTCCTCGTCGGCATCGGGGCCATTGTGCTGGATGGCGCGGTGGTGGAAAGCGGGAGCATAATCGGCGCCGGAAGCCTGGTTACTCGCCAGACCCACATTCCGGCCAATTCCCTGGTCCTGGGCTCCCCCGGCCGGGTCGTCCGGCAGACCACCGCCGGGGAAAGGGACGACCTGATCAAACAAATCCAAGGGTTGATCGACAAATCGAGGATAGTGATGCGGGGGTGAAAATGCGCCGGGGCGGCGTCTGGGGGGTCCGGCGGCGGGCCGGCCCTTCCAGGTCAGTCTTCCAGGAGCCTGGTCGCCAGGCGTCGGCCCGAGGCGATCTCGGATTCGGAGTAACACGCTTCCCGCCCGGCGAAGTTCACCTTGGTCAGCATATACCCGTCATAACCGAAATCGAACAAGTCCAGGATATAGACGGTGACATCCTCCGGCTTGAACGGCGGAAAAAAACCCGCGTCATAATAAAAGACTTCCCGAAACCCTGGCCCGGCCTCGCCCCCGGCCAGGTAAACATTTCCACGCGCGCATTTTTTTCTGGGGGGTTTTAGAACCACCACATTCAAGCGACCGACATCCACCAGCCTGGTTTCATCCACCTTTTCCGGCGTCTCCTCCCGCGGGAAAAAAAACCTGATCGACAGCCCCGACTCGGCCGGGTTGTGGGGGTCCCGGACCGCGGCGCCCTCCGCGTATTCGTCATATCCTTCCAGAAGCTCAATGTCCTCCACCGGTCCGTACTGCGCCTTGAGGGCCTCGAGCCGCTCCGAGGAAACTTCCGCGCCGTGCCAGGTCAGCTTGCGCTCCGCCTCGACAACCAATGCGACTTCAATCATTGCGGTCGGTTTTCCCCTCCGTTGCGCCGTTATCGAACCGGACCCTTAAAAACTTGGGGAAATATATGTCCTGATCCGTCAAAAGCTCATTGAAATTCAACGAATTGACCAGGTAGGTGACGACCAGGTCGGCCCCCCTCAATTCAGGATGGGCTTTTCCGGCGTAAACCAAGCGTTGGGGCGAGCGGCCGGCTTCCCGGGGAGTGAAAAAAAGCTCCGGCGTCGACCAGGGGCCGGTCAGGCTGTTCGCGACTCGCCGCCCCAAGGGGGAAGGACCAAACCCCCAGGTCTGAATCTGAAAATATTTTCCAGCGGCCTGGTCCCAATGCACCGTGAATTCGTTCTGGGAGGGGCTGAATACGGGGCGCGGTCTTCCAATCAGGCCTTCCTGAAGGACCCACCCTTTTTCCGGTCCGGACCACCATTCCGGGTCGCTCAAATCCCCCCGCCCCGCCCGTTCCGCCGGCCACCGCGCAAGGTAGACTTCGTGTTCCTCCGATTCCGCCGCGCCGAAAGCGTAAAGGAAGCCATCTTTCAGCAGGACGGAACCCGAACCGACCAGGATGTTGAAAGGGTTATCCGGCGTTTCCAGGAATCTGATCCGCCATTTTTCCGGCGCGGCGTCAGGATTTTCGATCAAAGCCGCCGTCCATCCCCGGGCCTCGAACCCCAAGGCGTTGGCGGCTTCCCTTATTTTCATGAAAAACACGATCAGGCCGGAGCCGAGCCTTTCCCCATCCCCCGGCCACAGCCATTCCTTTCCGGAATTGGAAAAAAAGGCCGTGGGCGCCCCCCCGGGCCGAGCCCCCCAATAGAACCGAACCGCGGCCAGGGACGGGTCATATCCCTGTTGGATTCCCAGGCTGTTCCGGACCACCGCCGCGTCCTTCCGCCCAGCCCCCGGACGAGATGCGACAAAGCTATCCCCAAAAAGCCACAGGACGCGGCCCTTTCCCAAGTCCACGGAAGAAGCGCCATCTCCCCCCAGCCAGTTTTTGTCGGATCGAAAAACCAAATCGGCTTCCGGCCACGACGCGACGCTTTGGAAAAGCGAATCCCCGCGGGCCGTAACCGGGACCCCCAATAAAAACGCGCAACACCAGAGGAAGAAGACAATTCCGCTTAAACGAAAAAGACCTCTTGAAAAAATCACCGCATGAAGAAATCCATGGCGCGACGGCATAAGGCAGGAACCTCGGCCTGATTTTTGGCTATGGCTCAGGCTGGGGTCAAATTAGCATATACGCGGGAACCTGTAAAGTCGGACGACCCGGGTCGACCAGCCGGCGAGGCCGATCGGCCGCTCCTTCCCCCCAAGGGTTGGGGCCGGGTCAGGGCCCGAGCCAAGGGAAGGCTTAATTCCAGGTGTCATAAAATTCACGTCCATTGACCACCACGGTGCGGTGGGAAAAAATTGCCCGGGCCAGGGCCAAGGATTTCCTAGCCAGGTAGCTGCAGCTCTCCATGGTCCCCAGTTGCCGGCACATCAGGAAATTCCCCCAGATATCATGTTTTATGTTGTTGTTTATAGTCCTGATGAAGTTCATGGCGACCCTCCCTTGCGTCCGGTATTATATTGGGAAAACAACATAGCAAACCCAATGCCAAGAGGACGGCGCGACCCCGGTTAATCTCCGGTGGGCCGAAAACGGCCGGCGGCAAGGCTATTTTGAAGAGGGTGATGGTCGGGGCGGGGATGAGCCAACCAAGTTCGATCAATACAACGCCAAAAAAGTGACGGAGGGCCGGCCACGCCCTTCCCCCCACTAACAGCCCCGGCGTCTGAACAGACGGCCGGGGCCGCGGCGCTGTTTCGAAACTAGAGGCCCTTGGTAAAGGACTTGGGCTCCAATTTGTTCAAAGCCTGGGAAAAGGCGTTACCGAGGACTTCCTCGCCTTTTTCCTTTTTAGGCTGCAAGATGACGGACTGGTCGGAGGCCTCGCCCAGGTAGGAGCCTTTCAGGAACAACTTTTCTCCCCGGTAAAACTCGGCGTGGTATTCGACCTTGGAGCTAAAGGTTTTGTCCCTGATATCCAGGATAAAAGCGTCGATGTAAATGCTCAGCTTCATTTGGGCTTGGTCCTCGGCCGGCGTCACCGGAATGCCCAGGGATTCAAAGCGCGCCCGGAAGGCCTCAAAAAAGGCCCGATCCACTTCCGCCCCTTGCAACTGGGTGGAGCGGCCGTCGTGGGCCTTGACCGAAAGGTTCAATTGGCCGTAAACATCGTGAAAAAGCTCGGTATTTTTTACGGACTGGGTTACAATGTCCTTATTGGGCCTGGAATCGATTACTTCCAGAAAAATCGGTTCCAAGGCCACGGGGTCCTCGGTTTGGACCGCATACATGATATTCATCCCCTGAGTCGCCTGGCATCCGAAGCCGGCCATCATGCTCAAACTCAAAAGGATTAACAATAACCGTCTCATACCATATTCCTCCCTGACAAGGCTTTAGTTGATACAACAAGGGACTATACCATTAACCACATCCATTTAAAAGATCAAAACCGGCGGCGCGGCGAGCCGACCTAACTTCCGCGAAAAAAATACCACTCGCGCCGCGCCCGGCCGAGCCCCGGTTTCCCGCGACGGTTGCCAGGGAATGGCCGCCCCCGCCATCTCTTTTTCGGAGCCGCCGCCCCGGATAAAGTACTGGACCGCTTTCAGGCAAAATGGCATAAGGAAGAAAAAAGGGGAAAGATAGCATGACTGAGCCGCCGGAAAAAAAAGCGCCTGCTTCCAGGTCCCAGAATAAAAAGGACGGCGCCCATTCTTCGGCTCCCGGAGACGCCGTCGTCAAGGGCGTCGAGGGTCTGAAAACGGTCGGACGCTATGAAATAATTAAAAAAATAGGCCAAGGCGCGGCCGGCGTGGTTTACCTGGGGCGCGATCCCTACATCAAGCGCAACGTGGCCGTGAAAATGTCCCTGCCTTCATCGGAAATGAGTCGGGAAAGCTTTTTTGTGGAAGCCCAAACAGCGGGACGCCTGAGCCACCCCAACATCGTGTCGATCTACGATTTTGGCTTGCATGGCGAGTTTTGTTACATCACCATGGAATACGTGGAAGGAACCACCCTGGAGCAGCATTGCTCCACCGGCTCCCTTCTGCCCTTGAACAAGGTGATGGAAGTCATCTTCGCGTCCTGCCAGGCCCTTGATTATGCACATAAACAGGGCGTAATTCACCTTGATGTAAAACCTTCCAACATCCTTCTGGATAAATCCGGCGTGATCAAACTCACCGATTTCGGGATTGCCCAGGTCGGGCGGCGCTTGGAAAAGGAAATAATAATCGGCACGCCCTTTTATATAGCCCCGGAAAGGCTGCGCGGCCTTTCCCCGGTCAGGCAGAGCGATATTTTTTCCCTGGGGTGCGTTCTATACGAACTGCTGACGGGCGAAAAAGCCTTCGGGTCCGACAACCTGGCGGCCGTCACCAAGATGATCAAGACCAAGGACCCCGTGCCGGTGACCACCCTCCGGCCCGAACTGCCCCAAAGCCTGGATGATATCGTGTCCAAAACCCTGGCCAAGGACATCAAGGACCGCTTCCAAACCTGCACGGACCTGGCTTATTATCTTCGCCTCGCCTTGCGCGACCTGACCCAGACGCCCAAGGAATCCAAGGATTTTTTCGACTTTGTGCATGGCGTCCCCTTTTTCCATAGCTTTTCCAGGGAACAGGTCCGGGAGTTGGTTTCCGCCAGCAACATCGTCAGGGTCAGGAGGGGCCGGATAATCGTCTCGGAAGGAGAGATAGACGAAACCTTCTTCATCATCCTGAGCGGACAGGTGAAAGTGAGCCGGGGAGGCCGGGAGATCGCCATGATCGGAGCCGGGGAATGTTTCGGCGAAATGGCCTTGATCGGCCAGCAAGCCCGGGTGGCCACGGTGGAGGCCGATACCGACTGCACCTTGATGAAAATCAGCGCCACGCTCCTGAACCGGTCGCCGGAATCGGTTCGGCTTCTCTTTTACCAGAACTTCGCCACAACCCTGGTGCGCCGGCTTTCAACCACCAGCACAGGAACCTCCTGACCCGGCGGCCCCGACCGGCGCCCGGGATCGCCCCGCCCTAAAATAGCCGGAGGAGCGGGCAGTTACTTGACAGACATGATACTTTAGGGATAATAAAAAAATTGTATCTCTTTTTCGGTTTTTTATCGAAAAAACCAGTCAAGGGAGGCCTTGGGGCAAACGTCTGAATACGCCCGCGGCGGGCCCTTGAAAAAAAGTTTGACGGCCCTGGCGAAAAAACGCGCCGGCGCCCGCGGCCGCCTGGAACAGAGGCCCCGCCCGGGCAGGGGCCGGCGGCCCCAGGGGGGCTCACTATAGGAAAAGACCGACCGCCGCGGCCAGGATAAGCTTTTTTTAGGGGTGACATACATTGCTGGACGCTTGGAAATCCGAACCGAACCTATTCCATATGAAAAGAACGAATGAGGCTAACCGAAATGGCATACGCATTCGGGCATGAGCAGCTCGACAGCATCCAAAATATCCTCGATGGCGATCTAATTGAAATCGGAGTCCACAGCGTCATGCTGATTGACATGGCCGGAAATATCATCGCCACCCTGGATAACGGCTCCTGTCAACATGACGTTTACTCCCTGGCGGCCTTGGCCGCCGGAAATTTCGGCGCCGTCAGCAGCATGGCCCAGCTTTTGGGCGAGGAAGATTTTTCGCTGCTTTTCCATAAAGGTCAGAAGGAACACATTCATTTCAGCAAGGTCAGCAATGAATTTCTTTTGATCACAATTTTCGGGAACGATATTTCCTTGGGCTTCTTGAGATTGAAAGTTGGGGAGTCGACGGAGAAACTCCTAAAAATACTGGAAAGTTGACTATTTCCGACCTCGCGGGAAAAAGGAGCTGACTTGGCTTTCATCGATTTGAAAAACAAGGTTGTTCAGGCCAAGGTGGTCTACTACGGACCCGGTCGCGGCGGAAAGACCACCAACCTGGAATTCATTTACGACAAGTTCAGGGAACGCATCAAATCCGAGATGGTCAGCATCAAAACCCAGGGCGACCGAACGATTTTTTTCGACTTCCTCCCCTTTGAAATGGGAAAAATCAGGGGATACGACATCCGCATCCAACTCTATACCGTGCCGGGGCAGGTCAAATACAACGCCACCCGGCGGTTGGTCCTCAGGGGAGTCGACGGGGTGGTCTTCGTGGCCGACTCCAACGCCCTGCGCCGGGAAAAAAACCTACAATCCCTTAAAAACCTTCAAGAAAACCTTGCGACCTATAACAAGAGCATCTTTGAACTTCCCTTGGTCATGCAATACAATAAAAGGGACTTGGATGAGCAGGGCGTTTTCGTTCTTTCGTTGGACACAATGGAAAACGACCTGAACAGCCGTTTAAAGGCCCCGTCCTTTGCCGCTTCGGCCGTAAAGGGAGAAAACGTGGTCCCGACCCTGAAAAAAATCATTTCCCTGACCGTGGCCTCCTTGGAGAAGGAGCTTAAGTAGGAGAATTAAATTGCCCAACCACCCTGGAAGCATCGCCGAGGAAGTAGAAAACAGGCTGAACGAAATCTTCCACGACGAGGCCGACAAAACTATAATTATGGAAGACGGAGCTCTCAGCGCGCTCACCTCCCCCATCAAGGACCTCAAAAGCATAGTCCTGTCCATGGACTGGGAAATCAACGACCAGACCCTGGAACGTTTCGGGCAGGAGGTGGCGAAGCTTCTAAAGGTTTTCCAGGATGACAAAAAGAAAGTCGTCCTCCTCAAGCTCCTCAGCTCCCTCGGACGCTACATCAAAAAAAAGAGGCACGCCGCTCATCCGGATTCCATTAAAACCCTCCACTCGGTCTATGGGGTCCTGGAAAAGATCATCCTGGAACGGGACGTTCCCGAGGAATCCCAAAAAAGACTCGTGGCGGCGGAAGTCAAGAAATTCAAGGACCTCCAGGAAAAAGTCATCCCACCCTCCGCGGAAACGGAAGTCGAGCCCTCCGGGCCGCCGGATATGGCCCTGACCCGTTCCATTGAACCTCAAGAGTATGAGTCGGCGGGTACGGAACCGCTGTCCATCCAAACCGCTTCCATCGACGACTACGCCCAGACTCAACCCCTGGAGGAGGATGAGGAACCCAGCCTCCTGGACTTCAGCCGGATGACTCCCCAGGAAGCGGCGGCGTTTGTTTTGCTGGAAGTGCAACGAACCATCAAGGCCGAAGTGCGCAAACTTAGGGATGAAATAATGTCCCTGCTCGAAATGGACGCGCCGGACCGGAACTGAGCCTTGAATGGCTCGCCGGACTGGTCGACGCCGTTTTTACCAACGGCCGGTAAAAAATTGAACCTCGCTTCCCGAATGACCGCGGGGCCTTTTTCAGCCCTTGGGGGCGCTAGGAAAAAGGGCGGGGCTCCCGGTTCGACCCTGCTGGAAGCTGAAAAATGGCCGCCCAGGGGTAAAATAATAAGCCACCGATATTCGGCGCCTTTTTCCGCCGGCTATGAAAAAAAGTCCCCCGCGGCAACTAGCGGGGTCTGGGACAATTGACCGCGCCAGGCGCTGGTCGGGGGGCCTACTCGGTTCCTCAAACCAACCGACATGACCGCGGGCCATGTCGGTCACAACAACTAATGAAAATGCCCTTCGGGCCTTTTCATAAAAACGTTCAGTCGTATTCCGCCCGGTCGAATACGACCCTGGCGCGCCGGAAGAAGTTACAGGACTATTCGTTCCAATGATTAAAAAATTTTTTCGTCGCGGGGCCGCGGGGCCGCCAACCGACAATGACGCCGGAAAGACCGCCGCGAAAAAGGTCCCGTTCCTGGAGCTTCCCCCGGAAACGGCGCCGGCCGTCAAGGCGGAACAACCCCCGCTACCCCAGGGCAGGCAAGGGGAACTCATCGGGAGACTCCGGCTGTTCGCCCAGTATAACAACCAAAAGGTTGCTTTTCTGTATGACCTGCTCCCGCAACGGAAAAAAATAGTCTTTGACCTCATTCCCCTGATGCTCCACCTGGACGTCGCTCCATTCCCCGAGTTGCGACCGGCCGGAAGCAACATCGTCCACGGCGTCCTGGGTTATACTCCGTCCCCGAACATGAGGAAATCATTTGAGGAGGCCTTTCCCGAACAGGTTTTGCCCCCGATATCGGGCGGCAGGATGCTTGACCCCTCATTGCCAATAAAATCAATCGCCTTGATCGGCAGCATGGGGTCCATCGCCCAGAATTCCAAATCCGATTTCGATTACTGGGTCTGTTTCGACGGCGCTTCGTTCACTCCCGGCAGTTATAGCCTGTTCAAAAAAAAACTCGCCCTCATGGAAAAATGGTCCCTTGATTTCGCCGGGGCGGAAGTGCATCTTTTCACGGTGGAATCAGCCCGCGCCCGCCTGGATGATTTCGGTCTCGCCGGCAAGGATAGTTCCGGCTCGGCCCAGGCCAAGCTTCTGAAAGATGAATTTTACCGAACCATGACCCTGGTCGCGGGCCAGACTCCCTTGTGGTGGGCCGCGCCGCCGGACATCGATGACGGCCAATACGCCCAATGGGTCGAGACGGCTAAAAATTCCAAACTCCTCGATTTCGCCGAGCTGGTCGACCTGGGCAACGTCCATCGGGTCTCCCTGGGGGAGTTGTATGGCGCGGCCGTCTGGCAGATCAACAAAACCATCGGCAGTCCATTTAAATCGGTTCTCAAGCTGGCCCTGCTGGAAGATTACCTGCATACCAGGGGCGCTAATGGGCTCCTGTGCGACGAATTAAAGCGCCGAATTTTTTCCGACGAACAAAACGTTCAAAACATAGACCCCTACGTCCTGATGTTCGAACGCGCGGCCGCCCACATCACGGGGGAAAACCGCGCCAACGACCTGGAACTTCTTCGTCGTTCCCTGTATCTGAAGGTCGGCGCCGGAATAACCGGCGCCGATTACCGCAAGAGAAGGCTGCCCCGGAAAAAAAGGGTGATGCTCCAACTGGTTCAACGCTGGGGTTGGTCCCAGGCCCGGATCGAGGAACTGAACAACTATCACAATTGGTCCTTCACGGAATCGCGGGAATTCAGCCGCGCCATAAACGGCTTTGTTTTCCGGGCCTACGAAAATGTTTCGCGGGAGCTAAACGCCCAAAAGGAAAACGAGCGCCTGACCATCACTCAACGCGACCTTTTTGTCTTGAAAAGAAAACTTTTCATTTTTTACTCGCAAAGAGACAACAAGGTCGACTCCATCCGGAATGTCATCGAAGCCCCGCCCCCGCTTGACGGCCTGACGATCCAGCCCTTCAGGAACACCGACGGGCAAGGAATGTGGGGGGTCTACCGAGGGTTGCTTTCCAAGGAAAAGGCCGCCGAGGCCGGTTCCCAGGGTTTACTGCTGAAAAGCTCGCCGCAACTGGCCGGTTTGTTGATCTGGTTGGTCAACAATAGGCTTTATGGAGAAAATACCACCATCAACCTGAACTCCGGGCTCGGCGAGGACTTGGCGGCTCGGGCCACGGCGCCGGACATTCAGAACGTGCTCAGGGAACAACGGGCCTTTTTTCCCTTTTTCCGGCACATGGACCTTGACGAGGAGTCGTTGTTCGAAAAACCTAAAATAATACGGATGTTTGTGACGGTAAACCTGGAAGAGCCGGACAAGACGTCCAACATCAACCAATTGGACATTTGCTATCAAAACAACTGGGGGGAAATTTTCTTCCACGGGGCTGTTTCCACGGCCGAGGGGTTGAGAAGCGCCAGGAACTTCCTGGCCGAGGCCGGCGGCGACGCCCCGGCTAATTTCAAGGCCTTTCTCCCCTCCCGCCACAATACGCAGGTCCTCCGACCTCGTCTGAACAAGTTCCTAGGACGGGACGTTTTCTGAACGACTTCCCCGTAAAAACACGCCGGGAACCAGGTTGACGGCGGTTCGTCGGCGCGGGGTGTCAGCGGCCGGTTGAAAATGTAAGGAAAATGGCCAAATGAAAATGAATAAGGCTGGTTCCCAAGCTCTAGCTTGGGAACCAGCGGATATTGGATGTCTTTTTAAAAAGTCTCCGCGAAACCATTTGGCCATCGTTTAGCCCTCCCTGCCCGATGACAAGGATACAAGGGGCCACGCCGAGCGGAAACCAGACCCTGATCATCATCACGGAAAACGGGGTCCCGAACCGCTTGGAGTTTTCCGCCTCCCGCAATTGATAGGGTCCATCAGCGTTTCCTTAAAGAAGTCGCCGGTCCAAGCCCCCCTGGTCCACGAAACGACTAGAGCCCCCCAATTCCGGACGCGGCGGCGGCGGTGCGTCCCGGGAAATATCCTCGCCGGAGTTCCGATCGAGTCATGTATATCATAATAATAGTTAAGAAAAAAGAGTTTTCCTTGACTTTGGCCCTGGTGTTACCGTAAGTTCGGCCGGAAACGGGACAAGGCCGATCCCCGCCTCTCGCCCTTGATGATGTTACACCGGTTATCCCATGGGGTATTATCCGCTCCCAGTTTGTAAAACACTTCGGCCTTCGCCTAGTCCTTGGAAAAGTGGAAAGAAGTTGATATGAGCGCAGCCACTGGAAATGGCAAAACCAATACTCCGGCGTCTCCGGTCAGGTTGAAATTCCAAAAAGGGGAGTTGATCTTCAAGGAGGGCTCGTTCGGCAACTGCCTTTACGCGGTCATTGAAGGCAAGATAAACCTCTTCAAGCAAAAAGGCGACCGCGAAATACCATTCGCCTCCCTGGGCGCCGGAGAAATTTTCGGCGAAATAGCGCTTTTCAGCGGGTGCACCGTTCCGAACATTTACACCTGCCGGGCCGGGGAGGATTCGATTCTGGAACTCCGGCTGGCGGCCTCGGTGCTCAAGGAACTGGAAGAGCTTCCTCCGCTGCTCCGGGAAATCGGCCGCCAGACCCTCCGCCGGCTTTACGCCGCCAGGGTGAAGGTCTCCCAACTGGCGTCGTCCCCCAAGGGAGCCAAGGAACAGGATGAACAGGCGACGGCCCAAAAACGGATGGAGTGGGCCAATCAGCAGCGGCGGCATTACCGCAAGTAGCTCAACATATCGTGCCGGTACCGACCGGTGAACGCTCCCCGGGGGGTCTTCCTGGAAGCCCAGTTAAAGGACATCAGCAAGGAAGGGGTCGGCTTGGAAGTCCTAGGCCGGGCCTTGAAGGACTTCAGCCATGAAATCGGGGATAAATTTGAATTAGAAATTCTCCTGCCCAACGGAAAAAAAATCTCCTTCGTCGCCCAAATCGTGACGACCTCCGGGACCAAGGAAAACGGCGTCAAATTTTGCGGGATGAAAATCACGGATATCTCCTACGAAAATCAAAAAACCCTCGGTTTTTTCCTCATGCCTTGAAAAGGAAGCCTCATGGTTCTCCAAGAAATAATCAAAAACTACGTTAAACAAAAAAAAGCCTATAAAGATCAAGAAGTTATTATAGAAGAAGGCGAACCTCTCACCGGAGCTTTCCTGATTATCGAGGGGCAGGTCAAAATCAAAAAACGGACGGCCAAGGGGCAGATCATCCTGGAAGTACTGAAACAGGGCTCCATCATTGGGGAAAGCTCGATTTTTTACCGGGACCTGACGGTCAGGTCGGCCACCGTCTCGGCCGATGGCCAGGTCTTCATTGGCGTTCTCGACCCGATTGAGACCCAAACCGACCTGGAAATGCTCTCCGAACAGCAGTCGCAACTCATCAATTCCTTGACGCTCAGTCTTAAAAGAACCAACGAAGCCTTGTTCTTGTTGGTCCAGAACTCGTGAAAAACCGGCCGGGAATTATTTTCCTTTGGGGGGTCGCCGAATTATGATAAAAAAGAGGGCGTTGGTCCTTTTTCGACCGGGCTTTTCCTAACCCCTGGGGTTAAAAAAAAACGGCGGCCGCGCGTATTTCGGCCTTGGCGCGGCGAGACGGAACCTTTTACCCGGCCAACGGCATGAAACCATTGGCGCCGCGCGTAACCGCCGGCTGTGGCAAGCCAAGGCTCGCCGGCGGCTTTCAACCTTGCCCCGGGGCGATCCGGAACGTCCCTTATCCTGGTCGGAAATGGTTTTGGTGGGGAGGCGGAAGCTAACTTCATTATTCGGGGCCATCCCGGTCCCGCCGCGACAGTGGTCGATAAACGCCCGGACCGTCCGCGTGAAAACGAAATCCTTGGAGGTTGACCGAAAATGAAAAAAACGATGTTGGGAATTTGTGTTTTAGGGTTGGCCCTGGCCTGGTCGACCGCGGCCGAAGCCCGGGAAATCCGGTTCGGCCACGTGGGCCCGACCTTTCACGGGCAACATCAAGGCTCCCTGGCCTTCGCCAAGTATGTCAAGGAAAAAACCGGGGGAGAGCTCAATATCCAGGTCTTCCCCTTGGGACAGCTTGGCGGGGAAATGTCCATGGCCGAACAGGTCCAGGGCGGCGCCCTGGAAATGGCCTCCATCACCACGGCGGTCCTGGAAAACTTCGTCCCGCAAGCAGCCGTGCTTGACTTTCCCTTTGTTTTCCCCAGCCGCAAGACGGCCTATGACGTCCTCGCGGACAAGGAATTCCAGGAAAAACTATTCTCCTTTTTTCCGGCCAAGGGGTTCGAGGCCATCGGTTACACGGAAAATGAATTTCGCGACATCACCAACTCGAAACGCCCCATTCACCAGCCCGGGGACCTGGCGGGCCTGAAAATCAGGGTGATGAAAAGCCCGGTGTACCTGGACGCCTTCAACCAGTTGGGCGCCTCGGCCGTGCCCATGGACTTTCCCGAGATTTACAACGCCCTGCAGCAGGGAGTCATCGACGGTCAGGAAAACCCACTTTACACCTCCATCCTGATGAAATTCACCGAGGTCAATAAATTCGCCACCAGGACCCAGCACATCCTCACCGAGTGCATTATCCTGGTCAACCTCGATTTCTGGAACAGCCTCCCGCCGGAACAACAAAAAATCATGCGGGCCGCCGCCGACGTCTGCATCGCCGTGAACAGGGAGGTTTCCCAGGGGCATTTTCTGAAACTTCCCAAGCTGGATATTTCCATCGACGACTATTGTCGGCAAAACAAGGTGGAAGTAGTGGACCTGACCGAGCAGGAACGCCAGGCCTTCGCCGCGGCCATGAAACCCGTGTGGGCCAAGTACCGCGACTTCGTCGGCCCCGAGTTCCACG
>JAZDGM010000179.1:0-14043 GCA_043806915.1 Pseudomonadota bacterium | reverse complement strand
AGCATGGCTGTTAGAGTCGGAGTCAAGGGCGCGAAGCGCCGAGCATCGCGAGGCTTGCCCTTGACGCCGGCTCTGGCCATGCTAACTTGCTCGCAGGCTGGCGGAACCAACCTTACCCACACAAAACAGCGAAGAACCAATTATAATTTGTGTTTTTTGATCGGTTCATCCCCGCTCACGCGGGGAACAACCAGCGGGAGTTTTCCAGGGGCGGGACCGCCTGTGGTCGGGAGCTTGGCTATGTTGCCTTGGCCGGAGGTTTTTCCGTCGAGAAGCCGCCCCGTCCGACCGTTCGCCGGGGCGGGGCGGCTGAAGGCTAGTCGCCGGAAATTGCGATCTTGCGGGGTTGGGACGGACCGACCTTGGGCAGGACCAGGGTGAGGACCCCGTCCTTGAGGGCGGCCGAGATTTTTTCCTGGTCGATCAGTTCCGAAAGGGCGAACTGCCGGTGGAAATCGCCTTCCTGGTATTCGCGGTAAATCGACTTTTTGTCCTGGTCCACGGCCGGAGCGACTTCCCCGCGGATGGTCAGGACATTGTCGTTGAGGTCAATGGTCAACCCTTCCCTGGGCACGCCGGGCAGGTCCGCGACTAGGGTCATGGCTTCCTCGGATTCGAAGATGTCGACAGCCGGGGAAAAGGTGGGGGTCCCCTTGGAGGTCTCGACGTCCGGGTTGACCGCGGCCTTTTCCTTGGCTTTGAGTTCCTGGGTCATGGCTGTCTCCTCATGGGTTTTTCAGGAATTTTGAATATCGATGCGCCGAACCTTGGCTTCTTCCGTCTTGGGCAGGACAATGGTCAGCACCCCGTTTTTAAGGGAGGCCGTGACCTTGTCCGGGGCTGTTTTTTCGGGCAGGTTGATCACTCGCCGGAAGAAGCCGGCTTCCCGTTCCCGCCGGTGATAATTGACTTCCCGGTTCGACTCGGGCGGCTTGACCTCGCCCCGCAGGGTCAGGCTGTCGCCCTGTAGGGACAGTTTCAGGTCCGACACGGTCAGACCCGGCGTCTCGGCGGTCAGGTAAAGGTTTTGGTCGTCTTCGAACAGGTTGACCAGGGGAAAAACACCGGCCCCGTGACGAATGGCGTCAACCCCTTGGGATAGAGTGTCGAAAACCCCTTCCAGTTGGTTGCGCAGCCGCTCGATTTCCCGCCACGGCGCCCGATTCGAAAGTTGCCTGGGGGTCCATTTAACAATCATTCGACCTTCCCTCCTTGGTTTGAAGAAATCCTTGCCGACCTGCTCACTAGTTAAGCACCGGCGGAGGGAAAGTCAAGGCGACCGTCAGGGAAAAATCAGTCTCGGGGCCAGGACCGGAAGATCAATTCCAGGAGTTGCAGCCGTTCCTCGAGGGGGGTGGAGAAATAGAAGGGGGAACAAAGCAGGCCGGCGACGATGGTTCTCCTGATGGTCTTGACTTGCTGACTTTTGTCCTTATTTATGGCGTTCTTTTCCATGCCCATAAGTTATGCATTTTAGGCGCCAAGACAGCAATCAAGTATGAATTTCCACGATCTCGCCGTCGGAAAGCGGGTGGTCCCGCTGGACCATCCGGCCGTCCACCAGGCCTTTTCCCCAGACCCGGGCGTATTTAAAGGCCTGGGCCACGTCCTTGTGAATTTTTTCCGCCAGGTCCAGGGCCGTGGACCCGCGGGGGAGCGTGAAGGGGGACCGGACTTCGGCCGGCTTTCCCGGGGCCTTGGTGTAAACCCTGATCAGACCCAGGGCCTGGAAAAGAAGGCCGGGCAGCCGGTCCAGGTTGTCGGCCCTGATGATGGAAAGCGGCGTAACTTCCCGTTTTGGTTCGATCATTTCCAGAAATAGCTCCAGGGCGGCCTCGGCGTCCGGAGCGTCCACTTTATTGGCCGCCAGCAAGTCCGGCTTGACCAACCCCCCGCGGCCGTCCGCGGGCCCCGGTCCGCCCGCCGGGAAAATCCTTTTTTCCGCCAGGACGTTCTCCACTTCCCGCAACTGGTGCAGGGGGTCGCCGGTCAGGTCCAGGATGATCAACAGCAAGTCCGCCCGCCGGATCAGGTCCGGGACCCAGGGTTCCAGGAATTCCCCGGTGACGGCCGGCAAGTCCACCAGTTGTATTTTTACGTCCTCGAACGCGGCCATGCCGGCCAGGGGCGCGCGGGTGGTGAAGGGATAGTCGGCCACTTCGGGACGGCTGCCGGTCAGGGACCTGAGCAGCGATGATTTACCGGAATTGGGCGGGCCGACCAGCGCGACCTGCCCGGCGCCCTCGGGTTTGATGTTGTAAGTGGACCGGCTCGCGGCCGAGCCGCTTTTTTTGCCCTCGGCCTTGATCTTGGCGATGCGCTTCTTGACGTCGGCCTGAAGCTTGTCCGTGCCCTTGTGCTTGGGCATGGCGGACAGCATTTCCTCGAGCAGGGCCAGTTTTTCGTCCGGGGACGAGGCGGCCCGGCAGCGTTTTTCCAGTTCGTAATACTGGGGCGGGAGATTGGCCGGCATGGCGGTTAAATAACCAGTTCCTCGCCTTCCACGGCCAGAATAACTTCCAGGGGACCCTGTTCCCTGACCAGGGAGTGGTATTGCTCGGTTTTGAGGGTGATTTCCTCGAGGGTTTCGTCGGAATAAGTGGGTTCGTGATGAAAGAGGACCAGCCGCTTGACGCCGGTTTTGACGGCCATGTCGACCCCGACCAGGGAAGTGCTATGGCCCCAGCCTTCCTTGGCCATGGATTCGGAAAAGGTGTACATGGCGTCGAAGATCAGGACGTCGGCGCCGGCGAAAAATTCCAGGTAGGGCTGGAGGGCCTGGTTGGAGAGGTCCTGGTATTCCCCGTCCGTGGCGTAGACCAGGATTTTGTCGCCATGCCTGACCCGGTAGGCGTAGGAGCCTCCGGGGTGGTGGAGCGGAATGCAGTCCACGCGGACGCCGTTCAGGTCGACGCCGGCCCGGGGCAGGTTGACGAATTCCATTTGAGCGGCCATGTCCTCCAACCTCATGGGGAACATATCCTGGTCGATCTGCTGAATCGTGAACCGCTGCCGGATATCCTTCTTGGGGCTGTAAATATAAAAACGATTCCCCGGCACATAGGCCGGGACAAAAAAGGGGAAGCCCTGGATATGGTCCCAGTGGGTATGGCTCATGAAAAGATGGGCCGTGCCCTGCCCCCGGCCGTACCGGCCCGCCATCAGTTCCAGGCCGAGTTCGCGCAGGCCCGAGCCCGCGTCGAAGATCAGGTGGACGTTTCCGGCCTGGACTTCCACGCAGGAAGTGTTCCCGCCGGCCGCGCCCTTGATCGAAAAAGGCAGGGAATCGACATAGGTCTCCAGCGCCCGGGGATCGTCCAGGTCCACGCCCTGGGCCCCTTGCAGGGCCTTGACGATTTTTTCCCTGATGGTTTTTGAACCGATGGGCGCCGGTATTGAGCCTCTGACTCCCCAGAATTTTATCCTCATCTTTTTTCAGGCCTCCAGATGCTCGAAAAAGGACGCGAACCTAGGCGCTACTATTCCAATGTTCAGGATTTAACAAAAAAAAAGGATATTGGCAAGGTTAAACTACCCCGGGGCATTGACAGAAGAAGCCCGTCTCCCTAATGTAACATGAAGGAAAGCCGAGGTCGGAACGATGATAATGGAAGAAATGACCAGCCCGGAATTCGCCGCCGGCTTGCAAAAAACCAGGACCGCGATCCTGCCCCTGGGCGCCCTGGAAGAACACGGCCGGCACCTGCCCTTGATGACCGACACCCTGCACATGGCCGCCCTGGCCCGGGCCGCCGCGGAACGGATCGACGTGTTCGTGGCGCCGGCCCTGCCCTACGGACTGTGCCGGGGAACCAGCCAACATCCGGGCACGGTGTCCATAGGCTTCGAGACGGTCAGGCTGCTGGTCCGGGACGTCGGACTTGGCCTTTACCGGCAGGGCGTCCGGCGCTTGATCGTGGCCAGCGGCCACGCCGGGGCGAGTCACCAGGCGGCCATGGTCGAGGCCGGCGAGGATTTGTCCGCCGCCTGTCCGGACCTGGTGGTGGCCGTGTTGTCCGTGGTGGAACTTTTGTCCGGCCGGGTCGGGCGGTTGATGTCCACGCCCGGGGACGCCCATTCCGGAGAGTTGGAGACTTCCATTGTCATGCACTTGGCGCCCGGGTTGGTCAAGGGGACGTCGCCCCGGGAATACCCGTCCTTTCCGGCGCCGATCCTGGTCCGGAACAAGGTTTTTTTCTGGCCGGGAGGAGTTTGCGGCGACCCCGGCGCCGCCTCGGCCGAAAAAGGCCGGGAACTTTTTTCCCTGGGCGTGCAAGCCCTGGTGGAATTGATCGAGAAGGTGAATTCGTTTGAGGAACCGCGTTAAAAACAATGACCCCCGGGGTCGGAAGCCGGCCGGAGAAAGACCGGACCGGACCCGGAGGCCCCAACCGACAGGCCGCCCGGAAAAACTGCCCCCCAAGCCCGAAATCCTGGCGCCGGCCGGGACCCTGGCCGCCTGGGCCGCGGCCCTGGAAGCCGGAGCCGACGCCGTGTATCTGGGCTTGAAAAATTTTTCGGCCCGGGCCTTCGCTTCCAACTTCACCCTGTCCGACTTGGCCCGGGTGGTGGACCTGACCCATGAACGCGGGGCCAAGATATTCGTGGCCTTCAATTCCCTGGTCAAGGAAGAGGAATTGCCGGCGGCGGCCAAGCTCCTGGACGCCCTGGCCAAGATTCGTCCGGACGCCCTGATCGTCCAGGACCTCGGCCTGTTTCGCCTCATCAAGAATCATTTTCCGGGGTTCGAAACCCACGCCTCCACCCTGATGGCGGTCCACAATCGTCCGGGCTTGGAAGTCCTGGCCGGCCTGGGGTTCGACCGGGCGGTCCTGGCCCGGGAACTGAGCCTGGCGGAAGTGGAAGCCTTGACCGAGCAAAGCCCCCTGGGCCTGGAAATATTCATCCACGGCGCCTTGTGCTTTTCCATTTCCGGCCTGTGCCTGATGTCGAGCTTCCTGGGCGGCAAGGGCAGCTTGCGGGGCGCCTGCGTGCAACCCTGTCGCCGGGTCTACAGCCAGTCCAAGAAACGGGGCTGTTTTTTTTCCCCCACCGACATGGACGCCACGGCGGCCCTGTCCCTGATCCGGCGCCTGCCCTTGGCGGCGTTGAAGATCGAAGGCCGGATGAAAGGGGCCGAATACGTCGGCCGGGTCGTCCGGGCCTATCGGCTGCTTTTGGACGCTCCGGAAGCGGACCTGGAACGGGCCCTCGACGAAGCCCGGGAATTGATCGATTACAGCCTGGGACGGCAACGGTCCACGGGATTCCTCCTGTCCAACCGCGCTCCGGACGGGTTGGCCCCCAACCAGGCGCCCGCCTCGGGGGCCTTTCTGGGCCGGGTCGAGGAGACCGCCGCGGGCGGCGCCCACCTGGCCCTGCGCCACCCCCTGGAAGTCGGAGACCGGATCAGGGTCCAGTTCAAAAAGGACGACGAGCGCCAGGCCTTCACCCTGAAAAAAATGACCGTCGCGGGCCGGGGGGACGTCGAGACCGCCGCCGAGGGCGACCGAACTGTTATCCAAACCCCTTTCCCCTCCTCGGTGGGGGACCTCTTTTTCAAGGTGGATACCGGGCGCGGGGAAAAGGCGGCCCTGGCCTCGCCCCTGGTTCGAGCCGTTCAGGCCGGAGGCGGGCGGGAGATCAATCCCTCGCCCCAACTGGCCGGAATTCTGCGCCGCCTGGACCCCGGCCCCTCCGCCTCGCCGGGCCTCGCCAAGTCCCGGACCCGAAAGCCGGAAATCTGGTATAAGATCGCCCGGGCCGAGGAAGTTTCCGCGCTGGCCGACTATAAACCCGACCGCATCATCCTGCCCGTGACCACGCCCAACGTCCGGCGCATGGCGTCGCTTAAAAAAAGACTGGGCCGGGTTTTCTTTCAGGTGATCTGGTCGTTGCCGCCCGCCTTTTTTCACCCGGCCCGACTGGCCCGGGACGTCGCCCAGTTGAAGAGGATGGGCGTTTCCACCTTCATGATTTCCAATCTTGGCCACTTACCCCTGGTTCGGGGCGCCGCGGACGACCGCCGGTCCCAGGGCGCGATTTTCGCCGATTATCGCCTGAATTGTTTGAATTCCTGGTCCGAGGCCATGTTGGCGGACCTGGGCGTGGAAGGGACCACGATCTGCCTGGAAACGGACGAGGAAAATTTCAAGGCCATGTCCGCGCGGCCCGGCCCGACCAAGCGGCTTTTTTACCTGTTCGGCCGTCCGCCGCTGTTCACTTCCAGGTTCACGCCCGCCGGCCTCAAGGACAATCTGCCCCTGGAAAGCCCCCGCGGGGAGCGTTTTAGGGTCAGGACGGACCAGGATATCTTTCAAGTCTTTTCCGAACGGCCGGTTTTCTTCTCGAACATCCTCCGGTCCCGGCTTCTGGGAGGACTCGCCGCGCTGGTGGTCGACCTGGAATTCGACCCCCGGCCCCTGAGCGCCGCCGGAGAGGTCAGCGAAGCCATTAGCCGGGGGCGGACCGTTAAAAACGCTTCCCGGTTCAATTTCACCCGAGGCTTGTTTTGATGACCCCGATAACGCGGCTTCTAGCTGTTATTATACTGGGGCTGGCCGCGGCTTCCTGCGACCGGACCCCGCGGTTCGAGGGCTTCGCCGGTCCCTGGCCCGATCTGTCCCTGCCCGACCTGGAAGGCCGGCCGGTCAACCTGCGGCGGTTCCAGGGCCAGGTCGCCCTCTTGAATTTTTGGGCGTCCTGGTGCGCCCCCTGCCGGGAAGAAATTCCGGATTTCCTGGAAATCCAAAAAAAGTTTTCTTCCCGCGGCTTCACCATCGTCGGGGTGGCCATGGATGACAAGGGCCTGGGGGAGGTGGCGTCCTTTTCCAGGGTTTACGGCCTTAATTATCCCGTTCTGTACGCCGGGGACCGCATCAAGGAAATGATGGACCGTTTTCCAGGAGTTAGAGGTTATCCCACAACCTTTCTCCTGGATAGGGAAGGCCGGGTCGCGCGCCGGGTCGAGGGGCCGGCCCCGTTATCCTTTTGGGAAGAGGAAATCGAAAAGCTGTTACGGAATTGATCCCGGGACGGTCGGATGAGGAATTTTCACGGAAAGACGTTGACCCTGCTTCTTGTCCTGGTCCTGGCGGGCGGCCTTTCGTGGTCCTGCGCCGTTTCGGACAAGGCGCGGGACAAACCGGCGCGGCGCCCCTATTTCCTGCTGGTCCTGACGTCGGCCGCGCATCTTGATTACTCCGACGCACACGCCCTGGTCCGGTCCCTGTACAAGCAGCGCCGCTTCAAGGGCGGATTCGCGGGCCATTCCTGGATATATCTAGGCGGGGAGAAGGATGGCCGGACCCAGGCCCTGGAAGTGGGGCTTTCCCAACCCGCGGACGAGGCCGACATGTTCGAGGGGGTGTTGAACCTGAACGATTACGGATACGTGCACCCCACCGAGGCCCAGAAACTCCGGCCCCGCTTCGAGCCCAATCCCATCCGGCGGCTATGGGACGACTGGAACACGGGCCTCCGCCTGGCGGGCAAACAGGGCCGCACCCATCCGACCTACGCGGCCCTGGCGTTTATTGATCGTCATGTTTACGAACGCATCCTGGAATACGCCGACCCCGATAATTACGATTTTAAAAGTTTCTCCCTGGCCGGACGGCAATGCACGACCTTCGCGGTCGGCGCCGCGGCCCTGGCCGGACTGAACCTGGAAAGTCGGGTCGACATTCACGTCCCCCCCGTGGTCCGGTTTGGAGGAAAAACCGTCCGGCTCTGGACAGACAAAAAATATTCCACGCTGACCGTTTCCAGCCCGGACCGGCTCGAGCAAAGCCTGAAACAAGCGGTTCGGGAGGGCCGGGCCGAATACGGCCTCGACTTTTACCGCGACCTGGTCGGGGACCGGCGTTAGGTCCGGTTTAACCTTGTCGCCCGGGGTGGCGGGGCGGGGCGGCCCCGGGCTTTTTTTTCGATAAACCCTAGGTTGCTTTCGAGTCAGCGAAAAAGGGGGTTTCCATGGCCGTCTCCGGAAAAGAAGCCGGCCTAGTTATAATATCCGGCCAGGACGAAATGGGGTTGCGCCTGCAAGTCCGCCTGGCGAGCCTCGGCTACCGGGTCCTGGGGCCGGCCCCGTCGCCGGCCCGGGGACTGGCCCTGGCCAGGGCGGAGCGGACCGACTCGACCTGGCCCGGCCTGATTTTAATGGACCAGGTCTTCCACCGCGGCGGCGGGCTCGTGGACGGGCTCGACGACCCCGAGGCCCTTCCCCTGGCTCTGTTCATTCCTCCCGGCGCCACGGCCGCCCCGGGGCCGTGCCCCTTCATCAGGATCGAAATCCCCGCCGACGACCGCGGCCTGGAAATCGCCGTCGAGGCGGCCCGGCTGGCCGCGGCCGCCGCGGCGGGACGCCGGTCTGTCCGGGAGGAGGAGGGGCGGAAGAAGCCCATCGATTTCGACGCCTTGACCGGAGCCGCCGCAAGCATGCCCGGGGCCGCCGAAACCAAGCCCGGGGAGCCTGACTTTCGCGACGCCCTCGACTTCGTCGAGCTGCAAGCGGTCTTGGCCGATTTTCACAAGGTGTGCCGGATCGGGATGGGGATCATCGACCTGGACGGCCGGGTCCTGGCGGCCGCGGGGTGGCAGGACGTCTGCCGGAATTTTCATCGGGTCCATCCCGAAACCGCCGCCAATTGCCTGGAAAGCGACCGGGCCCTCACCGCGGGACTCCAGCCGGGGGAGTTGCGGGTTTATAAATGCAAGAACGGCATGTGGGACGTCGTCACCCCGGTTTTTGTCGACGGACGACACGTGGCGAACCTGTTTTTGGGCCAATTTTTTTTCGAGGAAGAAGCGCCCGATTACGCCTTTTTTCGCCGGCAGGCCGAAAAATACGGCTTCGATCCGGAACGATACCTGGCCGCCCTGGACCAGGTCCCCCGTTGGAATCGTGAAACCCTCGAAGCGGCCGTCAATTTTTTCAGCCGGATAAACCGGATGCTTTCCAACCTCGGCCATGGGAATATGAAATTGTCCCAAGCCGTGCGGGAAAAGGAAAAACTGCTCGGCGCCCTCCGGGTTCGGGAAGAACTGTTCCGGTCCATCGCCGAGCAGGTCACGGAAGCCATCTACATCACGGACGTGGAAGGCGACATTCAATTCATGTCCCCGGCGGCGGAAGAAGTTTTCGGGTTCAAGCCCGGGGAGATGATCGGCCGAAATTTCGTCGAGTACCTGGAACCAAGGGATATGGAAAAAGCCCTGGCCGCCTTCTCCGCGGTCCTGGCCGAGGGGGGCCAGGTCAGCAACCTCCTGCTGCGGATGAAGGACAAAAACGGTAATTTCTTTTCCGGCGAGCTTAATGGTTCGCGCTATGTGAAAAACGGCGCGGTGGTCGGGACCCTGGGCGTGATCAGGGATGTGACCGAAAGGAAAAACATTGAGCGGGATTTGGATTTAAGCGGCCGGCGGCTCCGCCAGGCCCGGGAAATGGCCCGACTAGGGTATTGGGAATGGGAAAGGAGTTCGAACCGCCTCACCTGGACGGATGAGGTCTTCGCCATCTTCGGGCGGGACCCCGAAACCTTCGCCACGAGTTGGAAGTCCTTTCTCGAATGCGTCCACCCGGACGATCGGCCGATCCTAGGCGAGGGGTTGAAGCTGCTCGCGCCGCGGAACAAGGAGTTGAACTTCGAGCACCGCATCGTTTGGCCGGATGGGACGGTCAGGTTTGTCGAGGAAGCGGCCGCGGTGGAAATGGACGAAACCGGGACCGTCCTGCGGATCATGGGTTGCATCCAGGATATCACCAGAAGAAAAAAAGCCGAGCAGGTGGTCATTGAGTCGGAAATCAAATACAGGACCCTGATCGACAACGCCGCGGACGCCATCTTTATCGCGGACGTCGAAAAAGGGACCATCCTGGAAGCCAACCGGCAAGCGACGGCTCTGACCGGGCGGCCGGCCTCGGAGTTGGTCGGGATGAATCAGCGGTTCCTGCATCCGGCCGGCGAAGAGAAAAAATACGCCGCGGACTTTAAAACTCACACCCAGATTGGGGACGCCATTTGCGTGGAAGCGGAGGTGTTGCATCGCGACGGCGCCATTATTCCCGTGGAAATCAGCACCTCGAATTTTGAATTCTCCGGAAGGAAATACGCCATCGGGCTGTTCCGGGACATCTCGGCCCGCAAGCGGTCGGCCGAGCTGCTCCTGGAAAGCCGGCGGCACGCCGGGTTCCTGGCCGACCTCCTGGAGCGCGGCGCGCAGCCTTTCGCCGTGGTGCGGGAAGACGGCGGGTTGATCCTGTTCAACGCGGCCTACGCCCGCTTGACGGGGTACGCCAAGGATGAACTGGCCGACCTGAACTGGTCCCGCGACCTGACGCCTCCCGAATGGCGCTTTGTCGAGCAGGAAAAAATATCGGATTTGAAATTGACCGGAAATCCAACCCGGTTCGAAATGGAATACATCCGTAAGAACGGGGCCCGGATTCCCGTGGAAATATTCGCCAACCTCGTTCCGACCGGCGACTATACCGCGGGCGTTTTTTTCGCCTTTATCAGCGATATTTCCGAAAGAAAAAAGGCCGTGGCCGCCCTGCTGGAAAGCGAACGGAAGTTTCGTATTTTGGCCGATCAAAGTCTATTGAGCATCTGCATCATTCAGCTCGACGGGTTCAAATACGTCAACCGGGCCTATCTGGATTTGACCGGGTATTCCCTGCCGGAACTCATGGCCATGTCAGCGGTCGACACGGCCCGGTTTGTGCACCCCGATTATCGCGACTTCGTCATGGAACAGGGACGGCTGAAGATGACCGCCGGGCTCGGCGATGTCAAGGCCCAGTATGTGTACAAGGGGGTCAGGAAAAACGGCGAGGAACGGTGGGTGGAGCAGTATTCCAGGACCGTGAACTGGCAGGGCGCCCCGGCCGATATGATGACCCTGGTCGATGTCACCGAAAGGGAGGAAGCCAAGCGCCAGTTGACCAGGGAGCGGCAGACCTTGAAAACGATCCTGGACGGCATCCCCGATGTGGTTTCCGTTCAGGGACCCGACCATACGGTTATTTCCTACAACCAAGCCGGGTACGATTTGCTGGGCAAGCTTCCCGGGGAGGTCATTGGGGAAAAATGCTTCCGGCTGATCGGCCGGGACAGTCCTTGCGAGGAATGTTCCACCGCTCAAGCCGCGCTCTCGGGCCGGATCGAATCGCGGGAGTTTTTTTCCGACCATTTTCACCGTTTTTTCCATACCCGGGCGATTCCCATTTTCGACGAATCCGGCGCGGCGTCCATGGTCCTGGAAATCCTGCAGGATGTGACGGAAAGAAAAAAAGAGGACGAAGAAAAACTTCAACTCAAATCACAGCTCCACCAAGCCCGAAAAATGGAAGCCATCGGCGCCCTGGCCGGAGGGGTGGCTCATGATTTCAATAACTTGCTGCAGGCCATCAATGGGTGCGCCCAAATTCTCCTGTTCGGCAAGAGGAAAACCGAACCGGGGTATTGGGAGTTGACGGAAATTTATAAGGCGGGAGAAAGGGCCGCGAAATTGGTGCGGCAGTTGCTCGCCTTCAGCCGGAAAATAGACAGCGACCGCAAGCCCATCAGCCTCAATTACGAGGTCGAGCATGCCGCCCGCATGCTGGAAAGGACCATTCCCAAAATGGTCGAAATAGTGACCAGTTTGGACAGGAACCTCAAGGCCGTGAACGCGGACCCGGTTCAGATCGAGCAAATTCTGTTGAATCTGGGGGTTAACGCCGCCGACGCCATGCCCGAGGGCGGACGCTTGACCATCAAAACCGAAAACCGCATTCTTGACGACGAGTTCTGCCGGCGCCACATGGACCTGGAACCGGGTCGCTACGCCATGCTGTCCGTTTCGGATACCGGCGCGGGCATGGACCCGGATACCATCGAGCACATCTTCGAACCGTTTTTCACCACCAAGGCCTTCGGCAAGGGCACGGGCCTGGGATTGTCGTCGGTCTACGGCATCGTCAAAAACCATGGAGGAAATATTATCTGCCGGAGCCGGGTCAAACAAGGCTCCACGTTCGAATTGTATTTTCCCGCCATTCAACTTCTTCCGCAACCGAGCCGGGAAGAGCCGGCCGAGGAGAACATCGCCGGCGGCGTGGAAACGATCCTGATCGTCGACGACGAGGAATCCATTCGGGATTTTTCCGCCAAGGCCTTGCGGAAATTCGGCTTTACGGTCCTGAAGGCGTCCAGCGGCGAGGAAGCCGTCGGGGTCTATTCCGGTTCGCGCGGCCGGATCGACCTGGTGGTCCTCGATATCGGAATGCCCGGCATGGGCGGGACAAGATGCCTCCAGGAAATCCTGGCCCTCGATCCCGGGGCCAAGGTGGTCATCGCCAGCGGGTATTCGGTTGAAGGGCCGGTCCAGGCGGCCCTGGACGCCGGCGCCGTCGGCTTCATTCCCAAACCCTATCCCATGGCCGACCTGGTCCGGGTCATCAGGCGGATAGTGGACGCCGCCGCTCCCGGGAAATAGCGGCCGGCGGCTCCCCGGGGGCGCCGTTGGGTCGGTATTGACGGACTCGTTCCCCGGCCTTGCCGGTGGCAATAGAATCAACAGGAGGGAAACGGCATGTCGCGATTAAGCGCCTTTTTTCTCTTTTTATTTCTCGTCAACCTTCCCGGGCCGGGCCTGGCCGGCCAATCGGCGGAAAAGTGGAGTCAACCGGCCTGCCTGGCCGCCAAGGCCCAGGGTTGGGATATCGCCTACCACCACGCGGCGCTTCACGTCGTCTGGGCCTTGGAAGAAAAAATTTACTGGAGAATGTCTCTCCGCGACGGCGAGTGGACCGCGCCGGTGGTGCTGGCGGAAGGAGCGGTCGGCTTCCCCGACCTGGTCGCCGGCCACGATTCCCTCCACCTGATCTGGATCAAGAAACTCAATATCGGATACCTGGCTTTCGATGGGGCCGCCTGGTCGCCGGAAGAGGACGCGCTGCCGAACCCGGTCATGGTCCATGGCGCGCGCCTGGCCGCGGCGGGCGACCGGCCCCTCGTCTTTTTCACCCGTTATGAGTTCGGCCTGGTCCCCCACACCCCGGGATCGTACCCCCTCTTCGCGACCGCGAAAAAAAAACACGGCTGGACGGCCCCGCGAACCATCCCCTCGGCCTCGAACGTGAACAACGGCCTTGTCTCCGTCATCGCCGTCGATGAAACGATACATCTGGCCTGGGTCCAGGAACACCGCGGCTTCCTGTTTCGCAATTTTGGAATCGGCGTTGGAAAGCGGTCGAAATCCCTGGAATACGTCTCCTGCGACGACTCGGGAGCTGAATCCGGCCGGCCGGTCCGGCTGGGGAGTTTGTCCAAATCCATCACCCGGCTCGGGGATCTGGCGATCTCCGGGGCCGGGGACTTGGCGGCGGTCTGGATCGACGGCAGTTCCGACGCGGCGGGCGTTTCACTACGGATTAAAAAAGCCGGACCTAGGGGAAAATGGGCGGCCGAGGGTCTCCTTCCCGGGGACGCGAAGCGCCGCCCCTATCACGCCGCCGTGATCGGGGCTAGAAACGGCTTGATCTTGTTGACCAACGCCGAACGCCGGGAGGAAAGTCGGAAAATTGAAGCGACCCTGGTCGACGGGAACGGCCGGGAATCCCTTTCCCTGTCCCCGTTTGATTGGCTGCTCGAAGCGCCTCGACTGGCCGTTTCACCCGAGGGGGAAGTTCACCTTCTGAGTTATCGGTACAAATACGGGCTGTGTTATGTCCGTTTTTCTCCCTGATTCCGCCGCGGAGCCTGGTCGAGGCCCCGGCTTCACTCGAAGCCCAACGCCGGCCGCGCGAGGGGCGGAGCAGCCCCGCCCGCAAGGCGTGGACAACGTCTCCAATTTACCGCGGCCAGGCCTGGAAAATAGTAATAGATGGTGCGCGTTGCGCACCCTACAAACTGAAAATGTATTGTTCCTTTTATTCTGAAAGACAACACCTTGTTCCAAACGGAGGCGAGGGCCTGGCCAGACACTTATCTCCCTCGCCCCCCACCGGGGGGAGAGGGCTGGGGTGAGGGGGGGAGTCCTTGGTTCACCCGGGCCGCC
>JAZDGM010000178.1:0-122869 GCA_043806915.1 Pseudomonadota bacterium | reverse complement strand
ATGCAATATGTTATATGGTATTTGAATACAGGGGGGCAAAAAATAAACTAAAAAATAATCCCAAATTGCAAAAAGTCGTGGCGGCTAAAAATGAAAAACATGTTCGTAGTTAAGGGGCAACCGACATTTGGGACCATAGGTGCAAATATGTATTAGGTTTTCCATTTCTGAATATTTGATCATAAGCAATAAAATATAAACATACAGTATATTAAATATCAAAAAACGGTTAGTAAAATCCTTTTGTTTTTGTATCATAAGGAGTAATATTGACAAAACAAATGAGCTTATTAAGGCAACAAGTGCAAATTTTTTATGATTCGGAAAATTAGCAGCAACGATAACAAAAAAAATCCAGTCAAAAACAATCAAGTATTTTTCAACGACTGATAAAGAATCATTCAGATTTGCATGATCATCAAACCAAACTTTGGTTCGAAAAAGAGCCAAAAATATTATAAATGACCAGTCGGAATTTTTTTGAATTTCTGGTAATTTTACTGCAAGTGTTGTGTAAACCATCGTAGTAAAAACTGTAGAAATCTGTTGAAAACGAGTCATCACTTCTCCGTATTATTACGTTTTGAATTTTATCAATAAAATTATGATATTTTGAAATATTTAATTCATTAGCAATGAGTAAGATACTATATCCGTGACTTGTATGTTTTTTTATATTTTATTCTAAAATCATCACCTTCTAAACTGTCATTCGTGCTAAAATAAAGACACTTAGTAATTCAGCTCGAAGGCAAGGAACAAATTTAAACGCGCATATATGTCCCCTTTCCAAAAACGCATTCTTTTCTATTCCTTAGCCTTTTTTTAAAATCGTCAGGAGCCTCCGATCTCCACAGAACACAATTATACTGCCTAATGTCAAAGTGTAGATCATCCGTATCATCCTCGTGGCAAGTCATTATCACTTCCAGACCAAGTCCTTTGGCAAAGCCAGCCTCAAAATAGACTCATGTTCTATGCTTTGTTAATGATTTGAAAAAAATTCCAAGCTCAGTGCCAATTGAACCTTTTCGTAAATTAAGCAACATCATTAATAAAATGGGAAAGGTAAGTATTCTTTTCCTGGTGAGGTCTTTTTCTGATTTCCAGTTTCTATTTAAAAAATTTTCAGAAAAAATTATTTTTTTCAAGAAAAGTGGTAAGGTTGGCACAGAATTTCCGTCAAAATTTGCAGACTCTATGCCAAAATCATCTGTTTTGTGGATAACATATTTTTCATTATTTTCCTTTCCTTGTTTTTTACACATCGTGACTTGATTTTTGAAATATTATCAAATATAAGCATGTAAGTAAATGGAAAAACAATGGTTATTTTTAACTTGATGACATTGATTTTCAACTAGGCCGGTGACCCGCTGGTCGATGATACTGGCGTTGATGTTCATAATTATATCTCCTGAATTGGCGTTGATTCGCGTCCATTGGCAACTGTCAACTCCCCATTCTTGTTGCCGCCGTCATTGACCGACGGCTCGACGCCTCGCGGAAGGCAGACGCCTTTTCCTTGGGCGGCTTCTCGCAAGGTCGTAAACTCTTCATAAGCAAATTCGTTGTGATTGACCATCACGCCCACGCCAGGTTCGGCCTCTTGGAGCGCCTGAACCTAGTTCGAATGGTAATAGTCGCCGTCGCCGACGGAGGAGGCTTCCTTACCCGCCCTCGCGTGAAGGTGAAAGCCGGCCCGCGGCCAACGACGGCCGCGCGGAAAGTTGTCAGTGCATCCGGCCGTCATTCTCACCCCCCGGCGGCGTTTCCGCCGGGATCGCGGTCCAGGCCGTGGTCAGGGCGCGGCGCGGCGCGGCGCGGCGCGGGGCGGCCGCCTGGCCGATTTCTCCACGGAATAAGACTGAAAGCGAACCCGCGATTCGCCCTCGCGCGGAATGTTCACCCCGTATCATACAAAACCTTTTTAAAATATCAACGTGTTTACGGTGCTCGCCTGCTTTCGGGGCCTCGCGCCGCCGGAAAGGGCTGGATGAAAAAGGAGGGCGGACGTGTTCCGGCCGGGTCGAACGGACGTCGACCAAGCCGCGGGCGGGTCAGGCCAGGGCCTTGATCAAAAGGCGTTCGAAGGTCTTCATGATCAGCCTGGCCCGGCCGAGCCATTCGTCCTTTTCGGTCATGACGAACAGAAAAAAGGGCTGCCGGGGGAAATGCCGGATGAGGAAATAATTCTTGTCCGTGGTGATCAGTATGTCATGGGTGATTTGGTCGGCGGCCAGGACCTTGACGGCCTGGAGGTTGGACTGGACGATGCTGGCCAGGTAGGCGGAAGCGGCGCCGGCGTCCACGTCGTCCCGGGTGCTGACCTCGGCGATGGACAGCCCGTCTTCCAGGTGAACCACGGCCGCGGCCGTCAGCCCGGGCAGTTCCCTGGCCATTGTTTTAAGTATTTCAAGGGCTTTATTTTCCATTATCGACATTCCCCCGGGTTGTCGCGTCCCAGCCGGCGAACACAACTAGTTCAAAAAAAAACGAAACGCACTTTAACCCGGCGGGCGTCCGGATGTCAAACGATTCGTGTTCCATCGCCTGCTTCCGCCGGGACCGGCGCCGCCCTTGTATGTATGCCCGGGACCGAGCCGACGCGGTCCCGATGGGACGGTAAAGCGCCGCCGGCTGAAGCCCCGGGGGTCCCGGCCGGGCCGGGACCAGGGGAATTTCACTAGTTAGAGGTGTTCCGCCAGCCTAGGCATCCGTTTCTTGACTTGCAGGCGGATCATTCCCAGTGTTTTGGAGTCGGGGGACAGAATCACCAGCAAGGCTTCCCCGGCGGGGACGCACATGATCATGGCGTCCGAGGCTTCCAGGGTCATGGTATGAAAGGCGGCCAGCCCCAATTCGGCGCCCATGCTCTCGGCGCCGCTTTGGACGGCGGCCACGGAAGCGCCGAAAGCGTCCACATCCATGCCGCCCAAACTGCCGGCGGCCTCAATGACAAAGCCGTCGCGTCCGACTATCACCGCCGCGCTCAGACCGGGGACTTCCAGCAGTTCGTTCAATACCTGCGTTGTTTCCATTTGAAAGGCCATTTGGTTCTCCTCTTCCAAACTGTTCCAGGGGAGTTATTCCATCCCGAATATCAGTAGCTATAGGCCGTGAGCGAAAATTACCGGCCGTCGCCGGCGAAGGAGGGCCGGGCGTGGCCGTGACCGAGGGAAAGCGTTTTCCTTTCCCCAAGTAGGACCCGTTACTCTTTTTTGGTAACCACGAACTGACCGAAGGGGTCTCCGCATTCGATGCCGGCCACCTGTTCGCACTGAAAGGCGCCCAGGCCGTCGGGAAAGGGGGGTCCATAGACCAGGTCGAAAAACGCGGCGCAGGCCCCGATGATCATGAAGGCCCGCTTTTCGCCTGGCGCGCCGTCGGCTTCAAAGTAATCCACGGCCCGGATGACCATTTTCTCGGCTTCCTTGATCTGGACAATGCCCGACTTGGCCCAGCCGGCGGCGCTGAAGATGGCGAAGAGTCCCCGCAGGAGGTCCTTGGGACCCTCGGTGACCATCGGTCCGACCAAGGCCTTGAAGGCGGGGGAGCTGAGAATGCCGTGACCGGTGTGATACCCGTTTTCGACGGCGCAGTCGATCAGGGCGGCCTTGACCTCTTCCCGCTTGTCCGCCGGAACAGCCTTGAGGAGTCTTTCGGAAACGGTGTTCCAGAAGGCGACCGGCAGGCGATTGAGCAGCAGGCCGAAAAGTTCGATCTGTCCGTCCTTGCTTTGGGTGTTGAGATTGACGATCTGCTTGACGATAATTTCTCTTTGGACAGTCACCGGTTGATCCTCCCTATTTGGCCTTGACGGTGAATCGGCTCAGGCTTTCGCCCTGGACCAAGCCGGCGGTCTCTTCCACGCCATAGCTTTGGGCCGGCAGATCAAAGGTCGCCGCGAACAAGGCCGCGATGAATCCCCGGGTCAGGTGGTTGACCGGACGATCGTTTTTTCCCTGCCGCAGCAACCACCCCTGATCCACGTGGGACTTGGACAAGGTGACCCGGCCGCCCGACCGGTCGCCTTCGAGTTCCATCAGCCCCAGGCCCAGGAGCGCGTAAAAATCCCGGCCGACCTGGAATCTTTCCGCGGGCGCGGTCAGGCCGGCCCGGCTGTAATAATCATCGAACAGGGGGCGCATGGCGTCCTCGGCCGAATCGGCCAGAATCTGGGGACCGCCGAACTCCGAGAGTTGCAGGGCCAGCTTGGTCAACAAGGTCATGTAATGATAGCTCTGGGTTACCGCTCCGAAACCGTTGATGGAGCGACGGTATGTTTTTTCATCGATCGTGTATTCAATATTCAGGGACATCCACCGGTCCTCCTCTTGTTAATCCCTCGCGCAACTGGGGTTAAAATAGCTTACCGAGGTCCTGGGCCGTTTTTTTAACCTTTTGCCTGATTATGCCCAATGTTTTCGAATCGAAAGCGAGCGAGACCAGCAAGGATTCCCCGGCCGGAGTGCAGATGACCGCGCCCTGGTCAGCCTCGAAGGTCAACATGTTGAAAGTGGTCAAATTCAGTTCCCGGCTCATGCCCTGGGCGCCGTGATGCACCGCGGCCACGGCCTGGCCGACCACCTCGGGGTCCGCGCCGGTCCACAAGCCCGCCGAATCGGTTATGGCCGCGTCCTTGGTCACGAGCATCACGGCTCGCACTCCACGGACGTTCATCAATTCCTGGGTCAGCTTGGAAACGGTCCGACGGTCGGGTTCGCCGCCCCGCGCCGCCGCTTCCATCCCGTCGTTCTTTTTCAAGGATGCGCCGACTTCGCGTGGGTCGGGAAGGCCGGGCGCGGCCGGCGCTTCCCCGGATGATCCACCGGAGGGGCGGTCGGGAAAAACCGCGGCGTCCTTCTTTCCGCCGGCCCGGTCGAAAAGATCGGGGAGGCTTCCGGCCTCCGTCCGGGGGGAAGCCTCGCCTTCCTGGTCGTCCTTTAAACTGGCGCCGTTCATCAACAGGGACATCAAGCTTTGATTGATCCGCTTCTTGACCTTGTGGCTCGGCACATTCCGGAACCTGATGCGCACGTTCTCCCAAGTGATAATTTCCAGGGCCGCGGCCTCCCCCCTCAAGTCGCCGCACAGGGCGTCTATCGGGGTCCCCTGCTGAAAATAAAAAAGCCCCGTCTGGTCTCCCTGGCTCTTGAATTCCAACAGATAGGTTTTTTGCTCCATTTCAATAAGCTGAAGGAAATTGGAAACGGAAATCCCTTCCAGGGACCCTTGCTGGGAGGTTTGGGGCAACATATGTTCGATATTTTCAATCAGGGCCGCGGCCGTCAGGGGCTTGGCCAAAACCTGCAAGGCGCCCAGTTCCAGGAGGGACTCCTTGACCAGGGACAAGTCCTGGCTGGTCATGACCGCGGTCGGCACCAGGGGGAAATTCTGGTTCCTATGGATCAACAGCTCGAACCCGTCCATTCGCGGCATGTTCAATCCGGTAACCATGTAATCGATCGGCACGGCTTCCAGGATTTTCACGGCCTCGAGGCCGTTTTCCGCCAGGTGGGCCTGGTAACGATCGCCATGGCGACCGAGTTCGGATTTGACCGTCTGGAGAAAGGAGGAGTCCCCGTCAACAATCAGAATATTCTTCACCACGGTCTCACCTCCGCAATAGGGTCGGATCGGGTCGTCCTGTCGGCGTTTTAAACACGTCCCGTCTCAAAAAAAACTTTTTAATGAGATAGGATGAGCGGGGGGAAGGCGCTAAACTTGTCTCCGCGACGCCACGCTTTCCCCGGGGGGGAGCCGCGGGAGGGCTTTTTTCAAGCCCTTGATAGAATTGACTGTAATACTATTCCATGGACTGCGGATACTAATACCTCGGGCGGTAAGTGTCAACCGGAAACATGCAAATCCCCTACGTTTTGAACCGATTAACTTATCTGGAGCGAGCCCCGCGATTGAAAATCGCGAACCCGGCCCCGGCCCTTCGTCGAATTTTTGTCTCCCTTCCTTCAAGGCGCGGGGCCGAGGCCATGAAACGACGACCTAGCTGGGCGGCTAAAACTACCCGCGCCAAGTCTTCCGCCGCATGTAACACGTTCGACATCGCCCCCGACAAATAATGTCGCTCCACTCGGCGGCGTCGCCGGTCCCGCCTCGCGGGAACCGACGGTCAACCGCGGTTATTGAGGAGGTTTAATCATGGGCGCCCACAATGGGTCCGAATACAATCCGGTCGCGCTGGTAAGTCCCCCAACATCGAGCCATCACGGCCCGACTGAATCCTCCAGTGAAAGCCCGGAAAAGGGCGGCCGAAAACGCGGTTGGCCGGCGCTGAAAATAGGCCACAAATTGATGCTGGCCATCTTTCTGTCGGGCCTGACTCCCCTGGCCGTCATGGGCGGCTACGCCGTCCACAACTGGTCGCAAGCCCTGGCCAAGCAAAGCTACGACCGCCTGGCCGCGGCGGTCGAGGCCAAAAAGGACCAGGTGGAACGCCTCTATTCGCGACGGGTCGCCGACCTGGAAGCCATGACCGCGACGGTGTTGATCCTGCGACAGGAAGCGATGATAAAAATTACGGCGGCCCAGGAAACCAGCCGGGACCGGGTCATCGACTTTTTTGAAAAGGTCCGGCAAAACCTGTCCCTGTTGGCCGCGAGCCCGGACGCGCTCCAGGCTTTCGTCAAACTCCGCACCTACAAGGACGGCTATGACGACGCCAAGGGCGAGTATCTGGAAACCATTGACCCGACCACCGACGACTACGCCCGCCTGTACGACGAGATCAGCCCTTTTTTCAAGAGTTACGCGGCCATTAACGGATATGACAATATATTCATCGTCGATGTCGAACTCAGGAACGTCATGTTCAGCCTGGAAAAAAAGGCGGACCTGGGCGCCAACCTAGCCAAGGGTCCACTGAAGGATTCCGGATTGGGACGAGCGGTCGAGCAGGCCATCGGGAAAGGCGGCGAGGCCTTCGAGGATTTCTCCCCCTACCCCGCCGCGGAAGGTCGCCAGGCCGCCTTTGTCGCCGCTCCGATCAAGGACGCCTTCAACCGAATCCAGGCCGTTCTGGTCTTTCAATTTTCACCCAAGCCGCTCCAGGATTTGGTCGGACGCCGGGACGGCATGGGCCGCACCGGGGAAACCTTTATTATCACCCAACGGGACGGGAAAATCGTTCTAAGGTCCGAGGCGACAGCCCTGTTTCAAACAACCTTGGCCGTTGGCCAGGAAGTCCCTTCCCAGGGAGGCGATTTCCTGAGCAAGGCCCTGGCCGGCGAAAAAGGCCGGGAATCCTTCTCGGACGCCCATGGACGCCCGGTCCTGGTCGCCCACGACGGCCTTGACGTCCTGGGGCGCCGGTGGGCGGTGATATCCATGGCCCCCCCTGGAAGAGGTCATCGCCCCGCGCCTGGAAGGAGACCAAATGGATTTCTTTACCAAGCGCGGCCAGGCGGCCGGATATTCCGACATCCTGCTCATCTCTCCCGAAAGCCATGTGTTCTACAGCACCGCCCGCCTGGCGGACCTGGGAACGAACCTTTCCACCGGACCGTTCCGGGATTCCGGCCTGGCCCGGGCGTTCGACAAGGCCCGGCTGGGCCTGAAGCCGGTTTTCGAGGACGTGTCGCCGTACGACCCGGACGAGGGCGGGCCGACGGCCTTCATGGCCGCGCCGGCCCTGGGACCGGAGGGCCGGGTGGAGGTGGTGGTGGCCGTTCGCCTCCCCCGGGATGAATTCAACGCGATCATGCGGTCGGAAAGCGCCTTGGGAGAGCATGGCGAGACCTTCCTGATAGGACCGGATTTCCGGCCGCGATCCGAAATCAAAGCGAACTTCGAAGCGACGACGACCAACGCCCCCCGCCGCCCCGAAGACAACCTCCTTGATTCGCCGGGAGTCAAGGACGCCTTGGCCGGACAAAAAAACACGCGTCTTGTCACGCAGTCCGGAGGCCGGCTGGTCCTGGAAGCCTATACCCCGGTCGGGTTGGGAGACGCCGCATGGGTCGCGGCGGCCCGGCTGGGCCGGGATGAAGCCTTCGCGGAAGTGGACGGCCTGAAAAAAACCATGGCCCTGATCGCCTTGGGCGTCACCTTGACCGCCGTGATTATCGCCTGGCTTTTGGCCCGGATGTTTTCCCGGCCCCTAGGAAAAGCCGCGGCGGCCCTGGCGGTCACGGCGGGCGGAGACCTGACCTGTCGGCTGGAACATAAATCGAGGGATGAACTGGGCGAGTTGGCCGGAAAGTTCAATTTCCTCCTGGACGCCTTCAAGGAAATCATCCGGCGAGTGTCGGATAATTCCGTCATGCTCGATCAAGCTTCCCGGAATCTGACCGGGGTTTCCGGGGTCCTGGCCGACGGGGCCAAGGACATGTCTCGCCATTCCGGCTTGCTGGCCGAGCGGTCCGAACAAATTCAAGGGAACATGTCCGCGGCGGAGTCGGCCGGCCTCGGGTTCAGTCGGAACGTCCGCCAAACCGCCTCGGCCCTGGGAGAATTGACTTCCTCCATGGCCGACATCGCGGCTCATTCCGGCGCGGCGGCGGGATCGGCCCAGGAAACGGCCCGGATCGTCCGGGACTCAAGCTCCACGGCCCTGGCCTTGTCCCGGGATTCAGGAGAAATAGGCCACGTGGTCGGCCTGATTTCCTCCATTGCCAAAAAAACCAGGCTGCTGGCGATTAACGCCGGCATCGAGGCGGCCCGGGCCGGACGGGCCGGGCGAGGCTTTGCCGTGGTGGCGGATGAAGTCAAGGGGCTGGCCGATCAAACCGCGGAATCGACCCACGGGGTCCAGGAACGTTTAATGGCCATTCAGACTTCCACGGCGGCGGTGGTCGCGGCCATGGAAAAAATCACGACAGCCATTGAAACCCACAACCAACTCGCCCAAAAAATCGCCGCCTCCGCTTCCAACCAAAGCCTGGCGGCGGAAGTAATCGCCAGAAACGTCTCCGAAGCGGCCAAGGCCGCCGAGGAAGTTTCCGCCAACACCGCCCAGGCGGCTTCGGCCATGAGGGAAATCAACTCCGGCGTGCGCCAGGCGGCCCTGACCGCGGAAAAAACAGCCCGGGGGTCCGAACAGGTCCTGGGCGCCTCGGTACGGCTGGCCGGGCAGGCGGAAACGTTATTGGGACTTATCGGCCGGTTCAAGACCTGAAACCTGGAGGCCGTCGCCCCAGGGCGCCGGCGCGCCCCCGACCCTGGGACTGAAAAAAGCATGTCGCGGTCCTAATGACTCAAAGCGAGGGGCGGAGCAACTCCTCCCGGAAGGCGTGGCCAACGTCTCCAATTTACTGCGGCAAGGCCCTCAAAATAGTAAAAGATGGCGCGGGCGCTTGCGCGCCCTCCGAACTACACCATCTTCCCGGCTAGGCTTCAACCCCGGGGTCCTTTTCCCGTTCGAGCAGACCCCGTCTTTCCGCTTCGTCGTACAAACGGCCGGCTTCGAACAGCAGCTCGGCCAGACGGGCGGAGCACTCCCCGGCGTCCTCAAGCCAGGCGGCTTCGTGAACCGCTTGGGACGCTAACTTGGTTTTTTCCAGATGAGAAAAACCGGCGGCGCCGGCGAGTTTGTGGCTGGCGATTCGAACCGCTTCCCAATCCCCGGCCCGAAACGCGGCTTCGCTTTCCAAGGACAAATCCCGGATCGTGACCACCAGCTTGGACAGCAAGGGCTTCAAACCCTCCGGAGCCTTTTCCAGTTCGTCGCCCGGATCGATCCTCGCGGCGCCCCCCGTCTCGTCAGCCTTCGCCTCTTCGTCGGCCGGGACCCATCCGGACCTTAAACCATGAGCATGCAGCGATTGCAGCAAGGCTGTCCGACTCACCGGTTTTATGAGAAAACCGTCGCAACCGACTTCCAGGCTCCTTTGGGCGTCCCGGGCCAGGGCCGAGGCGGTCATGGCCACAATGGGAGTGCGGGCCGCCCCGGTTTCCCTTTCCCAGGCCCGGATGCTCTTGACGCACTCGAAACCGTCCAGGCCCGGCATCCACATGTCCATCAACACCAAGTCGAACTCTCCCTTGGTGAACTTCCCAAAGGCCTCCCGCCCGTCCTTGGCCTCCTCGAGGCGATGCGGCGCGCCTTCCAAATAATACCCGACGATCTCCCGGTTGGCTTCCACGTCGTCCACAACCAGGAGCCGCAAGGGCGGCAAGGTCTTGACCCGTCGATCATGCTCTTCCCGGCCCGTCTGTTCAAGTTCCTGGGCCGGGGCCGGGGCCGGTTTAAAAACGGACGAAAAGGAGATGCAGGCGCCCTTTCCCGGGTTACTCTCCAGACAGATGAACCCGCCCATGTACCCGACCAGTTGACGGACCAGGGCCAGCCCCAGCCCGCTGCCGCCATAGCGACGAAACACATTGGCGTCGGCCTGGGTGAATCGTTCGAAAATAAGATTCTGGCTTTCCTTGGGTATTCCGATCCCGGTATCGCTGATCCGAAAGAGCAGCCTCGCGAAAGCGACGTTGGAGTCAAGGGCCTCCAAGCGAACCGTGACGGACCCTTGTTCCGTGAACTTCAGGGAATTGAAAATCAGGTTCACCAGCACCTGGCGGAGGCGCACCGGGTCCCCCAGCACCCGGCCGGGAAGAGACGGCCCGCAAACGCATTCAAGAACCAAGCCCTTTTCCCGGGCCATGGGTAGAAGCAACTGGCAGACATCCTTGGTCAATTCCACCGGATCAAGCGGCTCGGGCGTCATCTCGAACTGCCCGGCCTCTATCCTGGATATTTCCAGCAAGTCGTTTATCAGCCGCAACAGGGAATCGCCGGCGCCCTTCAAGGTGGCAAGGTATTTATCCTTTCGGGGTCCGTCCATTTTTCTTTCCGCCATCAACTCCACGATTCCGAGGATGGCGTTAAGAGGCGTCCTGATTTCGTGGCTGATGGCGGCTAGAAAATCGCTCTTGAAGCGGTTGGCCTTTTCCGCCTCGTCCTTGGCGATCATCAACTCCCTCGTCCGCTGTTCCACTCTCTGTTCCAGGGTGCGGGCGTATTCTTCCCGCTGTTCGTACAACCGGGCGTTTTCGAGGGAAATGGCCGCCTGGGAGCATAAAATATCCAAAATGTCCAGGCGGTCGGGTTCAAAGGCCCCGGTTACCAGGTTGTTTTCCAAATACAGCAAACCCAACAAGGTGTTTTTACGGATCAAGGGGGCGCACAACAACGATTTCGGCTTGAACTCCCGGATGTAGGGGTCCCGGGAAAATTCGGCGGACTGGGAGGCGTCGTCCAGGAGCAGGGTTTTGCGGGTCCGGGTCGCATAGGCCGTCACGGCCGCGGACAGGTCCAGGCTTCCATCCAGGGGCCGCCGGCTCTTGACCTTGACCATCTCCGGGTTCACGGATATTTCCGCTTCCACGAAGGGATGTCCCTCGGGGTCCAGGATCAGGAAACCTCGTTGGGCCCCGGTGTTTTCCATGATGATCCGCATGAGGTTTTCCGAAAAATTGCCGAGCTGGATTTCTCCGGAAATAAGTTGCGAGGCCTTGACCACCGAGGAAACGTCCAGCCCGTTCCGGCCCACTCCTGGAGCGGCCCCGGAAAGCCGCAATTCCCGCCAAAGGTCATCGAACAGACGCTGTCCCGAATAACGGGCCTTTAAATCGGCCAGCTTCGTCTTGGCCCCCCATTTGGAAAAGGCCTTGAAGGCGTCGGCGATGAATATCCTGGCCTGGCGCTCCCGGCCATGGTTCAAGCAAAAATCCCCGGCCAATTCGCAAGCCAGGCCTTCATCGCTCCAGAACCCTTCCTTCCTCGCCGCCGCGACCGCTTCCTCGTAAAAAAAGACGGCTTTGTCCTCCTGGTCGGCCGCCCGATATTTTTCGGCTTCCACCAGAAAATACCGGTGAAGGTTGTTCATGGGCGCGTGCCCGGACCATTTTTTTAACTTTTTCTGGTTGGCGGAAACTCTCTGGAGCGCGCGCCGGTCCGGTCGGCCGGCCAGGATCGAAAGGGAATCGTAAAAATGAAACATGGATAAATGGCCGAGGGACCGTATGCCGTCCAGATACTCCAGGGCCATGTCGGCGATTTTATCGACCCGCTCGAATTTCCGGAACAAACAGCAGAGCATCAGCTTGGTGATCATCAGGTAGGCGATGGCGCTGCGGTGGTTGGCGCCAAGATGATGGGGCAGGAGTATCTCCTCGTTGTAAGCCTCGCCGACGAGTTTATGGGGCTCCGGGGCGGCTTCCAGAAGGTTCAGGCAGGCCTGCCAGGGGATTTCAAACAGATAGCCCTGGGTTTGGGACTCGAAATGGCGGAGTATTTTGTGGTCTTCCTTCAGTTCCAGGGCCAACTCGGACAGTTCGAGGCAGGAACGAAAAGCCTGGTTGGCGTACCCGGCGGCGGCCAGGCAGGCGTATTCGATCTCCCCGGTTTCCAGGCCGGTTTTAAAGGCTTCCCTAAAGTCCGGCAACGACTCCCGGGTGTGCTCCTTCCAATGCCGGATGGCGGCGTTAAAGACGTAGGTCACTTGAGTTTTCAAAACGTCGTTGGGATAGGATTCCAGGAAGCGCAAGCCCAATTTTCCGAAACCGTACCCTCTTTCCATGTCGCCCAAGGCGCCGCATAAAATCAGGCCGTAAGCCGTAAAGGCGAAGGACGTGAAAGGAGAAGGCCCGAACTTCACCGAAAGACGGACCATTTTCAACATCATCAAGGGAAAGAGCGCGGGGGCGGACATATAGGCCGTGGCCGCCCCGCGAAGCAGAATCCGCATGGCCGCCAGGTTATAGGGGTCGGTCATGGGAGGCGCCGCGAGTAGTTCATCGAAGGTTTTCCTGGACAAGGCCCATTTCGTGGCGGCCGCGGAGGCCAGAACGCCCATCCGGCCGGGTCGGCGGGGAAAATGCACGCCCAAAAGGCCCAGTATTTCCAAGGTAGTCGCGGTTGATTCCGCCAAGCGGTTTTGCAGGGCCAGGGACTGAATCCGAATTTCGTACAATTTGACCTTATCCAGAACATTCTCGACCCTGTTCAAGGCCCGGGCGATGATGTCGTCCATTTCCTCATACCGGGCGCCCAGATAGGCGGTTTCGGCTTCCTCCTCGTGCAGGGCCAGCGTCAAGGCATAGTGTGCGTCCCAACATTCCTCGTCGAGCAAGCCCAGGCCGGCCTGGAAATAATCCCCGGCCAGTTCGTAAGCCGCGGCGGCCTTGGCCCGCCGGCCGGCCAAAAGGTTCAAGCGACTCAATTTGATTTTCCCGGCCCGATCCGAAATCCCTTCCCGTCCCAAGTTAAGCTGGCCGACGATTTCGTTTTGGCTTTCCCTAAGTTCGTCCCCACCGGCTTGCGCCAGCAGCTTCAGGCCAATTTCCAGGTGCAGCCGGGACCGGTCCTCGGGGGGAATCAAGGAATAGGCCGCCTGCCGAACCCGGTCGTGACAGAATTGGTATTCGGAAAAAAAACGAATCCCAGGCTCTAGGCTCCCGTTTTCCAGGGAGCCGGCCGGCCTGGCTTCCCCGATGGGGACCGCCAGCCCTATTTCCAGGGCTTCATTCAAGCGCAGCGCCGCCGTTTCACGGCTTAGGCCGGTGATGAGGGTAATCCGGTCCAAAGTAAAACCGCGACCCAGGGCCGAGGCCGACACCAGGCACGTCCTGGCCTCCGGACCGAGCTCCCGGATTCTTTCCACCATCAGGTCCACGACGTTTTGAGTGACGCCGGCCTGGCGCCTTATCCGCCCCAGGTCCCATTCCCAGGCCAGGCGTTCCTGATTCAAGAAAGCCAGTTTATTGGAAGCCAGGGATTGGAGAAACTGGATGACAAAAAAAGGGTTGCCCCTGGTCCTTTCCTGGACCAACGCGGCCAAGGCCCGTGAGTCGCCGCGCGAACAGGGCATGGCGTCGAAAATCAGCTCCTCCAGAAATTCCTCGCCCAGGCCCTCGAGCTGAAGGCTCCTGACCGCCGCCCCCTTTTTTGCCAGGGATTCCAAGAACAGGGTCAGTGGGTGGTCCCCCTCGACCTCGGCGTCCCGGAAGGCGCCCGCCACCAGAACGTATTCCAGGTCCGGATCGGTCATTATCAGCTCGAGCAGATGGAGGGACTGCCGGTCGGCCCATTGCAGGTCGTCCAGAAAAATGACCAGGGGCCGCTCCTTCAGACTGAACACCTTTAAAAAATTCTGAAAAACGTATTTAAACCTGTTGTTGGCCTCGGCCGGTCCAATTATGGCCGCGGGCGGTTGAGGGCCGATAATCAATTCCAAATCCGGGACCAGTTCAATAATGACCCGACCCAGGACGCCCAGGGCTTCCAGGAGTTTTTGCCGATAAAAAGCGAGTTGCGCCTCGCTTTCGGACAACAACTGCCGGGTCAGGGCCTGGAGGGCGGCCGGCAACGCCCCCCTGGAATAATCGGCTTGGTTCTGCTCGAATTTTCCGGAAATAAATCGTCCTCGGGCCTCGGAAACTAACCGGTTGAATTCTCCGACCAGGGAAGTCTTGCCCACGCCCGGTTCGCCCTTGACCAAAAACATTTCCTTGGCCCCGCCTCGCACCCTTAGGAACGACTCTTTTAACTCCGTCAATTCCCTTTCCCGACCGTAGACTTTCTGGGAAGCCTGGAAACGTTCCGGAATATCCTTGCCGCCCAGGGCGAAGGCCGCTATTCGGCCGGCCTGGTCCAGGCGCAAAAGACATTCCTTCAGGTCCTCGGCCAAGCCGGCGGCGCTCTTGTAGCGGTTCTCCGAACTTTTTTCCAAAAGCTTCAGCACCAGCCGGGACAGGACCTCGGGGATCGAGGGATTCAGGACATGAGGCGGAGTCGGCTCCTTGGCCAAGTGGGCGTGTATGACCTCAAAGGGGTCCAGGGAACAAAAGGGCGGGGCGCCGGTCAAAAGCTCATACATAGACACGCCGAAGGAATAAAAATCGGTGCGCCAGTCGACGTACCGGTTGATCCTTCCGGACTGCTCGGGGGAAAGGTAGGTCAGGCGGTCCGGGGACAGGCGGCCCTGCTGGTTGAAAACGTCCCGGGAAGAGAAGAAGCCCGCGAAACCGAAACCGGTCAGGGCGACCCGCCCCGCGCCCGCGTTGTACCAAAAATGCTCGGGACGGAGGTCCTGGTGAATTATGTCGGCCCGGTGCACCACCGCGAGGGTCATGGCGGCCTTTATAAAAATATCGAGGAGACGGCGCGTGTTCAGTTTTTTTTCCCGGGCCAGGGATTTCAGATCGAAACCGCCGATGTCTTCCACGGCCAGGACGAAATGGCCGCCAAGCTCATAAAAACCGAGGGGTTTCATTATTCCGACGTGATCGAAATCCTTTAGCAACTCGTATTCGAGCTGGAGCCGGCCGGCTTCCTCCAATCCCCTCTCCCGCGGCAGGGTTTTAAGAAGGACCAGCCGCTGGTCCACCTTTCTAAAGGCGCGAAACAGGGAAAAACCTTGTTGTCGCCCCAAGGGTTCCAGCGCCGAAAAACCGGACAGACTTAACACTGTTCCCCCCACTTGAAACCTCCGCCCTCTTCCGGCTCCTCGGTTAAAGACGATTCCATCGGCTTTCTCGGCCGCTAGGCCGACGAACGGCATTCCCGCGAAGCCGTTTTAAGGAGATATTTCGCTGTGATCAATGTTGAATGTTGGAATAGGCCAAGAGGAGAAAGTAAAGCCGCTGTCAGGCGAGAAACCCCGGGCTGCATCCCCGGCGGCCCGTGTGGACGCTCCGTCCCGGCTTCATAAGCCTTTTCCCGCCCCCACGCAAAGCCGGTCCTTCCCCTAGAAACCACCGTTAAAACCAGTCGCCGAAACCCCGGACGCCGCGTTATTATGGACGCCGCCCCGAAGAAGGACAAGAAAAAAAAACGAACTTGACCTCCGATTTTGGCTCCGGAACCTTTTTTCCCGGTTCCATTCGTTTCCCGACGCGGGCGCCCTCAACTTAAGCCCGCCGGCGGTGAAAAAGGAATTGCAAATAACACAGCCTTTGCTAAGCTTGAAGCTCGAAACACCGGCGAAGCGGAAAAAAAACGCCTCCCGGCGAGTTTCGACGCGTCGGAGAGGTGATGGAAGAAACAAACGCAACGCCGGGCGGAGTATCGGCGGCGCTTCCAAGGCGCGCGGCGGGCCCGCGGCCGCAACCGACCTTCAAGTAAAATAAATGTCCGATCAAAAACAAAACACGGCATCCCCCTGGCCCTGGATATACCGGACGGTGGTCTTCAAAAGGACGCTGCTTCAGATTGCGTCGAACGGGGCCGGACTTACGGTCTGCCTGGTTTATTTCTTTTTTTTCGATTGGTTTCAACCATTTAAAAAAATACAGGGAGTTTTTTTACTGAGCGCCATTGTTTTCGTGGTTTTCGCCGGAACGGGTAATTTTGTCCTTTTACGCTGGCAAGGCTGTTTACTCGAGTATGTCAACAGCCGCATGCGCGGCGCCGACCCCGGCCCGGAGATGCTGAAAGCGGCGCGGCTGAAATTGCTGAACATACCGTTTTTCTGTTCTTTTTACGGCTTTTGCAACTGGGTGGCGGCGGCGTTGCTTGTGTCGACGCTGCTGTTACAATCACATGAAATAGGAGAAGATTTTGGTTTCAGGATGTTCCAGGTCATCCGAAGTTTCATGGGGGTTCTGATTTCGGGCCTGACTACTTCGGTGGTCATGTTTTTTTCCCTCGAAACCCTATTTCGAAAGACCTGGCCGCATTTTTTCCCAGAAGGCGGGTTGACCAACATTCCCCGGGCCTTCCGGGTCAGTCTCAGGAAAAGGACGATGATCACCTTTGCGCTGAGCAGCATCCTACCGTTGTACGTAATGGGCGTCCTATCCTACACCACGGTGAAAATGGCGATGCCGACCGACCCGGCCCAACTGGAAGCCAGGCTTCTATATTCCATCATTTTCATCTTCCTGGTCGGCGTGTTTTTGGTGTTGACCCTCTCCAGGCTTTTTGGGTCGGGCATCGTCCACCCCATCGAGGACATGGCCCGGGCCATGGAACAGGTTGAAAAAGGGGATTTTGACGTCCGGGTCGGGGTGTCGGCCGACAACGAGCTCGGGACCCTGGCCGAGAGCTTCAACCGGATGATTGTCGGTTTGCGGGAACGTTATAATCTGAAACATTCCTTGGCCCTGGCCATGGAGGTCCAACAAAGTCTGCTGCCCAGTCGTCCCCCCTTGACGCCGGGGTTCCAAATCTGGGGCCGTAGTCTGTATTGCGACGAAACAGGCGGCGATTATTACGATTTTTTCGAAAGGCCGGGACCCGGGGGTGGAAAGACCATCGTCGCGGTGGGAGACGTGTCCGAACACGGCATCCCTTCGGCCCTGCTGATGGCCTCGGCTCGGGCCATGATCCGCCAACGACTGGCCGGCCCCGGGGCCCTGGCCCTGGCGGCCGCGGATATCAACCGTCAACTGACCAGGGATATCGAGGACTCCGGGCGTTTCATGACCCTTTTCCTGGCCCAGATTGACCCGGAAACCCGAATGATGGACTTTTTGTCCGCCGGGCACGACCCCGCCCTGTTGTTCGACCCGCGCGCCGGTTCCTTCCGGGAAGTGGGAACATCGGGTATTTCACTCGGTATTATTGAAAATTTCGTTTTCACGGAAGACCGGATCAAACTGGAATCCGGACAGATCGTGGTTATTGGCACGGACGGAATTTGGGAAGCCCGCAACCAGGCCGGAGAAATGTTTGGAAAAGAGCGGCTAAAAAATGTTATTAAAAATAATCGGGAAAAGGACGCCCGGGACCTAGTGGACGCCGTTATAGCCGCGGTCGAGGGTTTCAGGGGGGAAAAGGAACGGGGGGACGATGTGACCTTGGCGGTGATCAAGGCCATCTGACCATTTCCTCGCCGGTCGGCCTTTCTTGACTAGGACGAAAACATTTCCTGGCCGAGTCGGGATTTTTTCCCAAGATGGCGCCGGCCTTTCCCGGCGTCGGCGAAATCGCCTGGATGTTCCCAAGCTCAAAATGACTAAAGCTCGCTTGAAAACTCGGGGGAAGGGATGCGTTTAAGGATCATTGCGGCGGTCTTGACCTGCTTGCTGTTCTGTTCCGGCCCGGTCCGGGCTCTTTCGACCCCCGACTGGACTTCCTACCGCAAGGCATCGGCATTGTTGGATAATATTGATGTTACCGCCGACGGCGACCGCCTGGCCGAGGAAATCATGGCCAGGGTTTTGTCTCAAAGCCCGAACAGCGCCCCGGCCTTGACTTTTCGGGGCAGGATGACGGCCAGGCGCGGCTGTCCCGATGAAGGCCCTTGCGATCCCCGGGAACTTAAAAAAGCCGTCGCTCTTTTCGAACAGGCCGTATCGTCCGATAAAAATTTTTTTGACGCCTATCTCTTCCAGGCTGAAGCGCGAATGCTGGCCGGGGAATATAAACGAGCGGCGGGGCTGTTGGCCAAGGCCGGGAAAATCGAACCGGACTCGACCCGGCTTGGGCTCCTGGCGGCCGAGATGGCCCGGAGGCAAAACCGGCCGTCCGAAGCCGAGCAACTTGTCCGCAAGGTTTTGTTAAAAACCAAAAAACCCACGGAGGCGACAAAAGCGCGCTTGCTCCTCGCCGCGGTCCACCGCGCCCAGGGAAAAACGGACCAAGCCGAACAGGAATACCTGGCCCTTCTGGAAACGACCCCCGCTTCGGTCCGGGCCCTGCTCGCGTACGCCGCGTTCCTGATCGAGGACCACAAGGATTTTGACGCCGCCGTGGAAGCGGCCCGGCGGGCCACACCCCTGGACCCCTCGGTCAAAAGCCGACTCGTTTTGGCCCGGGCTTACGCGGGCAAGGCGGAACAGCTTTTACGGGAAGAGAATCAACCGTCCCAGGCCCAAAAATATTTCAATCTGGCCCTGAAGGAAGGCGACGCTTCCCCCGCGACCTATCTGGGACTTGGGATGTCTCTCGCGGCCCAGGGGACCGCGGCGCTGGACTCCGAAAAACTGGCCGAGGGAGAAGATATGATTATCAAGTCCCTGCGACTGGACCCCACGCTCCCGGGCGCCAGGGAGTGGCTTGGCGAAGCCGAAAAAGTCCGACGGAGCATTCAAGGGGGGTTCGCCCCAAGCGATCTGACTTTGGAAAACAGAAGAACGTTGATTGTTTCCGCCCTGAAAAAAATGGCCCGGGCCCAGGAAATGTACCGACAAGAACACGGCCGTTTCGCCGGAACGCCGGAATTGCTGACCGGGCTGGCCGACATCGACCGGGACGAAGGCCTTTCCATCTCCCCGGAACTGACCTTGGCCGGATATTATTTCGTGGGCTTGACCCCGCCCGAACCGGCGTCGCCCAGCGGGTCAACCGGTTATCTTTTCGGCGCCTTGCCGGCCCGTCGCCCCCAGGAAGGCCGGGAAACCTACCTGTTGGACCAAGATGGCGTCATCCGGGTCAAGGACCTCGGTCCCGACCCGAAACGGGAAGCCTTGGCGGGGGACGATTCCTGGGAAAAAATCGACTAGCCGGCTGGGGTCGATCACTCCGCGCGAGCCAGATTCGCGGCCGACACCACGGCGGCGGTCATTATGACCTTGGAGACCTGGACCTCGCCCTCGTCCCTGACGTCGAATACATCCGCCTCGAGAACAATGACCATCTTGCCGGGCTTGAGGGCCTTGGCCCGGCAAACCAGGGACCCACCATGAGCCGGTCTTAGGAAATTAATCTTAAACTCTATGGTAAGAATCCGACAATCATCGGGAATCAGGGTATAGGCGGCGTACCCGGCGGTGTGATCCGCCAACGTGGCCATTACCCCCGCATGGACGAAACCGTCCTGTTGGCGGTGATGATCCTTTATTTCCACCCTGGCCTCAAACCGGCCGGGGCCGATATCAACCGCCTCAAACCCGCAGTAATCGATAAAACCCGTTTTGAAACTGGACCGCAAATAATCCGCTCGCTCCGGAGACAATGTTGAACCCATGCTTGAATTACCTTTCGCGACGCTAATCCCGGCATTTTTGGCGCTACCCATGGCAAAGTCAAGACCAAAACCGTCAGAGTCCATCTGATAATGCCTAAAACCTGGCCATCCGAGGCAGGGAGGGCCAACCGATGGCCAAATGGTTTCGCGGGAGACTTTTTTCAAAAACATCCGCATCTTATTTGATTTTCCCATTATTCGCTGGTTCCCAAGCTCTAGCTTGGGAACCAGCCTTACTCATTTTCATTTGGCCATTTTCCTTACATTTTCAACCGACCGCCAAGACCAAAACCGGGCCGCGGGTCGTTGGAAGTGGTTATTACCCCGGACAGGGGTTATAATGCCAGGAACGAAGCCGGTCGACCGGCCGCTGCTCACGGCCCGGTTAAAAAATCGGCCATTTCCGCACCGGTTAAAAGGAGGTGAACCATGACCGAGGACTCCCGGGTCAAGGTCGGACGGTCCGAGGAAAAAATGCACGGCCCTCGGGGGCTGGCCGTGGCGGGCTTTTCCACCGAGGAACAACGCCTCCTTCTCGACCTGATTGAAAAAACCATCGCGCCCCCGTTGCCGGTCATATTTGTCGGGCCAAGCCAGGCCGGCATGACGGTCCTCGACGTTTTGGGGCTTCCGGATAGGTTCGGATTGCTGGAACAATCATCGAGCCCCAGGACCGTGCTAATGTCCGGGCTCCTCGAAACCGAGCTGCGGGACCTGATGTCCGCCTTCCGGTCCATCGGCTTGCCCAGGCCTCTTTGGGCCACGCTCACGCCGTTTTCCGAAAAATGGACCTTGCGGGACTTGCTGACTCATTTGGCCGAGGAAGCCGAGGCTTTTCAGAGGCGAAGGAAATGACCTCGGCCGGGGACCCGAAACACCTTGAAAATTACCTTCCGCCTATGTATTATTTAGAAGAATAACGTACCAAACACAGCGAGGAAGCCATGTGCGAATGCTGCGGTCAACCGACCAAAAAAGTGACCATCCAATCTTTCGGTCCGGACGGTCCGGGAACAGTTAAAACCTTGGTTCATACCCACAGCCACGATCATCCTCATGATCATGACCACGATCATGACCACGACCACGATCATGACCACGACCACGGCGGGCCGCACTCTCATGAACATGGACATTCCCATGACCACCACCATCATCACCATGAGGATGGGAAATAAAAAGACGGGACTTTCCGGCGCGGGCGGCTCGCCGTTGGAATTTTATGGGATTCATGGACCCTCTCCGCCAGTCTTGGCCCGGAAAGTCCAAGGTCGAAACGAAACACCTTTCGAAGGCGTCTCAAGGGGGGCTGGGGAAGTGGACGGACCGCCTTCGAAAAGTCGGGATAATGAATCTTTTCCGTCGGAAAGCGTCTTTACCATGCGGGCTGGACCCGGACGGTTGGTTTCCGGCCCGGGACGGGTTTCGGCGCGCCGGGGACAAGTCGTTTCCTGAAAAAAGGTCGTATTTCGGAAATATTCCAACCCAGTAAACCATACTGCCCCACCCCCAAGGACGGACCGGTCTTGTCGGGCGAGCAACACTTGTTTTTTCGGAGGAAAAATGCCTGCCGCCGTTGTTTACATCACTGTTCCAGACCTAGCGGAAGCGGAACGGATCGGTAATCTACTGCTGGAAAAAAGGCTTGCCGCCTGCGTGAACATTCTGGAAGGCATGACATCAATTTACTGGTGGAAAGGGAAGATGGAACAAGCCCGGGAAACGATTGTACTCGCGAAAACCAAATCCAGGCTGGTGGACGAGTTAAGCGCCTTCGTCGGCTCCACCCACCCTTATGATTGCCCTTGCGTCATCGCCGTGCCGCTCATCGGAGGCAACCCCGAATTCCTGAAATGGATCGAGGACGAAACCAAGTAACGTTCAGGTTTTTTCGCGGGTTGGTCCCCAGGGTCGGACGGCGTCCGCGTTCCGGCCGGGAGCGCCCCCGGGTTCATTCTTTTTTGTCCTTGATGGCCCCAACGTCGATTTCATATTTCTTGATCCGATGCCACAGGCTCCTCTCCTTTATTCCCAGCAACTCGGCGGCCCGCACCTGAACGCCGCGGGCTTGATGCAAGGCGCCGATAATCAATTCCTTTTCGTACCCGGCCAGGGCCTCGTCGAGGTTGGTCCCCGAGGGAGGGAAAGGCACGCCGACGCCCGGGCTTTCCTCTAGAATTCCGGGAGGAAAACCGGAAGGCTCGATGGTTCCCCCTCCAGCCATGATCATGGCCCGCTCGATGGCGTTTTTCAACTCGCGGATGTTCCCGGGCCAGGAATAATTGAACAAAAGCTGAAAAGCCTGGGGGGAGATGGTCATTTTTTGGGGCGCGTCCTTCAGAAATTGCTCCACCAAAAATAAGATGTCATCCTTTCGCTCCCTTAACGGCGGCAGCCGGATTGAAAAAACATTCAGGCGATAGTACAGGTCTTCCCGGAAACGGCCTTCGGAGGACATTTTCACCAAGTCCCGATTGGTGGCGGCGACGAACCTGACGTTCACCTTGATGGAGCGGGTCCCTCCGACGCGCTCGAATTCCTGTTCCTGCAGGACCCGCAGAATCTTGGCCTGGGTGGCGAGGGGCATGTCTCCTATTTCATCCAAAAAAATGACGCCCTGGTCCGCCAACTCGAACTTCCCCGGCTTGGCCTCCAGCGCTCCCGTGAAGGCGCCTTTTTCGTGGCCGAACAGCTCGCTTTCGAGCAGCCCCTCGGGTATGGCCGCGCAATTCAACTTGACGAAGGGCTTCCCCTTTCTCCGGCTGCGCGAGTAAATGGCGGTGGCGATGAGTTCCTTCCCGGTCCCGCTTTCGCCCTGAATCAGGACGGTTGAATCCGAAGCCGCGACTTTCAGGACCTGGCTGAGCACTTCCCGCATGGCCCGGCTTTCCCCCACGATCTCGGGGAAAAAATTCCGGGCGTCGATTCGACTCAAGGCGTCGGTGACCTGATTGAACAGCCGGGTGAAGTTGACGATTTCATCCCCGCCGCTTTTTTCTTCAGTCGTGTTGGAAGAGTTGGTAATGGCGGGCAGGAGCTTGGCGCTTTCCACGAAATTGCGAACGGGCTTCAATAAAACATGAACCACGACCAAGGCGCACCCGGCGGCCAGGGCGCCCAAAATCCATCCCCAGAACAACACGGCGTTGTCCGGGTCCATGCCGCTTTTTTGAAAAAAATCCACCAAGCCAACGGCCACGATGATCGAAAATACGGAGAGGCCCCAAAAAATCAGGGGAATAATAATATACAGGCTTAAATGAAAGGATTTTCGCTTCATGCCCTTCAGCCCCTCCGGCCGAATCGTTAAGTCGTGGCGCGGGAGTCGCCTTTTCCGGCTACCGCACCATCTTGGTCAAATCCCACATGGGCAGAAAAATCGCCAGGGCGAAAAAGCCGACTATGGCGGCGAGTCCGACAGTCAGCAAGGGGCCGATGGCGTCCGCCAAGCGTTTGGCGGCGAATTCCACTTCCGCGTCGTAATGCATGGAAACTTCCCGAAGCATGGTGTCGAGGTTTCCCGATTCCTCTCCGATGGCCACAATGTTAATCACCATGGGGGTAAAATACCTGGCCGACTTGAGGGGCGCGGCTATACCCTTGCCTTCCCGAAGCTGCTCGGAAATCCCGTCGAATTCCCTGGCGATAGCCGCGTTACCGATAATACGCGACAGAATTTGCATGCCGTCTAGAACGCTGACGCCGCTGGCCTGGAGAATGGAAAAAATGCTGGCGAACCGCGACATGGCCGACTTCACGAACAACTGTCCCAGGATGGGAAGATGCAGAAGCAGGTTGTCGCGATACAGCCGGCCGCGCGGCGTTTTCATGAATAATCCCAGTCCCACGCTTGAAACCAGGAGCCCGACCAGGAGGAACGGCCAGTAACCGACCAAAAACTGGTAGAGCGCCAGGGCCGCCCTGGTGGGCAGGGGAAGCTCGATTTTGGCGGCGATGAAAATCATAACGAATTTGGGAATGACAAAGGTCAGAAGAACGAAAAAGGCGGTCACCAAGGCGAACACGACAATCGCCGGGTAAGTCAGGGCCGACTTTACCTCGGATTTGACCTTGTGCTCATGCTCGATGATGTAGATGAGCCGGTCCAGGACCTCGGGCAGGGTCCCGCTGGCTTCCCCGGCCTGGAGCATGCTGCAATACAGCGGCGAAAAGGCTTCGGGGTGCTTTCCGAAGGCTTCGGCGAGGCTTCGGCCCTGCTGAATATCATCCAGCATGACGGCGATGATTCTTTTGAGTTTCCGGTTCTCGGTCTGGCTCTCCAAGACCTGGAAAAGACGAATTATGGGGACTCCGGCCCGAACCATGGTGCCGAGTTGCTTGGAAAAAAGGATCATGTCCGTGGCCCTGATGGACGCCAGCCGATCGAGAAGCGTTATCCCGCCCTTCTGGCCCCGCCCGTCGGCCTCCATGACTTTCGAGGGAATGTACCCCCGGGACGTCAGGATGTTGTTAACCATTTCCACGGACTCGGCCTCGAGCACGCCCGTGATGGGGTTTCCGTTTTCGTTCAAGGCCTTGTATGTAAACTTGCGCATGCTCGCACTCATCTTCCAGAAAATGCGCCGGCCCGCGGGGAGTCCGGCCGTTTTTCAGGTTGCCGAATCATCCCATGACCGCCGAGGCCGCCTCTTCCGGAGTGGTCACCCCCCGGCGGATTTTTTCGGCCGCGTCATCCCTCAGGCCGCGCAGGGCCCCGGTTTCCCGCAGGGCTTGGGTGATTTCCCTGGTGGTTTTGCGTTGCAGGATCATGTCCTGGACCAAGCCGTCCACCACCAGGACCTCATACAGCCCGACTCGCCCCTTGTACCCGGTGTTCATGCAACTATAACAACCTCTTCCCCTCATGAAAGTCGTTCCCTCATCCCGGCTTATGCCGAAATAGTCCAGGGAAGCCTTGGGAGGTTCATATCTTTCCATGCAGTTGGGGCAGATTCTTCGCACCAGCCGCTGCGCTATGGAAACCAGCATGACGGATGACACCAGGAAGGCCTCGATGCCCATGTCGCCGAGGCGCGTGATGGCGCCGGCGGCGTCGTTGGTATGGACCGTGCTCAAAACCCGGTGGCCGGTCAAGCCCGCCTGAACGGCGATGGCGGCGGTTTCGGCGTCACGAATCTCCCCGACCATGATGACGTCGGGGTCTTGCCGGAGAATGGACCGCAGGCCTCCGGCGAAAGTCATCCCGGCCTTGCGGTTTAGTTGCACCTGGCGGATTCCTTCCACCCGGTATTCCACCGGGTCCTCCAGGGTGATGATATTTATATCCGGCTCGTTGATCTTGGCCAGAATGGAATACAAGGTGGTGCTTTTCCCGCTTCCGGTCGGTCCGGTGCTCAAGATCAAGCCATAGGGCTTATAGATCATTGGTTCGAGCTTGGCGATATCCTGGTTGGCCATGCCCAGTTTATCCAGGGAATAAATTCCCGAACTGACGTTCAGTAGGCGCAGCACCGCGTTTTCGCCGTAAATCGTGGGCAGGCACGAAGCGCGGACGTTTATTTCCTTGGCCCCCATGTGAATGGTGAAACGGCCGTCCTGGGGGACCCGGGAAGTGGCGATGTCCATGTTCCCCAGTATCTTCAACCGGGAAATAATCGGTAAAAACATGGCCCGGGGAGGCGCGGGGACGTTATGCAACTTTCCGTCGACCCGGAAACGCACCTGCACATGGTCTTTTTCCGGGCTGATGTGGATATCGCTGGCGCCTTCCTTAATGGCCTGGGACAAAATGGAGTTAACCAGGCGAATGACCGGGGCCTCCTCGGCCATGTCCTTGAGGGAATTGACTTCCACGTCCTCGATCGCGGATGCTTCCTCCCCCTTGTCTTCCTTGTCGACTTCCAGGTCCTGCATATCCTCCAGGACGTCTCCCAACCGGGAATATTGGCCGTACAGGGCCCCCAGGAGGGCGTTGAGGTCCTGCTCCGTGCAGATCAGGGGTTCAACCTCGGCGTTGGTCAGGACTTCAATGGCGTCCAGGGCGTTCAGGTCGGTCGGGTCGTTCATGGCAATGGTCAGGAGTGAACCCTTCTTTTCCAAGGGGGCGACTTGCCATTTTTGCGCCACATTGGCCGGGATGATCTTGGCCAGGTCCAGGTTGATGGGGTATTTCTGGGGATTATACTTTTCAACCTTCAACTGCCGCGCGACCACATCGACAATTTCCGGCTCGCTGACGATCCCATTCCTGATAAGGTAGGCCCCCAGCTTTAACTTGGCCTTGCGGGCCTCGATCAAGGCCTGGGACAGCTTTTCCCCATCCAGCAATCCCGCTTCGATGAGCATTTCACCTAAACGTTTTTTCAATTGCAACCTCTTCTTCTCTAGGGCGCCTGGAGAAAGGGATCGGCGAAAAAAACCGTGCGGTCCGCCTCAAAAACAACCGGGCGAGCCAGGATCGCCGCGGAACGGGGAAGTTTTTCCACTTGCCGGCGGGCCAGGTCTTCTTCCTGGAAAAAACCCGCCAAGACCACCGCAAACTGCAATCCCAGGTCGGGAGACCAAAATGGTATTATCCTGACGGCGACGCCTTGATTCATCAGTAGGCGAAACAGGGTCAGGGAGTCCTCGATTCCCTGGAACCGTCCCAACTCCACCCACCACGACCGCGCGGGCCATTTTCCCGACGTCATGGAAATAGCCGGAATCTCGAAGGTCCGGCCGGCCGTAAGCTCGGTCAATTCCCCTATGGCGGGATTGAGTTCCTTAAAGCGCCGCCAAAAAACAGCGTCGCCCACCCCCGCTACCGCCTTAACCACTTCCCCGGCCTTGTCCCCCGGCTTCAAGGTCACCCGACCGAGTAGGTCGGGAGGCTTTTCCTCGCCGGTCGAGTCCCACGCGGGCGAGGCGGGGCCGTTGGAAGCGAGGGGCGCCGGCGGGTTCACGGCCGCGGCCGCGGCCTCCCTAGCCCGGTCTAGAAGCGGCGGCGCGACGGGCGCTGGTTTTGTTTCCACCATTGTTGGCGGAGCGACCGTTCCCGGGGGAGCGACGGTCGCCTTCCCCCCGACCGACACGACGGCCGCCGGTTCGCCGGCCTTGAAGGAAAAAAAACCGGGGCGGCCGTTTTCCAGCAGCCAGAGCGCTCCCGCGGCCGCCAGAAGGACCAGTAAAACCACAGGAAGGACGGGAATACCCCCGCGGTCCGGCGCCGGGCGAAGATCGGGGACCCTTTTGAGGCAGGCCCGCGCCATGGACCAGGTCACCCTGGATTTGTTCTGAATTATTACCGCAAGGACGCACGAATGGCAAAGATTGATTATTCCGCGGGGACGCCCTCCACTTGCCCTATAAATGGACCAAATGGCCGGCCAGGTGAATTTCACGGACGGCGGGCCGTTACGTCCGGCCTGGCGGATGCGAAAATTGACCATCTCCCGGGCGTCACGGAAATTCAGGCGCCCCAGCCGATGAAACAGGCTGATTCGATCTGAAAAATTATGGAATTTCTTTAGGTTATCTTGAAATTCATTTTGAGCGAAAATGACAATCTGAAGAAGCTTGTTGTCATTGGTTTCGTAATTCAGGAATTCCCGCAGTATTTCCAAGGCGAAATCCGGTATTTTCTGGCCTTCGTCAATAATGAGGACCGTGGTCCGGCCTTCTTCCACGCCTTTCTTGAAGAGGAAATTCTTGACGGCTTCCTTCAACTCAAAATCGTCGGCCCCGGCCTCCGGGAGGCCGAGGCGGAAGAGCCTGGCCACCTCGGTCAGGAATTCCCTCGGGCCGCGAAAACCGGGGTCGAGGATCAAAAAGGTCATAAACTCGGGGCATTCGGCGAAAACACGAATAAGCTGTCGACAGAGGGTGGTCTTGCCGGTCCCCACCTCGCCGGTGATGACGTTCAAACCCCTTTTGAGCCGGAGGGAAATTTCGATTTTCTGAAGACAGGCAACGTGCTGCTTGGAACGATAAAAAAATTCCGGGTCCGGGGTATTGGCAAACGGCTCACTGGAAAGATTTAGAATCTTGTAGTATTCCATTACCCTTGAATCGATCCTGGCTCCCGTCCCCGCCGGGGGCGCTAGGGGGCGCTGTCCGGTCCATATCCACAATCTGCTCTTTTTCCAAAATATGCGGCGTCAAGAAGATCAATACATCCTCGAACTTGTCCGACTCGCCCGTATGCCGGAAAAGATAACCCAGCAAGGGGACGTCCTTCAAAAAGGGAACCCCCTCCACCAGGCCTTGGCCGGTGTTCTTTTTCAACCCGCCGATAACGGTCGTCTCCCCGTCGAGCAGGATGACGTTGGTCTGGGCCTTCTTGGTGATGATGGTGGGGTAGCCCGAAACCTCGTTGGTGGTGTCGAGTTCCTCCTTGGTGGTGAAAATATTGAGTTTCAACAAGCGGTCTTCAATAATATGGGGCAGGACTTCCAACCGCAACAACGCGCTCTTGAATTCAATCTTGATCCGGCCGTTCTCATCGATGGTCTGGAAGGGAACATCCACGCCGCTCTCGATCGAGGCGGCATGATTATCCAGGGTGGTGATGGAAGGGCTGGAAAGAATATTCAGTTTGTTGTTCTGTTCCAAGGCGGAAAGTTGAGCCGCCAGGATGCTGCCGCCCATCAAGGAGGTCAGGGCGCCGAGTTGGAGACCCGCGCCTTCCGTGCCGAGAGAGGCTGGAAAGTTACCCGCGATGCCGGTGGTGGGGTCGATATTGCCCAGGATTTGGTTGAAAATGCCGCTGCTGGCGCCGCCGGGGTAAATGTAGCCGCCATTGCCGTCCTTTAATAGCCCTCCCCACTGGATTCCCAGTTCATAGGCGGTCTCCTTGGTGGCCTCCACGATATGGGCCTCGATCAGGACTTGCCTGGTGGGCTTGTCCAGGGCCTCGATCAAGGGGATCAACCGCACGAGGTTTTCCCTGGGAGCGTGGATGATGAGGGAATTGTTATGCTCATCGATCATTACCACTCCTCTCTTCCTGGACTCCGTCTTCTTGGCCTGTTCGATGGGGGTCGGAGTCAACCCGGACATGGAAGCGACAAGGTTCTTGCCTTCCGAATCCCCGGATTCCACGGGCTGTTGGTCGAGGATGGCCTGTAGGGTCAGCCGCAATCGTTCCAGGTTTCCCGCCCCTTCCTTTTTCCTGGGGTTTATCCGCCCCTCTTCATCACGCTCGGGCGGCGGGTCGGTGATAAATTCAATGGGAATTACCACGGTATGAAATTCTCGGTTATCTTCCTGCTGCTTGACCTCGTATTTCATGACCCGGATCACGTCGCCCTCCCAGGCGTAGGTCAGCCCCTGCATGCGCAGGAGGCCAAGAAAAACTTGGTTCCAGGGGACTTTCTTGACCTCGATGGTCGCCTTGCCCTTGATCTCGTCATTGATCATCAGGTTGACGTTCACGGCCTTGGCGATGACCCGCAAAATAACCGATACTTCCAGGTCCTTGAGTTGAGCGGTAATTCTGTCGGTGGGCAACGGCTTGACCGGCGTCGCGGCGAGGCCCTGCCGGCGCAGTTCATCCTTCCAGGAGTTCAGCTTGAGGAGCTTGCCCCGAGGAGTCGGTGATTTCCCCCTGGAAGTCTCGGCCTTCTTCTCCCATTCCTGTAAAAATCCCACGGGTTTTTCCGGTTTCTTTTCCTGGGTCGACTTGATTTCCTTGGCGGAACAGCCGGCTAGGTTCAGAAGCAACAAAAAAACCATCGCCGTCGGGGCGGCCCGGCGCGCGAGGGTTGAAATTTTTGTTAAAAATGTTGCCATGATTTACTCAACGGTCCATTTCTTCCATGGGAACCAGGACTTTGTTTCCACCATCCTTGGAGTTCAAAATCACATGGGTTGGGGAAATCGATTTAACGAGTAAAACATCGGGGATTGTTTGTTCCTGGTCCTTGGGGCGGTTTCCCCCGAGTTGCAAGCCTCCGACGCTGCCTCCCAACTGGCGGTCTCTTTCCGCCGCGTACGGAATCGCCGCAATCCCGACCACGATCTCTTCTCCCTCGAAGTATTCCTGTCCATTTATTATGGCTATTTTCCTGGCGCCTACTTCCAGGTATCCGGTATATTTCAAGCCCAGGTCCTCGGCCTTCAGTTCGGGAGGCTTTTCCGCGGACTTATCCATCAGTCCGGCGAGGTCTCCCTTGAAAAAGGGGTCGTTTTCCCATTGGCTCGACGCCTGGGTGATGATGAAATAGTCATCCCGCGGCCGGCCCGTCTCGCCGGTGGGCATGTTTTTCGACGCGTCAACCAAAAATTTTTCTATTTCCGCGGTCCTGGCGCGAACTAGCGAAGCGGGGTCCTTGCCCTTTCCTAATAACAAAAAATCGACGGCGCCGTATAACAGGATCGACGCCATGACGGCCAGGATGATTTTTTCCCGTTTAGCCATCGCTAACCCCGATTTCCCCGGACCGGAGGCCGCCCCGGATTCCTAGTGCGTTTGCTTTTCATTTCCGGGGTTTTGCTCCATGGTCGCCCAGACCCGCAAGGTGTAATCTTCATTGGCCCTTACGGCGATTTCCTCGATATGGCTCAAATAAGGCAGCGCTCCCAGGCGGATCAGGAATTTCCTGAAGTTAAACAAACCTCCGGTCAAGTTAAGTTCCACGGCCATTTGACCGTCGTCCTCCCGAAGGGTGTTGACCAGCGGAGCAAGGCTTTTGAAAACCAAGCCCTCCCGGGAGGCCAAGTCCGGGAACGCCTCGGCCAAAATGGTCAGGTCCCCCCGGGGGAGTTTTTCCGGCTTGGGGAGCGCCAGGTTTTCAACCTGGGTGATCTCCTCTTGTTTCTTTAGGTTTTCGAAAAAAGGCTTCAGGATTTTCTGTTCCTCGATCTGGTCTTGGAGCTCCAGTATTCGGTTTTGTTCACGGGCGATGTTCCGGTAATTCGGAAAAATGACCACAAGCAGGAATAACAGCACGCCCGCCAGGCAGACAATCAGGGAGGCCGAAGGGCTGCCGGATAAGAAGCGGGTGTGTCTTCGGTCCGTCATGGCGCTAACCTAATTCACATCCAACCGGGCGGAAAACCGGACGACGTTTTTTCCATCCAAGTCGCTCCGGGTCTTATCCACCACACTAGGGTTGGAAAAGAGGGGGTGGCTCTCCAGTTTTAAAAGATATTGGCTCAAAACGACATCCTGCTTTTGTTCGTCCCCAAGGACAAGGCCCTGGATAAGCACTGTTTTTTTGAAAGCCGCGGCCGCGGCGGGCCCTTTTTCATTTACACCTTGGGCCTTCCCGTCGGCCGGTTTCGCCCCCTCGCCCCCGTCCGTCCCGGCCGGTCCCAGGTTCAGCTTGAATTCTATCAGCTTAACATCCCGGGGCGTCGAGTTGACCAGCAGGGTCAAAGCCGCCAGGCCGACGTACCTTCGGCCGTAATCGGCCAGGGCCTTGCGATTGAGGTTTTTCCTGGCAATTTGGGCCAGGACCTGCTCCTTGTCCACCAGGGGTTTATACTGCGCGAGGGAGGCTTCAACCGCTTTCCGCCGCGAGACGGCTTGCTTCAAGGTCGCTTCCTGCCAGAAAAAAACACCCGCCAAAAAAACCATGATAACCGTCAGGGCGCTGAATACGATCCGCTGGACGGTCTTGGCCCGGGCCGTCTTTTCCTCGTCCTTGTAAGTAAACAAAAAGTTCGGGGTAATGGTGTTATCGCCGAGCGCCAGCCCCACGGTGGGAGCGCAGGACAGTCTTTCCCGCATTGATCCGGGGACCGAGACAGCGCCCTGGGGCGACAAAAAAACCGGCGCGCCGGACTTGAAGGGGTCCAAGGGTTGAAACGGGACATTGAGTTGCCTGGCCATGAACGTCATGAAGGGTGGAAGGGTGGCCGCCAATCCGGACACAAAAACCCGGCTGATCCTTTCCCCCCTGAAATTTATGGCGTAATGTTCCAGGGTCCTTTCAACCTGACGGGCCATCCTCTCCAGGGCCGGAGAAATCATATCCAATATTTCCGTCTCGGAAATCGGGACGCCGGCCACATGGCTCGGCAATACCGGGGCTTCGTCGGCCATGGACAGGAGCAGGTTTCTGGCGTCATCCTGACTAAAAGCAGCCAGGGAATCACCTTCGAGGGAAACGGGATTATCCAGCTCATCAAACAGCTCCAGCGACATTTCCGCGCTGATTCGGGATATTTCCTCGTAAATAGCCTCGATCATGCTGTTGACGCCGGCCTTGACCCCCCTTGACAGAACCAGGTTGCCCCGGGAATATATGTCGATTCTCGACCAGTTCCGCCCCACGAAGATGCTGCACGCGTTTTCCGGCCCGACATCCAGCCAGGAAGTCCGAAAAAAATTTTGTATGGCCGCCGGAACGGTCGTAACTCCGGACAGGCGATGACCGACGCGACTAAAAGCCGCAGCCAGCGTCTCGATCTCGTCCCTGGGCGCGGCATACGCGACCACCTCGATCTTTTTGGCCCCCTCTTCCGAAACCTCGCCCAGGACGTCGAAATCAAAAACAGACTCGTCATCCTTGAAGGGAACATCCTTCTTGAAGGTCCAAAACACCGCGTTGGCGACTTGCTTTTTGGGCAGCTTGGGAATACGCAGGTAACGCATTTCCACCTTGGTGGAGGTTACAATCGTCCAAATCCGCGCCTCCCGGGCCGTCCCGATCATCCGGTCCAGGTTGGTCCGGAGCAACTTGACCATCTCGGGAGAGTCCAGCTTCAAATCAGGGGCGTGGGAAACAATGACGTAATCCAAAAGCTCCCATTTCCGATCCGAAACACGCTTCATCTTGACCAGTTTGGTTTCGGAGTAGCCGACATCCACGCCGAGGGTAATGTTTCGCCCGAACGGCAGTATATTATATAAAAACGAACGCCGTCTCCCCCGCGTCGGCGCTCGAGGCGCTGAAGTCCTCGGCCCTTCGCTTTTTTCTTCCGGGGAACTCCTGATCAGGTTTAATAGTTTTTCCGTCGATGAAATTTCGTCAAATTTTGGCAAACAATTTCCTCATAATTATTTAACCTGGTGATAATGCCGGAGCTAATTTTTCGAAAGTACTCTAGCCCAATGGATAGAGGAATGCAAACAAAAATGAACATTTTCCTTAAAATAATTATAAATGCGATTAAAAAATAACCCCACCATGACCGATGTCGCCCCGCGGCCCCTGATAGGTCGTTTTGTAACAAAAAGACGCGCCCGCCAACCAGGGCGGGGCGGCGTTCCAATCGGTTTCCGCTCCCGTGACAATTCAGGGAATGTTCCGACCCCGCCGGATTGAAGCTCCCCGCGGCCGGCCGCGGGGAATGCGCTCGCCGGCCTGTTCGAATCAGCTTTCGCGCGTTCACCCGGGGTTCGCCGGTCGTGGAGCGGCGTTAGCCCCTTTCCGGATCACGGCTCCATTCCCACAAGGCGAGGCCGGTGGCCAGGGCGGCGTTCAATGACTCCACCCCAGCCGTCATGGGAATGGACAATCTTTTCCAATCCCGCAAATTGCGCGGCAGTCCCGGCCCTTCCAACCCGGGCGCCAAGCCGAAGGTGGGAGGGAAGGCGAACCCGGCCAGGTTTTCCCCATCCGCTCCCAGGGTCAGCAAGGGAGCGCCCCGGGCTTCCAGTTCGAGGATGGACGGTCCGTGAAAAAGAGGGATTCGAAAAACCGCGGGGCCGGCCGCGCGCAGGCTTTTGGGGTGAAAGGGGTGCGCGGCCTCCCGGAGCATGACGACTCGAGCGGCCCCTAGCGCCGCGGCCGACCTGATGACCGCGCCGACATTATTGGGGTCCTGGAAGGGAACAAAAAGCGTGCAGCCCTCCGGCCAATCATCGTCGCGCCATTCCGGCGTTTCCGGGACCCGAACCACCAGAAGCGGCGGTCCCGCGCCGAAAAGGTCCAGTTCCCGCAGCAGCTCGGGCTTGAGGCGGAATCGGTCCACTTGGGTTTCAATTTCGGGATCGTCCGGACCCCGGCCCAGCAAGGCCACGCAGGCCTCCGGAAAATCCCTGACGGTTTCGGCCACCTGTTTCAAACCCGACATCAAGGCCAGGTTGTGCTTCCTGATCCCCTTGGGTTCCAACACTTTTTGCCACAACTTGAATCCGGGGTTTTTTGAGCTGGCCACTTCCTTGTAACCGGAGCGCCCGAATGAAGCGGGTTCCGCCGGCCGGCCGGCAATTCGCCGAAAAACCACCAACCGACGATCATGCCCGGTATTTCCCAACGAATAGGAACGGTCCAGTTCCAGTTCAAAAACCTCCCCGAACTCTTCCAGGGCCGCCTCGATTTCGGGACCGGCGGCCGGCCCCTTCATAAAGATCACCCGCCCTCCCAGGGGTAGGAACCCGACGGCCCGGGACAAGGTCTTGACCATGGCTTCCAGGTCCCTGGTGATAATCCCCTTGACCGGAATATCGAATTTATCGGTGACCTTGTGCGGATAAATCTCCACATCCGAGAAATTCAGCAGTTCGTTGGCTTCTTCCAGGAATTCCAGTTTTTTTCCCCGGCTTTCCGCGAAGATCACCGTTAATTCCGGACGAAGAATTTTCAAGGGAACGCCTGGAAAGCCCGCGCCGGTTCCAATATCCAGCAGCGGTGAAGGCAGGTCCAACATTTGGGCGACGAGGCCCGAATCCACGTAATGCCGCAGGGTCATGCCGTCGAAGCTGTGCAGCCTGGTCAGGTCGCATTCGACGTTTCGGGCGCGCAGGAGTTGGTGAAAGGCCCAAAACGCGGCCAACTCCCCCTCGGAAAGGGCCAGGCCGCATGACCGAAAAATATCCGCCATGGCCGCCGGGCTTGGAGGGACGGTCCCCTGTTTCTTGCTCTCGCTTTTGTTTTTTCTTTCGGACAACCAAGCCTCCAGTCTATAATCTTCCCATCATGAACGATTTTTCCAAGTTGGTCCTGTATGAGGACAATCATCTATTAGTTGTGTGCAAGCCCCCGGGCCTGCTCGCCCAGGGAGATTCCAGCCGCCGCCCCTGCTTGCTGGACCTGGCCAGGGAATACCTGAAAACAAAATACCAAAAACCCGGCGCCGTCTTTCTAGGCCTGGTGCACCGCTTGGACCGCCAGGCGGCCGGCCTCGTGGTCCTGGCCAGGACCTCCAAGGCGGCCTCCCGCTTGTCGGCCCAATTTCGCGACCGCGCAATAAAGAAAAAATACTGGGCCGTCATCTCGGGCGGGCTGATTCCTTCGTCCGGAAGTTCGGAAATTTACCTGGTCAGGAACGGTTCGAAAAGCTATCCCGTGAATCCGGAAACGGATCAAGCCCGCCAGGCCTCCCTCGACTACCGGACCTTGCAAACGGGCCGCCGGTCCAGCCTGGTGGAAATCGACCTTCACACCGGACGAAAGCACCAGATTCGAGCTCAACTCGCCTATCTGGGAGCTCCAATTTTTGGAGATACGAAATATGGATCGCCTGTCCCGCCCGAGGCGGATTCCATCGCTCTTCTGGCCCAATACCTGGAATTCGTCCATCCGACCCAGGACCGGCGCCTCGCCTTTGAAACGCCGCCTCCCCCGGGGTGGCCGTGGCTGCCCTTGAAGTAGACCGGGCCGGCGCCGCCCGGCGGCGGACTAACCCCTACTCGTCCTTCTTGGGCTGGTACCGGTTCGGCTCGTCGAAAAGGTCAAGAGCCTTGAGCCGGGAAATAATCCTGGCGCTGTGCTCCACGCCTTCCGGAATATAGTAGGAATCGCCCTGGCGATAGGTTTTGGCGACGCCGCCGATGGTCAATTCCACTTCGCCGTCAATCACGATCCCCCACTGAGCCTGGTGGGCGTGGGGCGGAATGGCGCCGATCGGCTGAATGTCGAAAAACACCAGTTGCTTGTCTCCAGCCTGCAACAGTTTCCCTCGAACCCCGGTCAGCTTGAGGTCGATATCCGGCAAATTCTCGATAATATCTGGATAGTCCACGATGTCCTTCCTTTTCGCGGTTGGTCCGGCCCGAGGGAAAACGCTCCCCTCGCGTCGCTTGCGGAAAAAATAACACGGCCCGGCCTAACCGTAAAGTCCAATATGCGTCATTGACAAAGGAAGCGGCCTAACTTAATTTCAAGGAACCGCTTCGCGACTCTTCCCGGGGGGCGCCGGTCGAGTCGCGAGGCGGGCGGCGGTGCTCCGGTCCGCTTCGAGGCCCGACCAGGGAAGCCTGGCGAGCGGCCGTGCTCGGACTCGCCCGAAATGGTTATTAATAATACCGGCCTAAATAATGGACCCGGTTGGAAGGAGTAAATAGATGGACGACGCCCGGGTGGCGAGTTGGTTTTTCGAAAAAAAAGCCGAACTCATTATTAAAAAAATGGAAAAAAAGGGATTCGCGGCCCACTACGCGGCCACGGCCGAGGGCGCGGGAAAAGCGGTGCTGGCCATGATTCCCGAAGGCGCCGCGGTTATCCTCACCGGCAGCCAAACCCTGGAACAGATCGGAGTCAAGCCCCATCTCCGCGACAGCGGCAAGTACAACCTGATCGACCCGTACGAGCCCGGGATAACTCCGGCGGAAGGCTTGGCGCGTCGTAAAAAAGGGTTGTTGGCCGACGTCATGGTGTCCAGCTCCAACGCCCTGACCGAGGACGGGGTCCTGGTCAATGTCGACGGCATGGGCAACCGGGTGGCGGGAATGATCTTCGGCCCCGACAAGGTCATTCTGGCCCTGGGAATGAACAAGGTCGTCAAGGACCTGCCCGAGGCCTACAGCCGCTTGAGCCGAATCGCGGGGCCGATGAACAATAAAAGATTGGAATCGAAAAACCCCTGCGCGGAGACCGGCTTCTGCCACGACTGCCAGGGCAAGACCAGGATATGCAATTACTTCACTAGGATAGAGCGATCCTTCATCGAGGGACGCATCGCCGTCATTTTGATAGGCCAGGATTTGGGCTATTGAAGTGGAAGCCCCGGTCCAAAAAATCACGGCTGATAATCGTCGCTACCCGGCCAGGCCGATCGTGGGCGTCGGGGGCTTGATCTTCGACGGTCCAAGCATTTTGCTCATCAAAAGAGGAAAAGAGCCCGGCAAGGGTCTCTGGTCCATTCCGGGCGGAGCGTTGAAAACCGGGGAAACCTTGTCGGAAGGCGTGGCCCGCGAGATCGAGGAGGAAGTCGGGCTGATCGTCGAGGTCGGCCCCTTGGTGGAAGTGGTGGAGCGGATAATTCCGGGAGAAAACGGCGTCTCCTTGTACCATTACGTCATCCTGGATTATCTCTGCCGTTCAGTCGACGACCGGCCGCCCCGCCCCGGAACGGACGCGGAGGAAGCGCGGTTTGTTTCTCCGGAAAACTGGGCCGCGTACAAGCAACCCGATATCGCCATAAAAATCTTCCACAAGGCCCTGGCCCTGGCCCCGGGGGCTTTCGGTCCGCTCTGATCGCCCCGCCGCCGCTTTTCGCGGCCGCCCGGGTTTCCTCCCGCAACTTTTTTCCGGGAACGGTTTTTCGCCGAGCCCGATGTTTTTCGGAGTTGTAAATGAACGAACAAGACGAAGCGCGACGCCAACAGGACTTGGTGATCCGGGCCGTGCTTTCCCAGATAAAAAAGAAGTATTTGGTCATGAGCGGCAAGGGCGGAGTGGGGAAGTCGAGCGTGGCTGTGAACCTCGCGGCGGCCCTGGCGAGCGGCGGGGCCCGGGTGGGGCTTCTGGACATCGACCTGCACGGCCCCAGCATCCCCCACATGCTCGGCCTCGCCGGCCGCATCGAGGTTGGAGCCGATAGAAGCATCCGTCCCCAGGCCGTCGGCCCCAACCTGTTCGTGGTTTCCATTGAATCCATGCTGGCCGACAAGGACGACGCCGTTATTTGGCGCGGCCCCAAAAAGTTGAACGCCATACGCCAATTCATTTCCGACGTGTCCTGGGGCGAACTTGACTACCTCTTTATCGACAGCCCTCCGGGAACAGGAGACGAACCCCTGGCCGCGGCCAGGCATATTCCGGGCGCCAAGGCCGTGGTGGTCACCACGCCCCAGGAAATTTCGCTGGCCGATGTCAGAAAATCGATCCGCTTTTTGAAAAAAGTCGGCCTGGAAATCGCCGGAGTGGTGGAAAACATGAGCGGCTTCATCTGCCCCCACTGCGGAGAAACCACCGACCTTTTCGGTCGCGGCGGCGGAAAGCTTCTCGCGGAAACCCTGAACCTGGTTTTTCTTGGCTCGATTCCCCTGGAACCGGAGGTCGTCTCCCTTGCGGACCAGGGCCGCCTTTATCTATTCGAAAAACCTAATTCCGAATTCGCCCTGGCCGTGCAAAAAATAGCGGCCCAGCTTTGAGGTAAAACCGGCGCCGCGCGCCCCCGAAGCGGCGGGCCTCCGCCGGCCGAGCCGGGGCGGACGCGACCACGACTTCACCATCTCCCAACCCAACCGACATGACCGCGGGCCATGTCGGTCACAACAACCAATGAAAAGGCCCTTCGGGCATTTTCATACAAGCCCAATGAAATGACAATGGCGTCGGGCCGTGAAGATACTCCGGCAGCGAACCGGGAGTGGTTCGCGCCTTGAAACGACATTGGCGCCCGATCATCCCAACCCCGGCGTCGCAACATTCACCTTCCTTGGCGTCGTAAACCGCCGGGCCGGTCGAGCCGCAAGCGGCCCCGTGGTCCGGAAAATGATTTCCCGAGGGCCGACAACAGGAGCCCCCGGCCGGCCAACCGGTCGCCAGCAGGAAAAAAAGTGAAAAAATCGCCGCGATTCGTTTCATTTAAGAGCGTCGCGCCTCCATTTTACTTCCTAAAGTTAAGACGAATCCCGGGCAAAGTCAACGGCGGGTTTTAAAAAAGCCGGAGCGGGCCTTGCCGCGGCCGGGCCGGTTTGTCTTGACCTCAAGGTCGATTCGTGAGATAGTAAAGATAAATAATTGAAATTATATTAAAACAGTATGAGGAACTAAAATGGGGATATCGGAAAATCCCGTCGGAACCGATGACTTGGTTCGGCTCTCCTTTTTCGTCGAGATGGGCAAGTCCATTATGAAGGCCAAGACCATCGAGGAGACGCTTCAGGAAATTGTCCAGCGGATCGGAGAAATTTTCAGTCCCTTGAACTGGTCCATTCTCCTGAAATGCCCGCAAACAGGCGACCTGACCTTCACGGTCGTGGTTGGTCAAAACGCGGACAAGCTCAAGGGGCTGCGTCTTCCCCGCAATGAAGGGGTAGCGGGCTGGATTGCCGAAACCGGCCAGCCGGTCATCGTGGAATGCGTGGCGAAGGATTCGAGGTTCAGCCCACGGGTGGACAGCTTCACGGGTTTTCGGACCAAATCCATCATTGGAGCGCCCCTGACCAGCAACAACAAAGTGTTCGGGGTCATAGAGCTGATCAATAAGCTGAACGGCCAGTCCTTTACGCCCTACGACCTAAAAATCCTGACGACCATAGCCGATTTCGCCGCCATCGCCATTGAAAAGGCGTATTATTTTCGGGCCCTGAAACGGATGGCCGCCACGGATTCCCTGACCGGGGCCCGTAACCGCGGGGCCTTCGAGAGGGCCTACTATCGGGAAATAGAGATGTGCCGCCGCTACAGCATGCCACTCTCCTTCCTGATGGTTGATGTCGACAATTTTAAAGTTATTAATGATACTTATGGACATCCAGCCGGAGACGCGGTCCTGAGGAACCTGGTGGAGCTTCTCACCTCCTGCGTCAGGAAGGTGGATGTGGTGTTCAGGTACGGCGGAGATGAATTCGTGGTCTTGATGCCCAATACGTCCAAGACCCAGGCCAATGAAGTCCGCGACCGTATTCTCAAAAGAATCGAATACCAGAACAGCCTCAACCCCGAAACGCCGTACCGGGTGAGCATCGGCCTTCACTCGGTGGAACCGGGCGGGGAAAGCGCCGACGCCCTGGAACAATTGGATACGGACCTCTATTTGCAAAAGGATCGCAAATTTTCCAAGAACATCGAGAAGATGGAAGAACACCTGGAAGAAATGCTTCACGAGGAAAGAAGCAAGCTTTTTCCAGCGGGCAAGAACAGGCTGGGATAAACCGGGAGTTGACAAGGAGGTTTTTCATGATCGACGAACAAAAAGCCGGGAGGCTTCTTTCCGCCGGAACGGCGGTGATATCGGATGTATTCGACCTTATTGGCAAGGTCCCGCTCGCCTTGGACCCCGCCCTCTTTCCCCTCCTCGGGCCCGGGAAGGGGTTTGCCGGCCCGGCCTACACCATTACCGGGGAAACCCGCCGCTGGTCGGACGGCGGCGGGGATATTAAAAAGCTGCAAGCCATCGACGACATGCCGCCGGGGGTTGTTCCGGTGTGGGCCGGCGGCGATATCCGCGGGGTGTGCTGCTTCGGGGATTTACTTGCGGAAGCCATGAAATCGCGAGGCTGCGCCGGCGTGGTGGTGGACGGCGGCGTCAGGGACACGGCCTATCTGGCGCAATTGGGGTTGCCGGTGATGGCCCGGTATCGCACGCCCTGCCAGGCCATCGGGCGTTGGCGGGTCACGGAAATCCAAAAGCGGGCGCTGGTCAGGGGGGCCCTGGAAAGCTGGATCGCCGTTAACCCGGGCGACCTGATCGTGGTCGATGACGACGGCGTCATGGTCATCCCCGGGGACCTGGTCGATGAATTCCTGGAACGCACCTCCAACTGGGCCGACAAGGACCAACAAGCCCGGGATGACATCCGGAAGGGAACGCCGCTTCTGGCCGCCCTCAAAAAATTCGGTCACCTTTGACGCGGCCGGACGCTCCGGTCCTCCAGTTATTGGAGGGCCGTGATTTTAAATTGGTAGGTCTGCAACACCCGGTCGTCCGGCCCGAAGATAACCACATGCCAATCTCCGGTCTCATGGGGAAAAATCGTTTTGGAGCTGTAGGTGGTCCAGGGTGACGAACGGACCGGAAGGGTAATCCTGGCTCGTTCGGAATTGCCGTAATACCAGACATGGGTCGCTTGGGTGGGATATTGGTCGGTATAAAATTTGGTCAGGCAAAAAAGCCGGCCCACGTCGGCGGGAAAGACTTGCCCGGACTTAACCGGCGCCCGGTCGACGACATCCCGGCAAATGGAGGCGTTCAAGACCTGCATGACGGCGGCGCCACCCTCGGCGCCAAGGGGCCCGGCCGCCGCAAGAAAACCTAGACAGATCGTTAGTATCAAGGTAAAAAACAGGCCGAACTTCATTTTTTCAACCTCCGGTCGGACATGGCCCGGTCCAATATTTCCCGAAACCTGAACATTACCGCCACATTTTTACCGCTAACAATCGCGGCCCCGCGCGCGCCTCCGGGAGCTTCGCCAAGACATGGGGAAGACCATGCTCTCCGGCCTTTTTACCCGGCTGGAGTATCTAATCACACTTAGAACTTAAAGTCAGCCGAGGGGTCCAGTCAAGCCCCAATTCCTAGTTTTACCGCTTCCGGCCGGCCATCGGCGGGTCAGACTCGGCGGGCCGGGGGCCCGGCCCGCCCCTTTCAGGCCAAACATGTAAATTGGTAAAGGGGGCGCGTTTCCTTTCCCCTTCAAATTTGTTAAAATGAAATCAGGAAAAAAGTCGCGGCCTTTCCACCTGGACGCCGCTCAATTGAAGCCGCCCGCGCCGGTCGCCGGGAACAAGCCGGCGGGACTTTTCCAGTAAGATAACGATAACGCCATCTTTTTCGGTTCCGGAGAAAAAATGAAAAAAGTTGAAATAAAATGCAATCTCGATTTAACGGAAAAGCAGTCGGCTCAAATTGACCTGCATAGTTTTCACAACCTCATGACGATTCTTTTCGGAGAATTGCAATTCCTGGGCGCCATCATGGGCGAAAAGGCGCTTTTTAAAGAAAGCCTCGACGTTTGCGATGAACTGCTCAAATCCATCGATAACCGGTCCCGGGCCGAAACGATCCTGGGAAATTGGCCGGCCAACGGCGCCGGAATTCTAAAAAACATCCAGGACGTAATTTCAACGCGCCCAACGTCGTCGGAACATGCCGGGCTGCTGGCCCAATCCAGGGCCAATGTCGAACGAATCCTGGAAGTCGTGGACGAGAGGGTCAAGGAATACCTCGACAGGATGCAAACCAAGGATGGCTGGCGGCTGGTTTCCCTCAAGATTATCGAACTGGGCCTGAAGCGGGTCTTGGAGGCCATGGCCCAAAACAGCCGCGGCCGATACAACGTCGTCTTCGACCGGGACCTACAGGGTCGCAACGATTATTTAGTGGACCTGACCGCGGTGGGCCGACCCGACGGCCGGATTCTCGTTCCGCTGGTGATGATCGACGTGTTACGAGACCTGACCGCCAACGCCAGGAAATACACCGCTCCCGGAGGAGTCATACGAGTGTCGTTGATCGAGGGGGAAGGCGAGCTCAAGCTGACCGTTTCGGACAATGGTCGCGGAATTCCCGAAGACGACCTCGACAATGTGGTCCGCTTCGGATTTCGCGGGTCAAACGTGGCGGAATCGGAAGCCAGGGGCGGCGGGTATGGATTGACCAAGGCTTACTGGGTCTGTCGGAACCACCAGGGTCGAATGTGGATCGAATCCGAACCGAACAAGGGAACCACCATCGACATTATCCTGCCGCGCCCGAAATAAACGAACAGCCGAACCATTAGGGCGATGGGCCGGGAAGAAGCGGACGCCTCCGACCGGCGGTTTTGGACCGACCCGGGCGCGGTAGGTTCCGGGCGGGCCGAGGCCGATTCAGGCGCCATCACCATGGAATCGGCGTAAATAAAAACAAGGCGGGCCGGGACGACCCACCTTGCATCGCGAAGTCGGAGAAAACCGGCTGGAACTCAGGCCCTCTTTTCGGCCGGGCGGCAGGCTTCGTCGGCTTGATGCCTGATAATGTTCCCTTCCACCATGAACACGACTTCCTCCGCCATGTTCGTGGCTTGGTCCCCGACCCTTTCCAAATGCCTGGAAGCCAGTATCAACTCGACTCCCCGGCGGACCAATCTTTTTTCGTCCATCATCCAGCCCAGCATTTCCTCCAGGACCTGACGATTGAGGTCGTCCATTTCGTCATCCTGGCAGCACACTTCCCTGGCCAGGGCCACGTCCCGCCGGACAAAGGCGTCAAGGGCCTTGCGGGTCATTTCCTTACCCAGCTCGGCCATTTGCAAGAGGGAGGGCAAGACGGTTTCCATGGGGGCCAGCTCGCACAGGGCCAGGGTCCGCTGGGAAAGGTTGACGGCCTGGTCCCCGCTTCTCTCCAAGCTGCTGCAGATGCGCAGGCAAGCCGTCAAAAGCCGGAGATCGGCGGCCACGGGCTGCTTAGTGGCGATTACCCTGATGCAGAAGGCGTCGATGTAATTTTCCAGTTCGTTGACCCGCCTGTCTTTTTGTATCACGGATTTGGCCAGGACCTCGTCACGGTCGGCCAGGGCCTTGGTGGCGTCTTCGAGGGCTTCCTCGACCAGTCCCCCCATTTTAAGGATATCTTCCTTGATTCTGTCGATCTCTGTTTGCAACTGACTTATAATCACGTCTTTGTCCCTCATCAACCAAAACGTCCGGTGATATATTGCTCGGTCTGTTCCTTCCGAGGCCTGGTGAAAATTTGTTCGGTCGGTCCGACTTCGATCAATTGGCCCATGTAAAAAAAACAGGTCAGGTCGGAGACCCTGGCGGCCTGCTGCATGTTATGGGTGACAATCACCAGAGTATACCGTTTTTTAAGTTCCGTAACAAGTTCTTCTATCTTGGAAGTGGCGATGGGGTCCAAGGCCGAGGTCGGTTCATCCATCAACAGGACTTCCGGCTCCATGGCCAAGGCGCGGGCGATGCACAACCGTTGTTGCTGGCCCCCGGAAAGCTCCATGGCGGACTGATTCAATATCCCGGATACTTCATCCCACAAGGCGGCCCCCTTAAGGGCTTTTTCCACTATTTCGTCTAGTCTGGCCCGTTCTCGAATCCCTTGCAGCCGCGGTCCGTAGGCCACGTTGTTGAAAATGGATTTGGGAAAGGGGTTGGGTTTTTGAAAGACCATGCCGATGCGTCTCCGGACGTCCACCGGATCGACGCCGGGTCCGTAGATGCTGGCGCCGTCGAAATTGAGAACGCCTTCCACCCGGGTCTTGGGAATCAGGTCGTTCATGCGATTAAGCAGGCGCAGAAAAGTGGATTTACCGCAACCCGACGGCCCGATCAAGGCCGTGATCCGGTTGCGCATGATGTCGAGGCTGACCCCCTTGAGGGCCATGAAATCTCCGTAGTAAAAATTAAGATCGCGAACGATTATTATCGGTTCGGCGCCGTTACCGTTGTTAGTGGTTACCATCTTTTTTTCCGTCTCATCCGCGCCCGGAGAATTATGGCCGAAAGGCATAACCCGAGCACGATGGTTATCAGGACCATGACCGTGCCATACTGCATGGGACGGGTCTGGTCAATATGAGTGCCGGCCGTGGCCAGGACGTAGATATGGTAGGGCAGGGCCATGACTTCGTCGAAGGGCGACCCGGGCAGGCGCAGGGTGTAAAAGGCGGCGGCGGTGAACATGATCGGGGCCGTTTCCCCGGCCGCCCGGCCCACGCCGAGGATGCTGCCCGTCAGAATGCCGGGCAGGGCCGCCGGCAGGACCACCCGCCAGATAGTTTGCCACCTGGTGGCGCCCAATCCCAGGGAAGCTTCCCGGAAAGTGGCCGGCACTTGCCGCAGGGCTTCCTCGGCGGCGCTCACGATGGTGGGTAGAATCAGAAGTCCGAGGGTCAGGGAGCCCGAGAGGATGCTTTTTCCGAATTGAAAAAAACCCACGAACAAGGCCATTCCGAACAAGCCGAAGACCACCGAGGGGACCCCGGCCAGGTTGGCCACTCCCAATCGAATCAAGGCCAAGGCCTTGCCGTCCCGGGCGTACTCGCTGAGATAGATGGCCGTGCCGATCCCCAGGGGCAGGGCCGCCATGACCGCGCCCAAGGTCAACCACAATGTTCCGACAATGGCCGGAAAGATGCCGCCCTTGGTCATGGCGTCCCGGGGAACGTCCGTGAGGAACGTCCAACTGATGGCGGATATGCCATTATAAAAAATGAAGAACAGCACTCCCCCCAGGGCGAGCACCACCAGCCCGGTGGCGAACCTGAAGGTGTTGAAGGCGATCGTCTGGGTCAACCTTCGCCGCGCGATCGAACCGGCGGATAATATCATAAGGTGGCCGAGCCTTTCTGCTGAAAACGGCGTGACAGGTACGCGGCCGCCAGGTTGAACAGCAAGGTGGAAAAAAACAGGACAATGCCAATGGCGAACAGGGAATGGTAATGTTCGCTGCCGAAGGGAGTCTCGCCCATCTCCGCCGCGATGGTCGCCGGCAAGGGACGGACGGAATCGAAAATGCTTCCGGGAATCTGGGCCGCCCCGCCGGCGACCATCAGAACGACCATGGTCTCGCCCATGGCCCGGGACATCCCCAGGATCACGCCTGTTCCGATCCCGGAAAAGGCCCCGGGAATCTGGATTTTCCACAGCGTCTCCCATTGGGTGGCCCCCAGGCCGTACGAGGCTTCCAACAGGTCCTGGGGCACGTTATGCAGGGCGTCCTCCGAGATGCTGGTGATGGTCGGGATGGCCATCAAGGCCAACATGACGGAAGCGTTGAAAATGTTCAGGCCCGTGGGGATGTCCAGAAGCTCCTGCAGGTGCGGGGCCACGACGACCATGCCCACGAACCCCAAAACGACTGAAGGCAGGCTGGCCAGGAGCTCCACGGCCGGCTTAACCCATTCCCTGATCTTGGGGTGAGCCACCGCGCCCAGGTACAGGGCCGCGCCGACCCCTAGCGGGACGGCGATCAGCGAGGAAACGAGGGTGACGGACAAGGAACCCACGATAAGGGCCAGGACCCCGAAATCGGGCGGGTCGTAGGTGGGGTACCATTCCCGGCCGAAAAGAAAGTCGCGAATTCCCACGGTGACATGATCGGGGTCCGCGGACCAGAACAGGCCGACGCCTTCCTGGAAAAGAAAGAGCATTATCAGGGCCATTATAAAAACCGAGAAAAAGGCCACGATCAAAAAAAACCTTCTGACCGCCAAATCGCCTCTCTCGGAGTAAGGCTTCAAGTCAATGGAAACCCTGGTTTCCGACGCTACCGCCTCCGGAAAGGGCGTCGCGTTTTCTAAAACTGTGTCAGAATAACTCATGTTTCCTTTGTTCTCCAATACCTACCGCCCATCTCCCCCCAAAAAGGTTACAGGGCCGGCCTGACGACATCTCTTGAAGCGCGGCCGGGACCGGTGGACATTTCGTCCGCGGGTCCCGGGTAACCCGGGAGCGGGGTCGGCCCCGGCAGGCGCCGCCCCGGTTCCCTAATCGATCTTAATAAGCGGAGACAAACCCTTCTTCCTCGGCGACCTTCTGGCCCTCGGGGCTCTTGACGAAATCCAGGAAGCTCTTGACCTCGCCGGTGGGCTCGCCGGCGGTGAACATGTACAGGGCCCGGGCGACCGGATAGGATTCGTCCTTGGCGGTCTGGGCGGAAGCCTCGACGCCGTTGACGGTCAAGGCCTTGAGGCTGGGATTGAGGTACCCGATGCCCACGTACCCGATGGCGAACTTGTTGCCGGCCACGGCCTGGGCCACGGCGCCGTTGGAAGCCTGGAGCTGGGCGTCGGGACGGACTTTCTCGCCTTCCAGGACCTTTTCATTCCAGACTTCAAAGGTGCCGGAGCTGGAATCGCGGGAAATGACCGCGATCGGTTTGTCTTCGCCGCCGACTTCGTTCCAGTTCTTGACCTTGCCGGCATAAATGTCCTTCATCTGCGCGGTGGTCAGGGCGGAGACGGGGTTGGAGGGATGCACCACCGGCACAATGCAGTCCAGGGCCACGGTGTGGCGGACCGGGGCTACGCCCTTGGACTCGGCCAGCTTCTTTTCCTTGTCCTTCATATCACGCGAAGAGTTGCCGATATCGGCCGTGCCGTCGATGATGGCCTTGACGCCGTCGCCGGACCCGGTGCCGGAAACGGAGATGTTGACGTCGGAATGCATCTTCATGTAGTTTTCCGCCGCCTTCTGGGCGATGGGCAGGACCGTGGTGGACCCGGTCATGGTGATCTTCTTTTCCTGGGCCAGGGCGGCGCCGCTCATAAGCCCCAGAACAATCGCGACAATGGCTAAAGTTTTCAAAATCCTCATTACTTTTCCTCCTAGGATAATCATGCCTGATTTAATTTCGTGAGCCGGGTTTCTCCCCGGCTCGTTTCCAAAGTTGAATGGAATCTAAACCTCGATTGTTACAACCGCATGGCGGGGACACGACAAGAAACGGAAGGTTAAAAAAAGGATGGAGAGCGGCGACTTTTTTTACATTACGGGTTTTCGCGGGACGACGTCATGAGGGAAAAATACCTGGATCGAGTTTTTTATATATATTTAACAGTAGGTTAAGACGCCAACTGGGCCGCGGCGGCAAGGGGGACGCAAGAAGGCTAGGGGTCTTGGACGGGATAGCGGCGGCGGGCATGATGCCCCCGCCGCCGCCGGTAAGGAGTCAAAAGGATCGTCCAGCCGTCACGAAGACGCCGACCGAGGAGGCGCGGCCGGCAGGATGATGGTGAAAACGCTGCCCTTGCCGGGAAAGCTCTCGACCTTCACTTCGCCGCCGTGGGCCTGGGCCACGTGCTTGACAATGGACAGGCCCAGTCCGGTCCCGCCGGCGTCCCGGGAGCGGTCTTTGTCCACGCGGTAAAACCGCTCGAAAATCCTGGGGAGATGCTCGGAGGAAATACCGACGCCGGTGTCGGAGATAGCAATCTCGACCTTGCCATTAGTAACGGAGCATTTTAGTCCAACCCGTCCGGCGGGTCCCGTGTACTTCACGGCGTTTTCCAGAAGATTCACGACGGCCTGTTCCAGGCGGCGGCGTTCACCCAGTATTTGCACCTCTTCCCCGGACAGGTCCGCTTTCATGACCACGTTCTTTTTCTCGGCCAGCTCGGAAACGGCTTCCATGGCCGACTCGATCAATGACGGAATCGAAACGAGCTCGCCTTTTTCCTGAAGCTCCTTGGATTCCAGCCGGGCCAATTCCAGAAGATCGAGCACTATATTTTCCAGGCGTTCGACATGCCGGTCGATTATTTCAATGAACTTGCGGGAAAATTTCGGGTTGTCCAAGGCCCCGTCCATGAGGGTTTCCACCGCGCCCTTGACGGCCGCCAGGGGGGTCCTGAGTTCGTGGGAGACATTGGCCACGAAGTCCTTCCGCATCTCCTCGACCCTCTTCCTCTCGGAGATGTCATGAAAGACGGCCACGACCCCGAACCGACGGCCCTCGCCGGGCAAGGCCGCCGCCTCCACCTGCAAGGTCCTGGGCTTGGGGTTAAAAACGCGAATCTCCAGCGAGACCGCGCCCCCGCCCACGTTGACGGCCTTGAGGGCGTCCATCAGATCGGCGTTGCGGATAATTTCATAAGGCATCAGGCCCAGCGGGGGCGTCCGGATATCGAGCATCCGCTTCAGGGCCGAGTTGACCAAGGTGATCCTCTCCGAACCATCGGTCACCAACACGCCTTCGACCATGCCCCGGAGGATCGCTTCCAACCGATCCCTGGCCCGGGTCACTTCCTCGATCTCTTTTTGCAAGTGGTCGGTCATCCGATCGAAGGCCCGGCCCAACTCCCCGATTTCGTGGTTGGGGTAGCGCCTCAGGCGTTGGGTCAGGTCCCCGGAAGAAATGGCCGCCGCGACCCGGGTCAGTTCCTTGACCGGACGGAAAACCTGAATCGACAAGAAAAAGGCGACTCCCAGGGATAACGCCACGCCCAACAGGGAGGCCCAAAACACCATCTTCCTGACCCGGGTAAGATTTTGATCGAGGTCGGACAGCGGCATGGCGATACGCAGGATAAAGGGGCGATCGGTCTTGCTCCGGAGCGTCGCGGCGACATACAGGAGGTCTAGGCCGACGGTGCCGCTCTGACGCAGGCCCCAGCCTATTTTTTTGTCGACGGCCTCGATTATTTCCGGACGATGAGCGTGGTTTTCGAGCTTGGCCAAGTCAGGGAGGGAGACCATGGAGTCGCCCAGGACAATGCCGTCCGTGGAAATGATGGAGACCCGCAGTCCCAATTTGGCCCCCAGAAAATCGGCCAGGGAGTCGGTCTTGACGGTTGGTTCGTCCGGAGACCACCCATCGGGAATCATTTCATGGAGAAGAATGATGTCCTTTTGAAGCGCTTGGCCGGACTGGGATATCATCTGGTCGCGCAGGGACCGATGAAGGTACGCGGCGACAAAGGCCATGGTGCAGAGCACCACGAGAATCGACGCGCCGAAAATCCGGCCCCGGAATGAAAGGCGCATTTTCATTTTTCCTCGAAAAACCGGTAACCAACGCCCCTGATGGTTTCAATGCGGTCCTTCTGGCTGCCCAGTTTCTTCCTCAAGCGACGAACGTGGGTGTCGACCGTTCGCGCGTATCCCTCGTAGGGATACCCCCAAACATCGTCCAGCAGCATCTCCCGCGTCTGGACCCGGCCCACCCGGGAAGCTAGGTGATACAGGAGCTTGAATTCCGTGGCGGTCAGGACGGCCTCCTCGCCGTCGACTTCCACGAAATGTCTTTCCGGGTCGATCAGCAACCCCGGGAAACGAATGGCGGCCGGAGTTTCCGGTTGTTCCTGGGTCCGTCGCAAAATCGCCCCGACTCGAAGGGTCAATTCCCGCGGACTGAAGGGCTTGGTCATGTAGTCGTCGGCGCCGATCTCGAATCCGACGATCCGGTCCACTTCCTCGGCCCTGGCCGTCAATATGATTATGGGGATTTTACGGAGCGCCTCTTCCTGGCGGACCCGCCGGCAGACTTCCTTGCCGTTCATGCCCGGGATCATCAGGTCCAAGACCACCAGGTCGGGGGGGTCCTTTTTGATCAACTCGAAAGCTTCGTTTCCATTTTCAGTGGAGAGTACTTTATAGCCGGCTTGCTCGAGACTGTACTCGATCAGGTCGGAAATATCCTTTTCGTCTTCCACCACCAAGATTTTTGGTTGCACTTATGGTTGCCTCGCGACGTTTTCATGTTGGGTCTTTCGGGTCGGTCCCGGAAAGACCCTTAAACCGTTATTTTTCCCGGTGTGTGTTACAAAAAGGTTTCAATCAACCGACAATGTTCCCAGCGCCGGTCTTTTCGTCATGAAAATGACAAGCAAAAGACCGCCGGCCCGGCGCTTATTTTACTCCGGCCACGGCCTGGGCCACGTTGAAGCAGTAGTCGCCGATCTTTTCAAAGTGATTGAGCATGTCCGTAAAGATAAGACCGGGGTCCAGGGAGCAGGCGCCGGCCCGCAGGCGCACCAAGTGCTTTTCGCGCATATCTTCCCGCATGAAGTCTATGGAATTTTCGAATTCCCGGGCTTTTTCCATAAAGTGGGGGTCGTGGCCCGACTTCATGCTTTCGATCAGGAATTTTAGGAAGTCGACCGACCGCGCCGAAATTTCCCTGTAATCGCCGACGCCCTCGGGGGTCAGGCGCAGGTCGTTCTCGATCATTTCCTCGATCAACTCGGCGACGTTCTCGGCGGAATCGCCGATCCGCTCGAAATTGTTGGTCATGCGGATCAAGGACGAAATTTCCTTTGATTCCTCGAAACTTATTTCCTGCTGGGACGCTTGGATCAGGAAATTGGTCACTTCCCGTTGCAGGCTGTCCAGGGCGTCCTCCTTGCGCCGCCACCCGCCCAGGTTTTTCATTTTTCGCTCTTCCAGGGCCCCCACGACGCCGCTCAAGAGGTCGTGGGCGATGTCCCCCATGCGGATGATTTCCTGGCGGGCCTGCTTGAGGGCCACCGGGGCCAGCTCAATGAAGTGGAAATCGAGGTATTGGGGCTTGAAAAGCTCCTGCTCGCCCCTCTTTTCCTTGTCGGGGGTGATAATTTCGGCCACTCTGACCAGTGCGCGCAAAAAACACAAAAAAAACATGGCGTTGACCAGGTTGAACATGGTGTGGGCGTTGGCCAGGTACCGGGCGATGTTCGGCTTTTCTCCGCCGAGGACCAGGTCCGGCGACCCCAGGTTCAAAAAAAATTGCGTCGTCCAGGTGACCAGCGACAGAAAGTAGGGGAAAAGGACCACCATGTAGCAAACGCCCAGGACGTTGAACAGGGTGTGGGCCCGGGCGGTCCGGCGGGCCTTGACGTCCGTGCCGATCGAGGAAAGCTCGGCGGTGATGGTGGTGCCGATGTTATCCCCCAAAATCAGGGCCACGGCGCCGGGAAAGGACAACAGGCCCTGGGTGGCCAGGGTCATGGTCAACCCCACCGTGGCGCTGGAACTTTGCAGGAGCATGGTCACGCCGGCCCCCACCAGGACGCAGAGGATGATGCCGGAAAGGCTATCCGCCTGGAACCTTGTGAAAAAATCGACGAATACGGGAGAATCCTTCAAGGGCGATACGCCCATGTTCATGACGACCATGCCGTAAAAAAGAAGCCCGAAACCCAGGATGGTCCCGCCGATTTCCCGGGACCGGCGTTTTTTCCCGAAAAGCCGGAGGACCACTCCCAAGGCGATGGCCGGAAGGGCCGCGTCGGTGACCTTGAAGGCGATAAGCTGGGCGGTGAAGGTCGTCCCGATATTGGCGCCCAAGGCCACGCCCGTGGCCTGAACCATGGTCATCAGGCCGGCGTTGACAAAGCCCACCAGCATGACCGTGGTGGCGCTGGAACTCTGAATCAGCCCCGTGACCACGGCGCCGGTAATGCAGGCCACCACCCGGTTGGCCGAAACGGCCTCCAATATTTTCCGCATGCGGTCCCCGGCCACTTTCTGCAGGCTCTCGGACATCATCCTCATGCCGAACAAAAACAGGCCCAGGCCGCCGACGGTGTGAAAAATCACCATTTTATAATCCATGAAAAATCTCCGGAAAGGCTATTTTCGCTCCCGCGAACTTCGGGCGCCCTGGCGGCTAGGGTGGAACAGGGCCAGGTTTCCCGACATATTTTTGTAACCGGGATTTAACATAAACTTAACGTGTAAGCAAGAAGGGAGACCAAGCGAAGGACAAGGGAAGGGCTGGGACCGCCAAAAAAACGCCGGCCGGCGAAAACAATCAGCGGCGGCCCAAGGCGAGGCTTCTTCCACATGGACTTTAAACACGGCTTCACACCCGGCTGGCGAAAACAATCAGCGGCGGCCCAAGGCGAGGCTTCTTCCACATGGACTTTAAACACGGCGTCACACCCGGGGGCGAAAACAATCAGCGGCGGCCCAAGGCGAGGTTTCCCCCGCGCCGCGCCGGTCGGAACAGGTCGGGAGGCCCCGGAAGGCTTAAATCATCAGCCGCGCGAAATCGTTTTTGGGCAGGCCGCCGCTGGAAACAGACAACTCCGGCCCCGACCCGATCACTCGGACCCGCCAGGCCCGGTCATCGGCGGCGTCGCTGTAGGATACGGCGATGGCGGCGGCCAGTTGGAAGCCGTCGCCGGCCCGGGCGGCGTCGGATAAAAGCCCGGCGTACGGGGCCAAAACAGACGGCCCGGGAGCTTCGGCGACCTTGAAAAGCAAATCATCGGGACCGGCGAGACGCTCGATGGCCTCGTTTTCGAGACGGTCTCGGCCCACCACGATTTTTCCGAATCCCGGCAAACGAAAATGCCGGCCCCATTTTAAAAGCTCCACGTCCCGGACGATCAGTTCCCCCGCGGCGGTCGCCAATTCCTTCAGACGACGAGAATAATTGGGGTCGGTCAACAGGCAGCCCCCGGCGGGGGCCGGAAAATTCGCCACGCCAAAGCGGGCCGCCAGTTCGATCTGGGGTTTTCGGGTTCGCCCGGTCAAGCCCAACAGCCTCTCCCGGTCCACTAGGTTCTCGATCTCCATCCTGGTGGGCGGCAGGGCCTTGGCTGAAAGAGGCCGGAGGATTTTATCGCCGTAACCGGATTCCCCGGCCACGATATCCAAGGCCCGGCGGTTCTGGCTTTTGGGCCTCTGGGCCAAGACTTCGCCGGAAAAAAGAAAGTCCCCGCCTTCCCGCTCCATTATTTGCCCGGCTTCACGATACATCAGGGCGTGGCAATCGATGCAGGGGTTCATGTTCCGCCCGAACCCATGCCTGGGCTTTTTCATCATTTCAAAATGCTTGTCCGTGATATCGACAATTCTCGTGGTCATTCCGATCGTCGCGGCGGATTCGATCGCTTTTTCGGGACCGAAAAAAGGAGTGGAAAAGGTCAGCAGCGTCACTTCGACGCCGAGTTTTTTCAGAACAAGCGTCGACAGGATGCTGTCCAACCCGCCGGAGAAAATACCGAAAGCCTTACTCATGCAACCTTCCCGCCATTCCGGAAGCCGACGGATGGACGCAGGCGCATCAAGGCTTCCGGAGGTATTATTTCCCGAATGATCCAACCGGCCAAGTCAAACGGCTCGGGGACCTGGTCAATCAAAACCGAATCGCTGGTGGCGACGGGGCCGGAAAAAACGTTCAATTCCATTTCCGGAATGGGTACGGCCCTGGCCCGGCCCATGAGCCCCCGCCCGGCCAGGACGGCGTTGACTTGGGCCGCGGTTTCTCCGCTGAAGGTCAGCGGGGCGTCGAGAAGGAATAAAACCCCCTTGACGCCTTGTTTGATCAAAAAATCCACGATCAGGTCAATGGCCGTTTCCGTGGCCTCGGAAGGTCGGTACGAACCATGAAGTCCGGCCGTGTCCCGGATCAACCCATCGTCGCATTCCACCAAGGTGCGTCCCAACAAGGCGCTTTCGAGGGTAATCAAGACATTATGCCCGTCAATACCCACTCCCCGGCCCCGAATTCGGTCAGGGGCGAGAAGCTTGCTCCGGCGCGCCGCGGCTTCCCCGTCGGGATAGACCCCCCGGTTTAAAATGTCACGCAAGTCCTTGGCCAGTTGATACCTGTTGCCCACAAAGGTCAAGGCGCCCGGACGAGGGTAATCCCGCCCCAGGAGAAACCTCAGGTCCTGTGCGGCGTAAAAAAACCTTGAATTTTCAGGGAAATTGTCCTCCAAAAAAACCTCCCCCGCCGCGTGGGCGATCACGGGCGCTTCTACGTCGCGGAGCCAAGTCAGGGGAAAAAGCCGAATAGAGCTGGAGGCGCTGGATTCCGGCGAAAACTACCTTGACGCCGCGGGCGCCGACCGTGGGGCCTAAAGCCCTTCCTCGGCCAAGGCCCGAATCAGTTCTTCCTGCCTGGGAGTCAGTTTTTCCGGAGAGGACACCAGGACCCGAACGAATAAATCTCCCCTGCCGCCGCTTCCCAGCCGCAAGGCCCCAAACCCCTTGACCCGGAGACGGCTATGGGAGCCGGCGCCGGACGGGATTTTCAGATTCAAGGTTTTGCCTTCCAAGGTTTCAATTTGGACGCTGGTCCCGAGCAGGGCCTGGGTGGGCCGGATTTCCACTTCCATGGCCAAGTCGTCCCCTTCCCTGGAAAAAACCGGATGCTGGTCCACCAGGATATTGACCATGAGGTCTCCCGGTGGACCGCCGGCTTGAGGGCTGGGATATCCCTGGCCGGACAAGCGAAGCTTTTTCCCGGTGGTCACTCCCGGCGGGACCTTGGCGGTGATTTTGACGACCCCGTCGGAGGAATTGAAGGCGATCAAGCGTTCCGCGCCGAACACGGCCTCGGCCAGGCTGATGTGCAGGTCAAAGGACAAGTCAGTTCCCCTTCTGGGCGGCGGCGGGGAATAATTCTCTCCGAAATCCCCAAAGAACCCGGCCCCGCCCTTGGTTCGAGCCGACTTGGCTCGAGGTCTTCTTCCCGCCCGACCCTTGCCGGTGAAAAATTGAGAAAAAACGTCCTCGCCCATCCCGAATTCCCGAAATAGATCGGCCGGGTCGAAGTTGTTGAAGATGTCTTCCCGGCTATATTGCTGCCTGAATCCGGCGTGGCCGAACCTATTGTAATTGCGCCTCTTGCCCGCGTCGCTAAGGACGGCGTAGGCTTCGCTGAGTTCCTTGAATTTCTCCTCCGCCTCCTTGTTCCCTTGGTTTCGGTCGGGGTGGTATTGAGCCGCCAGCTTGCGGTAGGCTTTTTTCAACTGCTCCGGGCTGACCTGTCGGTCAACCCCCAATATATCGTAATAATCTCTTGGAGCCATTTATCCTCATAGGGCCGATGAATTTGCGGCCGACGGGGGGCCTGTCCCTCGGGTCATGTCTTGCTTACGGGTTTATATTAAAACGTCCCGGGGCTGTCAAGGCGGTCCCCGCCCCACTCCGCCAGACCGGCCTCGGCCTCGGTTTGCCTGGCCGCGCGCACCCCTTCCGCCACGTCGACCCGGGTCAGGATCAGGCCGCCCACGACAAAAAAGACCACCAGGGACATGATGCTCAAGCGGCTATTGCCCGTCATTTGGCTGACCAGGCCGAACAGGGCCGGTCCGACTATGCCGGCGAACTTGGCGCTGGTGCTGAAAAAGCCGAAAAACTCGGCGGTCTTGTGGCGAGGAACCATGGTCCCGAACACCGACCGGCTCAAGGCCTGGCTGCCGCCCTGAACCGTCCCGACGAAAAAGGCGAGCAGGTAAAAATGAAGCGCCGTCCGCATGTAGTAACCGGCGATGGAGATAAGGGTATACACGGCCAGGGCCAACAGGATCGAGCGCTTGGCGCCGATCCTGCCTGCCAGCGAACCGAACAGAAAGGAAAAGGGAATGCCCACGAATTGAGTGATGATCAGGGCGATGATCAGGTCGGTCATTTTTATCCCGATTTCATCGCCATAGGCCGTGGCCATCTTGATGATCGTCCCGATGCCGTCGTTGTAAACCCAGAAGGCCGCCAGAAAAATGAGGAGTTGTTTGTACTTGGCGACATCCTTCATGGTGGAGACGAAGCGCCGAACGCCGTGCCGCACCGGGTTTTTATGGTCGCCTCCGCCAAAGGCGGCCGGCGGCTCGGGCACGTTTCGAAAAAACGGAATGGAAAACCCGGCCCACCAGACCGCCACGCTGAGAAAGCAGGCCCGCACCGCGAAACCGGCGTCCGGGAGTCCAAAAAAACCCGGGTGCATGATCCACAGCACATTTATAATCAGCAACACTCCGCCGCCGACGTACCCCAGGGCGTATCCCCTGGTGGAAATCTGATCGATATCGTTCCGCCGGGCGATGTGGGGCAGCAACGACTCATAAAAAACATTGCCTCCGGCAAACCCCAGGTCGCCGCCGAAGAAAAGAATCGACGCCAGCAGCCAGTCATCGTCCCCGGTCAGGATCATGGCCGCCGTGGACAGGATTCCCAACCCGGCGAAGAAGCCGACGAAGCGCTTTTTCCCGCCGGTGTAGTCGGAAATGGCCCCCAACACCGGGCCGGCCAGGGCGATCAGCAATAATGACAGCGCCGCGGTATACCCCCAATACGCCGTGGCCTCATGGGACGGCAGGCCGGCCTTGATGACCAGGGAGCGATAAAAGGGAGGGAAAACGGCGCCCATGATGGTGCAGGCGAAGGCCGAATTGGCCCAGTCATACATGCACCACGAATTGATGATCTTGTTATAGGCCTTGGGTTTTTCCAAGCAAACCTCGCGGGGCGTCGACCGCCTCCGATCAGCGCATTGAAGCCCGCCGCGGCCGGCGGCGAGGAATCAAGCGGCTATTTATCCCTGAAAAGCCCGGGCGAACCGCGGCTCATCGGCTTACCTGACTAGAAGCGACCAGGCGTCGAACAAGCCGTTATACCTAAGGATATACTCCTCGCCGTCCCTGGTCCGCACCTTGAAATAATCCAGCCGCTGATCCCGTTCGGTCCGTCCGCCCTCAAACCAACGATCCAGGACCTCGGACACGACGATCTTGCGGCCTTCCCAAAAAAAGGCCAAGGGGCGTTCATTGACTTTGAAACCGGAATAAGCCTCCACCTCGAGTCCGCAAAACCTCATGCCGCATCCAACCCCGGTGATTTTCCTATCCCTCCCCTGGCGTCCTCGGCCAGGGCCAGCAAGCGGTCCCGGAGAGTAAAGGGGTCCGGCTGTCCGTACATGATCATGTTTTCCTGATCGGAAAGGCGCGAACGAATCAACAAGTGCCCCGAACCCACAAGTTTCAGTGTCAAGCCCTGGTTAGACTGGACATCGGAAATATCCGCCAATTTTATGTCATAACCTTCCCGGTAAAACAAGCCGCCGAAAACCCGCAGGCGCCGGTTGGTCAAGGTGTAGGTATTCGACCACCTGCGCCAGATTATCAGGACAAAAACAGCGGCGAGGGCCAGCCCGCCCCCGATGCTCAGCGGCGGGTTTTCCTGGAGAAAGGGTCCGAAGCCGCAAAGAGCGGCGCCGAAAATAAAAACCCAAAATGTTTTCCACGCCGGCCTGGCCTGGAAAAGAATCTCCTCGCCCGGTTCCAGATCGATTTTATCCCCAGCCATTTATTTCCCGTCTTTCGAAAATATTCCTCCTCGACCCGAGGCCGGGAGGTGGATCAGGCACGATATCAAGTTTCTCCCCGGGGAGCAAGCCCAAACGCCCGACGAGCCGGTTGGGTCCATTGGACCGGCGCTCCCGGGGCCGACGTTTCAAGCAAGGCGTTCCGACAGCATTACCTTGGACGCCTTGACATTACCAAGTCCGCGAAGCTATGATCACCCCCCATAAACAATTAATCATTGACATGACGGCGCGGACAAGCGTGGCGACGTCGCCGACCCGAGTCCCGGTCGTCATTTCCAAGTTCCGAGCCTGGAGCAACGACAATAAACCTGACTGAAACCCCAATTCTCGAACCTGAAACCAAGGGAGGTTAAAAAATGGCGGAAATATTCCACGGCGAGGTCATCTGGCGGGCTCTTGCCCACGCGGCCCAAACAACTCCGGAACGAAGAGGCTTCATCTTTCAAGACAGGAATATCACTTTCCGGGAAATGGACGAGATAACGGATCGGCTGGCCTTCAACCTGCTCCGGCTTGGGTATAAAAAGGGAGACCGACTCGGAATAATCGCCCTGAACCAACCGGAATGGCTTTACACCTATTTCGCCGCCGCCAAGATAGGAGTCGTCATTGTCGGCCTCAGCGTCCGTTACCGGGAACAGGAATTTGAATACATTCTTAACCAGAGCGAGTCCCGGGGGTTGGTCACCCTGGCCGCCCTGGGCGACCAGGTCGATTACGTCAAGTTTTTCGACGCCTTCAAGGATCGAATCCCCTCGGTCAAGGAATTTTTCTTTATCGGCGGGGCCAAATCCCCGTGGGGATATGCCTTCGCCGACCTTCAGAGCGGCGAAATCGATCGGGCGGAACTAGAAAAGGCCAAGGGGGCCGTCCAACCCGACGACCTGATGATGTTGATCTATACCTCGGGCACGACCGGCCGTCCCAAGGGCGCGGCCATAACCCACCGCGGCCAATTGGCCTCGGCCAAGGCCCAGGCCCGACACACCAAAATCACCCCCGACGATCTCGTCCAATTGGCCTTGCCGCTAAACCATGTCGGAGGGATAACCTGCGGGGCCTTGACCATGCTGGTCGGCCGGGCGACAACCGAATTGATCCCCATGTTCGACCCCAACCTGATCATACGGCAAGCCGGGGTCAATCCCCCCACGCTGATCACCGGGGTCCCGACCATGCACACCCTGCTGCTGATGAGCGAGAACATTTCCAAATTGAACACCGCCACCGTCCGACTGGTGGTCACCGGCGGCTCCAACGCCGACCCGGCCCTGCTTAAAAAACTGATGGACGCCTACCCCCAGGCCAAGGTCATGAACCTCTACGGCCTGTCGGAATCGTCAGGCGCCGTGGTCCTGAGCCCCTGGGAAAGCGATTTCGACGCCACCGTCAAATCCATCGGCAAGCCCATCGGCGATTTCCAGGCCAAGGTCGTGGACCCGGAAGGTCGGGAAGTCCAATCCGGCCAGGTTGGAGAATTGCTGTTTAAAGCCGAGGCCGCGGCCGCCGGCTATTTCAAAATGCCCGAGGAAACAGCCCTCGCCTTTGACCAGGACGGCTGGCTCCACACCGGCGACATGGGTTTTCTGGATGAAAACGGCTATATCGTGCTGATGGGTCGTCTCAAGGAAATGTTCATCCAGGGCGGGTTCAACGTTTATCCCGTGGAAGTGGAAAACCTGCTGGCCAAGCATCCCAAGGTCGCCCTGGCCGCCGGAATCGGGGTCCCGGACCCGGTGCTGGGGGAAATAGGCCGGTATTACATTGTCCCCAAACCCGGCCAGGAAGTGACCGAGGACGAAATCAAAAACTTCTGCCGGGACAAACTGGCCGACTACAAAGTCCCCAGGCAGGTGGTTATCCGCGCGGAGCTTCCCCTGACCCCGGTCGGAAAGATCATGAAATCCAAGCTCAAGGAGGAGGCGCTCGGCCGCTGAAAAAAGGCCGAATAAAAATTAGAGGCGAAAAGTCCTAAGCCAAGGGGGCGGGGCCGGCATGTGGAATCAGACCGTTCGGTTCGACGGTTTAATTCGTCCTGGCCTCAACGGCGGCGCCGTGGAGGACGATGGAAAAATTCGTCTTTCCATGGCGCTTCCGATCGATTAAGTCGGTGTACTTTTTTTCACGATCTTCGAATTCCGCTTGATTTTCCACCGGAGAGGTTGACGCTTCAGGTTATTCACGTTAAGTTACAATTGATTATAAGCGCGGCGACATATCCGGGAACCAGGGGGGCGTTTTCATTGTTTCCCGGAAGAGCGACCTTTCATCCTATTTTCGAAAAACAAATACAATTGTTCCGAGTCAGTCGTCCGGAAGCGCGATTTGGAAAAGGGAAAATTGCGCTTAAATCACCGCCGAGCCGCCCGCGCCGCCCAAGTCCTTAAACCGATTCAATTCGTGGGGAGGAAAAAATGAAACATGTTCTATTCGTATTAGCGGCTTGCCTGTGTGCGATTTTCATCGTCTCTTTTGCGTCCCAGGCCGCGGAAAAAGCGCCGACCAAAGTGCTTGACCTGGCGAACGGGGAGCTGGCCGCCCTGGGCCGGGACCCGGTGATAGTGGCGGCGGTCAAGGACAAAAACGCCCGCGGGGAAACATTGGATCAAGTCAAGGCCCTGGACCAGACCTGGCGGGATACTCCCGGCCTGGCGGATTTCATGCTCCCCCTCATGAAGAACCCCTGCGCTCTTCATATCAAGGAACTCCAGGAAAAATCCCCCTATTTTCTCGAAATTTTCATCATGGACCACCAAGGCGCCATTGTGGCCATGACCGAAAAAACCTCGGACTATTGGCAGGGCGATGAAGCCAAGTTCCAAAACTCCCACAAGGAAGGGCGAGGCGAGGTTTTTGTGGACGACATCAAGTTCGACGACAGCGCTCAGTCCTATCTTGTCCAGGTCTCGGTCCCCGTAATGGACCAGGATCGGGCCATCGGGGCCATTACCTTCGGGATTGACGTCGACAAGCTGTGAACGGCGACCGCCATACCCAGGGAGACTTGACCGTCGCCTCATTTGAAAGGACGACCAATGGGCTGGTTTAACAACTTAAAAACCTGGTGGAAGATGTTCATAGGCTTTTCCACGATGATTTTTTTCATGGTGGTGATCGGCGCGGCCGGGTTTTTAGGCGCTAACATCATGGGAAACAACCTGGGCGATGTTTTTCGGACCAGGCTGCCCTCCCTCGACTACCTTGTCCAGGCCGACCGGGACCTGCAACAACTTCTCGTGGCGGAAAGGTCCATGATCTTTTCCAGCGTCGATTCCGAAACCTTCAAGCAATTCCTGGCGGCCTACGAGGAAAACCTTCTGCAATCCGAGGAGCGGTGGGAAAAATACAAGAAATTGGCCTCCAAACCGGAAGAAAAAAGCAAAATAGGCCAATACGAGACCGCGAGGCAAGAGTGGAAGGAGGTTTCCAGGCAAGTGGTGGACAGCCGCCTGGCCGACACCCGGGAAGGCAGGCGCATGGCCCTGGATTTGACCCTAAACCAGGCCCAGGCAAAATTCGAGGCCATGCGGGGCCATCTGAACGATTTACAGGAGCTGAATCTTAACTTGGCCGCCCAGGCCAACGCCGAGGCGGAAGAGGCCAATCGGCGGGTGGAGGCGACGGTGGTCGTTTGCCTTGGTCTTGGCGTATGCGTCGGCGTCTTTCTAACCTGGTTGATCACCCGCTCCATTGTCGGGCCTCTCTCAAAATCCGCGTGGGTGGTGGCCAAGCTTTCGGTGGGCAGCCTCAGGGAAAGGGTGGGGATATCCTCCGGGGATGAAGTCGGCCGGCTTTCCCAAGCGGTTGATGATTATATGGAAAACATGTCTCAACTAGTCGATTTGCTCGGAAGGATCGGAGACGGCGACCTGACGATCCAGGCGCCGGTCCGGTCGGAGGAGGACGAAATCCGCCCGGTGGTGCAAAAAATGGTCGAAAACCTGCGAGACATGGTCGAGAAAGTCACGAAGGCGTCGGAAAGGCTTACGGCCGGGTCCTCCGAGGTGGCCAATTCCTCGCAAGCCCTGTCTCAAGGCGCCACGGAACAGGCCGCCTCGCTCGAGGAAATAGCCAGCGCCATGACCCAAGTGGGGGCTCAAACCAAATCCAACGCCGAAAACGCGCAACAGGCCGATCAACTCAGTAAGTCGTCCCGGGGCGCCGCGGAAAACGGCGCCGCCCAGATGGAAGACATGATCAGGGCCATGAACGAAATCAACAATTCCTCGAAGGAGATTGCCAAGATTATAAAGGCCGTCGACGATATCGCCTTTCAAACCAACCTGCTGGCCCTGAACGCGGCCGTGGAGGCGGCCCGGGCCGGCAAGCACGGCCAGGGTTTCGCGGTGGTGGCCCAGGAAGTCCGGGCCTTGGCCGGGCGAAGCGCCGCGGCGGCTCAAGAGACCGCGGAATTGATTGAAGGGTCCTTGAAAAAAGTCGGCAAGGGAACTCAAATCGCCGGCCAAACAGCCCTGGCCCTCAAGGAGATTGTCGAGGGCGTGACCAAGGTCGCCGACCTGGTGGGAGAGATCGCCGCTTCGTCGAATGAACAGGCCAAGGGCATCGCTGAAATAAACACCGGCCTCAAGCAGGTCGAGCAGGTTACGCAATCGAACACGGCCAACGCCGAGGAAACCGCTTCCGCGGCCACCGAGTTATCTAGCCTGGCCAGGGGGCTGCACGACCTGCTGTCCCGGTTCAAGCTGCGGGCGAGCGCCGAGCGGGAGGCGGTCCCAAGCGGGCCTGTCCGGGCCTTGGAAGCCCCGCGTGGAAACGAAAGAAGCCTCTGGCGGGAACCGGGACCATCGGGCTGGGACCGGTTCCGGCAAAAGGAAAAGCTTCCGCAACCGGAGGACGTTATTTCCCTGGACGGGGACTAGTCTTCCCTGAATTGTTTCAGCTTTCATCCTTTAGAAAAAAGCGGGGACGCCGGGGAAGCGACCCGGCGGGAAGCCAAGCCCCCCGTTGCCGGACCCTGGAATGGTGAAAATCGGCGGGAGCGGGATCAAGACAGCCCCGCCCCGCTCCGGAACGACTAAAAAAGGTGATAGGCGCCGTCAATGACGACCGTGTCCCCGCTATGGTAGCGGCTGGCGTCGGAAGCGAAATAGACCGCGATGGGACCGAAATCCTCCGGCGTCCCCCAGCGACGCTGGGGAATTCGGGGCAGGACCGCATCCACGAATTTCGGCATGGAAAAAAGCGGAGTTACCATGTCGGTTTGTATCCATCCGGGAACAATGGCGTTGGCCCTTATCCCCTGCCGGCCGTATTCGACTGAAATGCCCCTGACCATGGCGATCAGCCCGGCCTTGGCGGCGGCGTAGTGTTCGCTGCGAGGGAGTCCCTGCACGGCGGACAGGCTGCTGGTGGCCACCAGGGAGCCCTGCCGGCCGGTTTTCAGCATGTGCCTGACGGCGGCGCGGAAGGTCAAAAACACCCCGGTCAGGTTGACGCCGATTAACTCATTCCATTCCTTCAAGGCGATTTCATGGAACTTCACCCCTCGACCGCCAATGCCCGCGTTGGCGAAGCAGGCGTCGACCCCGCCCAACTCCTCCACGGCCCGGGCGAAGGAATCATCCAGGGAAGACTCGTCGGAAACGTCCGCGGTCAAGGCCAAAACCCGGCGGCCATGCTTCGCCAATTTTTCGGCCGCTTCCCGGTTCTTCTTTTCATTCCGTCCCAAAATACAGACATCCGCCCCGGCCCCGGCCAAGGCGTCGGCCATGCCTAGTCCAATGCCGCCATTGCCGCCGGTAACCACACAAACTTTCCCCGTCAGATCGAACATTCCGGACATGAGGGCCTCCCAAGGTTCAGTTTCAGCATGAAACCAAGCCGGATAATTTTTTTTCGAGACCATAATCGAGCGGGTTGGAAAAGTCAAGATTCGGGGCGCGCCCCTTTGCGCCCCAAGCCAAGCCCCGGAAAATTGACTTGACAACCAAGGGGCCGGCGATTATTCTGGGTTGTTAGGCTATTTGGTTGTTTTTTATGGTGTATTTACAGAATTGGCTTGGTCGCGGGCGGCTAGGCGTCGGTTGTCCGCCCGGCCTTTTTTGGGGAATGAAAAATACGGCTTCCAGGCCGGGGTCCTTATAATAACGAGACGGCAACTCACTTTCGGGCCTTATCCCGGAAACGGCGATGACGAGAGTAAAATGACGAAGAAATCCACGGGGCAGCAGGTCGGCGGCAAGATAAAGGTCGGGTTCGGTCAAGCCCTGAAAATGATCGTTCCCTTTGCCGGATTGAAAATATGGGAACAGATCAAATCCGTCTGGATCATTATCACTTATTTGATCCTATTCCTGTGGCTGGTGTTGCGAATGCCGGTTTCCTCGGCGTCGATCATCGCCCTGGGCCTGGCCGGCGTGGTTGTGGGCCTGGCCTTTTTCATGGAAGGCCTGCTGTTGGGCTTGATGCCCCTGGGCGAGGTCATCGGCCTCAAGCTTCCCCAAAAGGCCGGCTTGGTCACGATACTGGGGTTCGCCGCCATCCTTGGAATCGGGGCGACTTTCGCGGAACCGGCCATCGGAGTCCTCAAGGCGGCGGGCTCCACGGTCTCTCCCTGGGAGTCCCCGCTATTATTCACCTTACTCAACAAGCACTCGTCGCATCTGGTTTACGCGGTGGCGCTCGGCGTGGGAATCGCGGTGATGTTCGGCATGTTGAGATTCATGTACGATCTTTCCCTCAAGCCGTTTATCTACGTCCTTGTCGGAGGCTTGTGCCTGATGACCGCGTTCGGGGCCGCCAACTCCAACCTGCGCGACATCATGGGACTGGCCTGGGACTGCGGCGCCGTAACCACCGGTCCGGTGACCGTGCCGCTGGTGCTGGCCCTGGGCATCGGCATCTGCCGGGTGGTCGGACGAGCCGGAGCGGGTAACGCCGGTTTCGGCGTGGTCACCCTGGCGTCGCTCTTTCCCGTCCTGGCCGTCATGCTGCTGGGTTTTGTTTTATATCCCAGCGTCGGACCGCCCCGGCCCGAGTCGGACTTTTACGCCCGGGAAAACCGCGCCCAAGCCGAAGCCCTTTTTGAAGGCCGGCCGGCCATGCTTTCCCATGCCTTTTGGAACGCGAACCCTCGGAACCAAGCCCGATTGTTCGAGGGCGGCGAACAGGAAATGTTGGAGTATCTGCATTCCCTGACCGAGAACGAGGCGGAGCGGAAACTCGTTTTCGGACCGAAACCCGACGCATTGTTTCGCTGGGCCGTCCAGCGGGGGACCCAGGCGCAACGCGCGACGGTTTTCGGCGGCGAGGGCGGCGTCAAGCAGGGCATCGCCACGTACGGGGTCCAACCGGCCGTGTTCGACGTCAAGGACTTATTACGAAGAAACGGCCTAGCCGCCGTCCAGGCCATAATCCCCCTAACCCTTTTTCTCACCCTGGTTCTTCTGTTTATTATCCGAGAAAAAATTCCGCGGGCCGACGAAGTGATATTGGGCGTAATTTTCGCCCTGATCGGCATGGGATTCATCAATATCGGCATCGAAACGGGCCTGGGCCGCTTGGGGACCCAAGTCGGCGGCAAGCTGCCGGCCCTTTTCAAAAGCATTGAAATGCCCGATCAAGTCAGCGCCATTGAAAACTTCGACCCGGAAGTGGTCCAGACCGCCGTGAAATCAAATGGGCAACACAAGCAGTTCTTCTATCGGGAACGCCACGGAAGCTTCGAACCCCTGCCCTACGAGCCCCAGGGATACGACCCCGTTTCCAAAAGATACGTTTACACCCCATCCAGTGGACCGCTCTTCGGCATGGGGCAAGCCGGCAAGATTGTCCTTCTGGTCTTCGCCTTTCTCTTGGGATACGGGGCCACCCTGGCCGAACCGGCCTTGAACGCCCTGGGCCACACCGTGGAAGAGATGACCGTGGGGACCTTTAAAAAATTCCTGTTGATGCAATCCGTGGCCCTGGGCGTCGGCGCCGGCATCCTCGTGGGAATCGTAAAAATCATCTGGAGCGTCCCCCTGGCCTGGCTCCTGGTCCCGCCGTACGTCCTGCTCTTGATCCTGACCTTTTTTTCCACGGAAGAATACGTCAATATCGGCTGGGACAGCGCCGGAGTGACCACCGGGCCCGTCACGGTCCCCCTGGTGTTGGCCATGGGCCTGGGCATCGGCGGCCAACTAGGCGTCACCGAGGGTTTCGGGGTCCTGGCCATGGCCTCGGCCTGCCCGATCCTGACGGTTTTGGCGGTGGGTTTGTACGTTAACAGACAGAGAAGGGCCGACCTTACCGGGGAAGCCGCCGCCGTTCAAGGAGACATCCAATGATCGCCGATTTGAAGGTGATTAGAATCACGGGCGTCTTTCATCGGAACCTGACGTCGACCATAACCAAGGCCCTGGGGGCGGCCGGAGTCAATGACTACCACCTTTCCGCGGGAAGATGGATCGTGCTCAAGGAACGGCGGGGTTTTCTAGGAATCAAGGCCGCCGCCAAGGAAGTCGACCATCCCATTGATGTCGTCACCATCCTGGTGGAACCGGAGCTCGAAGCCGGAGTGCTGAAAACCATCATCGACAGCGGCGACATCGCCACTCCGGGTCGAGGCAGCGTCTTTAGCGAGGATGTGATCATCTACAAGGCTCATGATCTCTGCCGACCCGTTAAAACCGGGCCGCAAGTGACAACTCCGATCAAGCTGCAATGCGAGCTGGCCGGAATCTGCTGCATCGTGCAGCGGGGCGAAGGGAACGAAGTCGCCCGGGTCCCCCTGGACACCGGCACTTGCGTCCCGGCCATCACCTATGGCCATGGAACGGGGGTCCGCGACAAGCTGGGATTGCTCCGCATCTCCATTCCGGCCGAAAAAGAAGTTATCACCATGAGTTCCAGCTCATACGACGCCGAAACCATCATGAATCTCATGATCACGGAAGGGAAGCTCAACCAACCCGGCAAGGGCTTCATCTACCTCTTCCCCATCCGGGCCGGGCAGATCAACATGAAGGTCATCCAGGGCATGCCCAAGCATGCCGCCAGCATGGAACAGATTATCGTGGCCCTCGACGAACTCCGCGGCGGAACGTCCTGGCGGGCCCGCGGCGGCTCCATCGGCCTCGCCTCAAAACGCCGGGATTTTCTCCAGGACCTGGTGTCCTTGAATTATACCTGTAACGAAGGCTGGGGCGAAAACCTGATGAAGGAGGCCATGAAGATCGGCGTGCCGGGGGCCACCATGACCAGGACGAAGCATGTCTGTCCGCAGGATTCGGATACGAAACGCATTTCGCCGGCCCGGGAAGTTTGCAACATGGTCATCGCGGAGAACCAGGTGGAAGGCGTGGTCAAGGTCATGGAAGACAAAGGCGCCCTAAACGACAATACCCATGGACAATTCTGCCTCAGCCGCGTGCCCCGGGCCTACACCTTTATTTCCAAAAACTGATGGCGCGGACCAAGCCGTCAAGCTTGGTCGGCTGGGCCCGACCCGGCCGAAGCCATCAGGCCAAAGGCCTTCCGGCTCTCCTCGTTGCCGATGACGGCCGCCAGGTCATTGGGCAAAAAAACAAAATCCGCGTCCGGGTTCGGAGTCAAACGACCCGCCCGGACCACGCCAACCACGGAGGCGCCCGTCTTTTTTCTTATCTCGGTTTCCCCGATCGACCGGTTGACCATGGGGCTTTCCGGAGCCACCTGGACCCATTGCAGATCAAACTGCTGTTCGGCGCCCCGAAGCTGCGACAGCAAGCGGTATTCGTCCTCTTGATCGACCTCGTGCGCGTAGAGTTCCCGCCGCATCGCGTCCGTATACCCCTGGACCTCCGTCGCCGGGAACCGAAGACGCAGAAGGGACTGCCGGGTCAATTCGAGGCTCGCCTCGAACTCGGGAAAAACGGCGCCGGAAACGCCTAGTTCCTTGAACAGCCGAAAATAGTCGGAACCGGAAGTTCGGGCGACTATTTGAATGTTTTTGTTCAAGCGCCGGGACTGGATGATGATGGCCCGGGCCGCGACCAGCCCCGGAACGGTCAACACCACAAGAGCGGCGTCCTTGACTCCGGCCGCGCCTAAAACCGTTTCCTGGGCCGCGTCGCCGAAAATCACCGCCATGCCCTCTTCCTTGGCCAGTAAAAAGCGGCGATGATCGAGGTCTATGATCACAAATGGAAAATTCAGGCGGGACAGGACCTGGGCTATCCAAAATCCGACGCGCCCTCCACCCGCTATCACGACGTGCCCGGTGATCCCCTCGCGGGGAATGTTGATCGGATCGAAAGCCCGGTTTTGAAACCAGCGTTTTTTCAAGGCGTATATTCCGGAGGTCCGGCCGGAAACGAGGGGGGTCAGGGCCATGGTCATGATGGCCGAGGTTAGAACCAGGGAATACAGTTCCGACCCGATCGAGCCGGTCGAGAGCCCCAACCTGGCCAGGACGAAGGAAAACTCCCCGATCTGAAACAACCCCAAACCGACCGCCAGGGGAATGACGTTCCGATATTTGAAAATCCGAACCACCCCCGCGAAGATCACCCCTTTCCCGATCCCCACCACGGCCACCAACAATAAAACCTCGCCGATGTGATCGAACAGAAACCCCGGATCGAACAGCATCCCCACCGAGGTGAAAAACAGCAACCCAAACAGGTCGCGCAGCGGGATGATATCGCTCAGGGCTTGGTGGCCGTAATCCGATTCGCTCAGGACCATGCCGGCCACGAAAGCCCCAAAGGCGAAGGACAGCCCCACCAGGTGGGTGATAAAACCCACCCCCAGCCCAATGGCCGTTATCGCCAATAAAAAAAGCTCCCGCGACCCGAGCCTGGCGATATGCCCCATCAGGCCGGGCAAGAGCCTCGTCCCGAGCAGGATCATCCCCAGGAGAAACGCTCCGGCCTTCAACCCGGCCAGGGCCAGGGCCGGAAGCCCCACGGACGGGTTGTTCAGTTGAGGCAGGACGATCATCATCGGGACCACGGCCAGGTCCTGGACTATGAGCATTCCGATCATCACCCGGCTCGAGAGCGTTCCCAACCAACCTTGATTCATCAGGGTTTTGAGAATGACCATGGTGCTCGAAAGGGAGATGAGGGCGCCGAACCAGAGCGATGATTTCCAATCCCAATCCATGAAATACCCAATGCCCAGGCCGAGCCCCATGGTCAGGATGATTTGGATCGGCGTCCCCGCCAGGGCGACCCTTTTCACCGGCTTGAGGTCTTTCAGGGAAAATTCAAGCCCCAGGGCGAAGAGAAGGAGCGCGATCCCAATCTCGGCCAGCAGCTCGATTTCATGAATATTCGATACGGTAATCCCGCCGGTGTAAGGCCCTAAAATTATTCCCGCGGCGATATAGCCGAGGATCAAGGGCTGGCCGAGCCGTTGCAAAACCAGGCCGCAAAAAAAAGAGGCGACGACGAGGAGGATGATATCGGTCGCGATCCCCATGATTTCTAGCTGCCGCTCCTGCTTGCCTGAAAATTGAACGGGAGGGCCGGCGCCCCTTCCCCCGCTCCGCGCATGGTAAGACGCCGGCAGCGCAAAAGTCAACCGGCTTTGCGGGTTATGCTTCCTTCCCGCCCGCCCGGCGGGGCCGGTTTGTCTTCCCCGGCCTTTTCCGGGAACTGAAATCACCAAGCGCCCTGACCGAAGGCGGTCGCGGCCCTCGCCCGCCACCGCTTCCCCCCAACATCCCTATCTTCATATCACATTGAAAATAATACTATTTTTATGTTCTTCCCCGGGGAGTAAAAAAATAAACGTTTTTTTCGCTTGACATTCAAGCCGTTTTTCATCTATCAGCAGATCATTATGAGTTTTAACCGAATCCACCTCAACCCCATTTCCAACTCACGGACCCCCGAGACCGCGGGCGGCGAATTTTGCCTTTTCTCCGTTAATTCCTGGTGGCGGCGCATGCTTTCGGCGGCGAGGGCTGAGGTATGACCCACTTAGGCTAAATAATAAGGCTTTTTAACTCAGAAACCCACCGCCGCAAGCGGTGGGTTTTTTTTTGTTTATTTTCTTTCACCCTTTGGAGGAGCCGACATGGCTGACTTGAAGATCATCGTCAAGGAAAAACTCGCGGACATTGAAACGCCGGTTTCGGCCTTTCTTAAACTCTGCCGGGAAAGGTCGGACGCCTTTCTGCTGGAAAGCGCCGAGACCCATGAAACCATCGGCCGTTATTCAATTCTCGCCTTCGATCCCCTGAAAACACTAACCCTGGGACCGGACCGGACGGAAATCGACGGTCCGGAAGGGCGTCGGACCAGGCCGGCCCAAGACTTCTTTCCCTTGATAAGGGAAACGGTCCGGGAATTGGCCTGCGCGATCCCGGACGGCCTGCCCGGGGCCGGGTCCCTGATGGGCTACATCGGGTACGACGCGGTCCGGTTGATTGAAAAATTGGGGCCGGCCCGCACCAAGGACCTCCCCATCGCCCGGTTGGCCTATTCTTCCCGTTTCGTGGTCTTTGACCACAAAAACCGGACCATGAACCTGGCCGCCATCGACCGGGACGAAAAGGTCGCCCGGGAAAAAATCGCGGACATGGAAGCCCTGCTGGGGTCCAGGCTGATCCTGGACAAGCCCGAGAACGGCCTGACCCTGGAACGCCCCGATCGGGACCGGTACGTGGAAGCCGTGCTCAAGGGCAAGGAATACATCCGCCAGGGCGACATCTTCCAGGTGGTCCTGGCGGACCGGTTCCGCGGCCGGACCGGGGCCAAGCCCTTTGACCTCTACCGACGCCTGCGGGTCAAAAGCCCTTCCCCGTATATGTTCTTCCTTAATTTCGGGGACTATCGGATCGTGGGCGCGTCCCCGGAAACCTTGGTCAAGGTCCGGGACGGCCAGGTGTTTCTGAGACCCATCGCCGGCACCAGGGGCCGCTCCGACGACCCGGCCCGGGACCTCGCGCTGGAAGAGGAACTCAAGTCATCGGAAAAGGAACGAGCCGAGCACACCATGCTGGTGGACCTGGGAAGAAACGACGCCGGGCGGGTCAGCCGGTATGGGACCGTGACCGTGTCGCCGTACATGACCGTGGAAAGATACAGCCACGTCATGCACTTGGTGTCCCAGGTTACGGGACGGCTCCGGGACGACCTGGACGCGGTCGACGCCTTCATGGCCGGGTTCCCGGCCGGGACCGTCTCCGGCGCCCCCAAGGTTCGGGCCATGGAAATAATCGACGAATTGGAACTCCACCCCCGGGGCCCATACAGCGGCGCCGTGGGGTACTTCGGCCAGGGCGGGGAGATGGACGCCTGCATCGCCATCCGCATGGTCCTGTTCCAGGGGGACGAATTCACCATTCCGGTGGGGGCCGGCATAGTCGCCGATTCCATCCCGGAAATGGAATACCAGGAAATCCACGACAAGGCCGCCCAGAGCATCGCCGCTCTGAAGACCGCGGCCAGGGGGGAATTATGATTCACGAAGCTATCGCCAAGGCCGCGTCCGGAAAAAACCTGACCGAATCGGAAATGATGGAAGCCATGGACCTGATCAGCCGGGGAGAAGCCACTCCGGCCCAGATCGGCGCCCTGCTGGTGGCGCTCCGCATGAAGGGCGAATGCGTGGATGAAATCGTCGGCGCGGTCCGGGTCCTGCGGGCCAAAAGCTCGCCCATCCCCTTCGCCGCGTCCGGCCGGGTGGTGGTGGACACCTGCGGCACCGGCGGGGACGGGACCGGGACCTTCAACGTTTCCACCACCGCCGCCTTTATCGCGGCCGGGTGCGGGCTGATCGTGGCCAAGCACGGCAACCGGAGCGTTTCCAGCAGTTGCGGCAGCGCCGACGTGCTCGAGTCCCTGGGAGTGGACTTGACCCTGACGCCGGCCCAGACGGCCGAATGCCTGGAACGACTGGGGTTAGGCTTCCTTTTCGCCCCCCTGCTCCACCCGGCCATGGGCCACGCCGTCCGGCCGCGCCGGGAAATCAAGCTTAAAAGCATCTTCAACCTGGTCGGACCCCTGACCAACCCGGCCCAAGCCTCGGTCCAGATCGTCGGCGTCTTCAGAAAAGACCTGACCGACACCCTGGCCCAGGTCCTGGCCCGCCTGGGCTGCCCCAGCGCCTTGGTCGTCCATGGCGACGACGGGTGCGACGAAATAACCCTGACCGGGCCGACGACCATTTCCCAACTCAAGAACCGCTTTATCAGGACCTTTACCGTCTCGCCGGAAGACCTGGGCTTGAAACGAGCTTCCCTGGACGAAATCAAGGGCGGCGACGCGGCCCGAAACGCCGCGATCGTCCTGGATATCCTCGAGGGCGGGCCCGGCCCCCGCCGGGACATGGCCCTGTTGAACGCGGCCGGCGTCCTGATAGCCGCCGGCGCCGCCAAGGACTTCGCTTCCGGCCTGGAACTGGCCGCCCGGGCCGTCGATTCCGGCCGGGCCCTCGAGAAACTGAATTCCCTGGTCGCCTTGACCCGGGAACTGGCCGACCGAAAAAAAGCCGTTGGGGAATAAAGATGAACCGCGACGAAACCGTTCTCGACCGCATTTTGGCCGGGAAGCGGAAGGAAATTGAGACGCTGAAAAAATCGGAACAGGCCGGGGAACTGGAAAACCAAGCCCGGCGGGCCGGACCGACCCGGGACTTCATCGCCGCCTTGCGGGATTGTCCCCACGCGGCCGTCATCGCCGAAATAAAAAAAGCCTCCCCCTCGGCCGGAACCATCAGGACGGCGGTCGACCCGGCGGAATGGGCCCGGATATACGAACAAAACGGGGCCGCGGCCCTGTCCGTGCTGACCGACGGCCCCTTTTTCGGGGGCGGCCTCGACGACCTGGTTCGGGCCAGGGAAGCCGTCCGGCTGCCGGTCCTGCGGAAGGATTTCATTCTGGACCCGCTGCAGGTTTATCAGACCCGGGCCGCCGGGGCCGACGCCATGCTGCTGATCGCGGCCGCCCTGTCGCCAGTGGACTTGAAGGAGCTTTTTTTCCTGGCCCTGGACCTGGGCCTGGCCCCCCTGGTGGAAGTTCACAACCGCGGGGAACTGGAAACGGTCATGGAACTCGACCCGCCCCTGGTCGGGATCAACAACCGCAACCTGGCCGACTTGAGGGTCGACCTGGAAACCTGTCTCAACCTCCGCCCCCTGGTAACGAACCAGGCCCTGGTGGTGGGAGAAAGCGGGATCAAGGGGCCGGAAGACCTGGCCCGCCTGTCGGCCGGGGGCCTCCACGCCTTTCTGGTGGGCTCGACCCTGATGACGTCGGACGACCCCGGCGCCAAGCTGGCCGACCTCTGCCGGGCCGGGGTTTCCGCATGACCAGGGTCAAGATTTGCGGGCTGACCAATCGCGAGGACGCCCTGGCCGCGGCCGCCTTCGGCGCCGACGCCCTGGGCGCGGTCTTCGCCCCCGGCCCCCGCCGGGTCGAGCCCGGCCAGGCCCGGGAAATATTCGCGGACCTGCCGCCCCTGGTGTTGAAGGTGGGGGTCTTTGTAAACGAACAAATTGAAACCATAAGGGAAATAAAGGCCTGTTGCGGCCTGGACGCGATCCAGCTCAGCGGCGACGAGGGCGAGGACTATGTCGAGGCCCTGGGCGGTCGGGTGTTCAAGGCCTTCAAGATGCGCCCGGACTTCCCGGCGCCGCCGGTCGCGTCCTTCGCCCGGGCCGCCTGGCTGCTCGACGCGTACGCGCCGGGACGAGCCGGCGGGACCGGCCTGGCCTTCGACTGGCGCCTGGCCGTGGGACCGGCCCGACAAAGGCCCATAATCCTGGCCGGCGGCCTCAACCCGGACAACGTCCGGGAAGCCGTAAAGACAGTCCGTCCGTACGCCGTGGACGTTTCCAGCGGCGTTGAATCCAAACCAGGGAGAAAAGACCATGACAAAATTGAACGTTTCATCCGCCTCGCCAAGTCCGGCGATTGAGATGCCGGACCGCAACGGCCGCTTCGGCCGCCTGGGCGGACGGTATATATCGGAAGTTCTCGCCCCGGCGGTGGAGGAACTGACCGCGGTTTACGAAGACGCCAAAAACGACCCCGAGTTCCACCGCGAGTTGCAAGACCTGCTGAAAAACTACGCCGGCCGGGAGACCCCGCTCTATGAGGCGGTCCGGCTGTCCCGCCGCCTGGGCGGGGCGCGCGTGTTTTTAAAACGCGAGGACCTGGCCCACACCGGCGCCCATAAAATCAACAACACCCTCGGCCAGGCCCTGTTGGCCCGGCGCATGGGCAAGACCCGCATCATCGCCGAAACGGGCGCCGGCCAGCACGGGGTGGCCTCGGCCACGGTCGCGGCCCTCATGGGCATGTCCTGCGTGGTTTACATGGGAACCCTGGACATCGAGCGCCAGGCCCTGAACGTCACCCGGATGAAATTGCTGGGTGCCGAGGTCCGGCCGGTGAACTCCGGGAGTCGGTCCCTGAAGGACGCCACCAACGAAGCCATGCGCGACTGGGCCGCCACGGTCGGGGACACCCATTACATTATCGGGTCCGTGGTCGGACCTCATCCCTATCCCACCATCGTCCGGGACTTCCAGTCCGTCATCGGCCGGGAAACCCGCCGTCAGATTCTCGACCGGGAAGGACGCCTGCCGGACGTCCTGGTCGCCTGCGTGGGCGCGGGCAGCAACGCCATCGGCCTGTTCCACCCCTTCCTCCAGGACCGGGTGGACATGATCGGCGTGGAAGCCGACCAAGCCGCCAGCCTCAATGACGGGACGCCCGGGGTCCTGCACGGCGCCCTGAGCTACCTGCTTCAAGACGAACACGGACAGGTCAGGGAAGCCTATTCCATCGCCGCCGGGCTCGATTACCCGGGAGTCGGCCCGGAACACGGGTATCTGAAGGACCAGGGCCGGGTCAAATACGTCAAGGCCGACGACAGGGAAGCCCTGGAGGCCTTCACCCTGCTGGCCGGGACCGAAGGCGTTCTGCCGGCCTTGGAAAGCTCCCACGCCCTGGCCCACGTGGCCAAGCTGGCGCCGAGCCTGCCCAAGGATTCAATAATAGTGGTTTGTTTGTCCGGCCGCGGCGACAAGGATGTCGACCAGGCGGCCCGGGCCCTGGGGAGGATATAATGAATTCCGCCATCGCGACCGCATTCGAAAAAGCCGCCAAGGAAAACCGAAGCGCCTTTATTCCCTTTCTGACCGCCGGTTTCCCGGACGCCGCCTCCAGCCTGGAACTGCTGTATGTTCTGGAAGACAACGGGGCGGATGTCATTGAGCTGGGCCTGCCCTTTTCCGACCCCATGGCCGACGGCCCGGTCATTCAGAACGCCAGTCATCAGGCCCTGGAAAACGGCATGACCCCGGCCGGGGTCCTGGCCCTGGCGGCCGAAGCCAAAAAAAGGATCAATCGCCCCCTGGTGGTGATGAGCTACTGGAACCCGATTCTGAAAATGGGACCGCGAACCTTCGCTTCCCGGGCCAAGGACGCCGGTATTTCCGGGGTCATCTTGCCGGACCTGCCCCCCGAGGAAGCGGCGCCCTGGCTGGACGCCGCCGCTCCGCATGGCCTGGACACGATTTTCATGGTCGCCCCGACCACGCCGCCGGCCCGCCGCGCCATGATTATGTCCGTGAGCAGCGGGTTCCTATACTATGTTTCCCTGACCGGCGTCACGGGTTCCGACTTCAAAGTCTCGAACGAACTGGTGGAGGAAATCAAGTCCCTGCGGGGCATGGGCGACCTGCCCGCGGCCGTGGGTTTCGGGGTGTCCGGACCGGAACAGGCCCGGGCCCTGGCCGGGGCGGCGGACGGGATTATCGTCGGCAGCGCCCTGATCCGCCGGATCATGGCCCATGATAACTTGGCGGACCAAGCCGGAGACTTGGCCGATTTCTGCTCGACCATCGGCCGGGCCCTCCACAGGGAGACGTTATGATTCTGCTGATAGATAATTTCGATTCCTTCGCCTACAACGTGGCCCACGCCCTGGGGGCCCTGGGGCGGGCCGTGAAAGTGGTCCGACCCGACGCCATTACCCTCGACGACATCGAGGCCCTCGCCCCCGAGGCCATTGTCATCTCCCCGGGCCCGGGCAAGCCGAGCGACGCGGTCCTCAGTTGCCGGGCCATCGAAAAATTCGCCGGCCGCGTTCCCCTGTTGGGAGTCTGCCTGGGTCACCAGTGCCTGGCCGAGGTCTTTGGGGCCAAGGTGTCGATCGCGCCGCGCCAGGTCCACGGCAAGACCTCGGAAATATTCCACGACGGCCGGACCCTGTACCGGGGGGTCAGGAACCCCTTCACCGCCGCCCGGTATCATTCGCTGATCGCCCCGGAGGAAAGCGTTCCCAAGTCCCTGGAAGTGTCGGCCTACACCGTGGAAGGGGAAGTCATGGGCCTCCGGGCGCCGGGACTAATGGCCGAGGGCGTGCAGTTCCACCCCGAATCCATCGCCACGCCCCAAGGAACCCTGTTGTTCAGAAACTTCATCGACCGCTACCTGGGCGAGCGCCGGGCCGCCTGACCGAACGAGGTGCAATCATGGTTATTCTGATGGCCCAGGATTGTCGTAAAAAGGACGTGGGCGTGGTCCTGGCCGCGCTCCAGGACATGGGCTTCGAACCGCGGGTCATTTCCACGGCCCCCCGCGCGATTTTAGGGTTGGTGGAAGAGATGGACCGGGCCAAAATTGAGCGGTTGAAGGAAAAAATCGGCGCCCTGCCCGGCGTGGAAGGGGTCGAGCCGTTCGGGGCGTCCTGGAAGCTCGCCTCCAGGACTTTCCGCCCGCGACGGACCGTGATCAGGGTCGGAAAGCGTTCCATCGGCGGGGAGGAGTTGGCGGTCATCGCCGGCCCCTGCGCCGTGGAGTCCCGGCAGGGCATATTGGAAATCGCCCGGGGCGTGGCCGCGGCGGGCGCCGGGTTCCTGCGGGGAGGCGCCTTCAAACCCCGCACTTCCCCCTATTCCTTCCGGGGCCTGGGCGAGGAGGGCCTTCGCTACCTGGCCGAGGCCCGGGAAGCGACCGGCCTGCCCGTGGTCACCGAGGCCCTGACCCCGGAGGACGCGGTCCTCATCGCCCAGTACGCGGACATAATCCAGATCGGGGCCCGAAACATGCAAAACTTCGCCCTGTTGGAAGCCGTCGGGGAAATGGACAAGCCGGTGCTGTTAAAAAGAGGACTCATGGCCACGGTCAAGGAACTCCTCCTGTCCGCGGAATACATCCTGGCCAAGGGCAACCCCCAGGTGATACTCTGCGAGCGGGGCATCAGAACTTTTGAGACGGAAACCCGAAATACGCTGGATATTTCGGCCGTTCCTCTGTTAAAACAGTTGTCTCACCTGCCCGTGATCATCGACCCGAGCCACGCGGTCGGAAAGCGGGAACTCGTGCCGGCCGCGGCCCTGGCCGCCGCGGCCGCCGGAGCGGACGGCCTGATGATTGAAGTTCACCCCAACCCCGAGGCCGCGGTCTCGGACGGCCGGCAAAGCCTGACCATGGAGACTTTCGCCCGGCTGATGCGTTCGGTCGGACCGGTGGCCGAGGCGGCCCGGCCGGCCTTGATGGAGGAATTTAAGTGCGCTTGAAGGGCTCCTTCTCCCCTCCGGGGGACAAATCCATATCCCACCGCCTGGCCCTCATGTCCCTGTTGGCTCAAGGCGAGGTCGAGCTGACCAACATGGCCCCGGGCGAGGACGTCAGGTCCAGCCTGAGGGCGGTGGACCAACTTGGCTCCCGGGTCGAATTTCGCCGGGACCGCGTCCTGATTAAAGGCGCGGCGGGCCGCGTTAAACCCGCGGCGGAAATAGACTGCGGCAATTCCGGGACCACCATGCGCCTGATCATGGGCCTCCTGGCCGGTCGGCCCGGGACATACGTCCTGGATGGCGACGCGTCCCTCCGCAACCGCCCCATGGAACGGGTCGCGGCCCCCCTCAGGAAAATGGGCGCCCAGGTCGAATGCCGGGACGGCCGGGCGCCGGTCAAGATTTCCGGCGCCGACCTCGCGGGAATTTCCTACGACCTCCCGGTCGCCAGCGCCCAACTCAAAAGCGCGGTCCTGCTGGCCGGTCTCCAGGCCCAGGGCCGAACCGTGGTCCGGGAGCCGCGTCCCAGCCGGGACCACACCGAAAAACTGATCGCCCTGTTCGGCGGCCGTATTTCCATAAGCGGTCCGGCCATTACGGTGGAAAAATCAGACCTGGCCTTGCCCGCCGAGTTGTTCGTGCCCGGGGACCCCTCTTCCGCCGCGTTTTTCCTGACCGCCGCGGCCTTGGTGCCGGGCAGCCGGGTCACGGCCCGGGGCATGCTGCTCAATCCCACCAGAATCGGGTTCCTGGAAGTCCTCAAGCGTTTCGGAGTCAATTTTCAGGTGGCAACCACCAGCCTGGCGCCGGAACCCTGGGGCGAGGCCGTGGTGGAATATTCCCCCCGCCTGACCGCCGCGGAAATCACGGCCGACGAAATACCGTCCCTGGTGGATGAAGTCCCGATCCTGGCCCTGGCCGCCACCCAGGCCCAGGGACTAACGATTTTCCATGACGTGGGCGAGCTGCGCGTCAAGGAAACCGATCGCCTGGCCGCCATTGTGGACCAACTGGGCCGCCTGGGCGCCCGGGCTTTTATTAATGGAGATGACCTGCTCGTGGAAGGCCCCACCCCGCTCCGGGTCACGGCCGACCTCGATTCCCTAGGGGACCACCGCATGGCCATGACCCTTAGGCTGGCCGGGCTGCTGGCTGGAGCGCGGCCGCCCATCAAGAACGAGGACTGCGCGGCCATCTCCTACCCCGGCTTCAACCATGACCTGGAAGAGCTCCTGGGATGAAAATCCTGGGGATACTGAGTGACCACCGGGCCTGGAAATCCAAGTCTCCGGCCATGCAGACCGCAGTCATGCGGCGCCTGGGCCTGGAAGGCGTCTACCTGCCCTTCGAGGTGGCGCCGGACCAGGTCGGCCCGGCCGTGCGGGGGCTCCGGGCCCTGGGCATCGCCGGGGCCAACGTAACCGTGCCGTACAAGGAAGCGGTCATCCCCTTCCTGGACGACCTGGCGGCCGAGGCGGCGGCCATGGGCGCGGTCAACACCATCGTGGTCAGAAACGGCCGCTTGGAAGGTCATAACACCGACGCGAGCGGTTTTTGCGACGCCCTGGACAGCGCCGGCTACAACCCGGCCGGTCGGACCGCCATGGTCTTCGGCGCCGGAGGCGCGGCCAAGGCCGTGGTTTTCGCCTTGAAAACCCTGGGCGCCGCCAAAATTATCCTGGCCGGCCGTAATTTCGAGAAGATTTCGGCCGCGGCCCTGGCCCTGGACGTGGAAAGCCGGCCCTTCACCACGTTTGCCAACCCCGCGCCGGGCGTGCACCTGGCGATCAACGCCTCGTCCGTGTCGTCCCGGCTGGAATCCGAGGAGACGGCCGCTTTCGTTTACCAACTGGACTTTCCCGACCTGGGCTTGGTCCTTGATTTGAACTACGGGCGCCGGGACAATTTTTGGCGCGACCTGGCCGAAAAACATCGGGCGGATTTCATGGACGGACTGCCCATGCTGGCCTTTCAGGCCCGGCGGAGCTTTCATCTCTGGACCGGGCTGGACCCGGACCCGGGCCTGTTTCTTTCCGCCCTCAAGGAGGCTGTTTGAGCGACAACATTTATCTGACCGGGTTCATGGGCGCGGGCAAGACCACCGTCGGGAAAAGCCTGGCCGAACTCCTGAACAGAAAATTCGTGGATTTGGACCAAGTCCTGGAAAAAGAGCTGGGAACGTCCATCAACGAAATATTTTCTTCCCGCGGCGAGGAATACTTCCGCGATCAAGAGTCCCGATTCCTGGAAAAAATATCGCGGCGAAACCGGATCGTGGCCGCGACCGGCGGCGGCGTGGTCCAAAGGGAAAACAACCTCGCCCTGATGAAACAACACGGTCGAACGGTTTACCTGGAAACCGACCTCGACGCCTGCGCCCGCCGCCTGGGGGAACGGGAAACCGCGTCCCGGCCCCTCTGGCGGGACCGGGCCGCCCTGACGGCCTTGTTCGAAAAAAGGAAACCACTATATTCCCGGGCCGACCTGGTTATTCCCGTCGACGACCTCGGCCCCGGGGACCTGGCCCGGGGTCTCGCCGCCGGGCTTTTCCCGGAAAAGACCTTTCAGGCGCGCCTGGACCGGGAGGAATGCCCGGTCGTCGGTTCCTGGTCGGGCGAGGAAGAATTGGCGGATGTAATAAAAGGCCGCAAAACAGCCCTGCTGACCGACGCCAACGTGGACCGGCTTCACGCGGACAGGTTCAGGAAAGCGCTGGACCCGGCCCTGAACCTGGTCGTCCCGGCCGGGGAACGTTCCAAGACCCTGGACCGGGCCGGGAAAATATACCAGGCCCTTCTGGACGGCCACTTCGACCGGGGCGACGTTCTGGTCGGCCTGGGGGGCGGAGTGGTCACGGACCTGGGCGCCTTCGTCGCCGCCACCTTCAAGCGGGGCATGAAATTCGCCCTGGTTTCCACCACCCTGCTGGGCGCCGTGGACGCGGCCGTGGGCGGCAAGGCCGCCGTCAACCTCGGCCAGGCCAAGAATTCCGTGGGCTGCTTCACGGTCCCGGAAAAAGTGGTCCTCGACGCCCGGGCCTTGCGGACCCTGCGGCTCGACCAGGTCCGGGAAGGCCTGGTGGAAGCGTACAAGACCGGTCTGGTCGCGTCCCCGGAGCTGGCCGCCTTCGTGGAAAACGACCTGGAGGGACTACTGTCCCGGGACCTGCCGCTGCTGTTCAAGCTGGCGGCCTGGTCCGCCCGAACCAAGGCCGACGTGGTCGGCCGGGACTTCCGGGAATCCGGGTCGCGGGCGATCCTGAATTTCGGGCACACCTTCGGTCACGCCATCGAGGGCTGGCATAATTACAAAATCAGCCACGGTCGGGCCGTGGCCATGGGCCTGCGGGTCGCGGTCCTGGTTTCCAAAAACAGGGGGCTCCTGCCCGGGGTCGAGGCCGACCGGATTCAAAAGACCCTTGGCCTGATCATGGCAAACAAACACGCCTGGCCGCCCCTGGACCAAGCCTGGGAACTTATGAAACACGACAAAAAAATCAGACAAGGCCGCATGGTCTTCGTTCTTCTGGAAGGACCCGGCCGGCCCGTTCTCAGCCACGACGTCTTGCCGGAGGAACTGGCCCGGGCCTTGTCCGAGCTGGAGGCCTAGGATGGGCAGCGTTTTCGGTAGATATTTCACCGTGTCCACTTTCGGGGAATCCCACGGCGCGGCCGTGGGCGCGGTGGTGGACGGGGTCCCGGCCGGACTGGACCTGGACCCGGCCCGAATCCAACAAGAACTTGACCGGAGACGGCCCGGGACTTCCCCTTATGTTTCCCCCCGGAATGAAACGGACCAGGCGGAAATCCTGTCCGGAACAGCCGGAGGCAAAACCCTGGGGACCCCCATCGCCATCCTGATCCGGAACCGGGACGTCCGGTCCAAGGATTACGACGCCATCAGGGAAATGTTCCGGCCCGGGCACGCCGATTACACTTATTTCAAAAAGTACGGAGTCCCGCCCCAACCCGGGGGAGGCCGTTCCTCCGGCCGGGAAACCGCGGGCCGGGTGGCGGCCGGGGCCGTGGCCAAAATTTTCCTGGAAAGCCGGGGCGTGACCGTCCGGGGCTGCACCGTGGGCGTCGGACCGGTCCGGGCGGCCCGGGTCGATTACGTCTTCGCCGAATCGCACCCCCTGCGCTGCGCGGACCCGGACGCGGCCCAGGCCATGACCGACCTGGTGGACCAGGCCCGGGAACAGGGCGATTCCATCGGCGGACTGGTGGAAACGACCGCCTTCGGGGCCCCGGCCGGTTTGGGCGACCCGGTATTCCACAAACTGGAAGCTTCCCTCGGCGGCGCGGCCCTGTCCATCGGCGGGGTCAAGGGCGTCGAGTTCGGAACGGGTTTCGAGCTCGCCCGTAGGCGCGGGTCCGAGGCCAATGACCAAATTTCCGAGGAAGGATTTTTGTCCAACCACTGCGGCGGCATCCTCGGCGGAATATCCACGGGGCAACCCATAATAATGAGGTTGGCGGTCAAGCCGACGTCCTCCATTTCCAAGCCCCAGTCAACCATCGACCTGGCGGGAAAAAACAGGACCATCCAGACCAGGGGGCGGCACGACCCCTGTCTCTGCGCCCGCATCGTCCCCGTGGCCGAGGCCATGACCGCCCTGGTCCTGGCCGACGCCCTGCTCGAACAAACCGCTCGAAGAGGAGAATGGAAATGCGGATAATGCTGATCAACGGCCCCAATTTGAACCTCCTGGGCCGGAGGGAGCCCGGTTTGTACGGCGACAAAACCCTGGCCCAAATCGAAGCGGACCTGGCCGGGGAAGGCCGGAAGCTGGGCATTGAAGTGACCTGCTTTCAATCGAATATCGAAGGCGAGTTGGTCAACGCCATACAGAAGGCCGGTCTCGAAATGGACGGGGCCATTCTCAACGCCGGAGCGTACACCCACACCAGCGTGGCCCTGCGGGACGCGGCGGCCGGGGTCCCGGCCCCCATCGTGGAAGTCCATCTGACCAATCCGGCGGCCCGGGAAGATTTCCGCAAGGTTTCACTCCTCGCCGGCGCCGTCGCCGGTTCGATTTCGGGGTTTGGGGCGGAATCGTATTTTCTGGCCCTGCTCTGGTTCAGCCGAGGGAAAAAGGACTGATCCCGCGCTTTTTCCTTGCCGCCGGCTGTAAAAAGAAGTATTCTTCCCGCTTGAGGAAAGAAACGATGAAAACCGACCTGAGACAAGCCAATTTCATTTCCGGACCGACCGACCGATTTAGCGGCTATTTCGGCTATTATTACTATTATTTTTTCTCGGTCTGCCCACTGGCTCGGGAAGGATGACAAGGCGCTGAACAAAACATAGCATCCCGAGGCCGCGAGCAGACCACAACAAGCTCGCGGCCTTTTAGTTTCAAAAAGCCCGGGCGAAACCCCGGGCGTTTTTTTTCGAGGAAAAAAACAGGCTCAACCGAATACATATTAAACGACTTGCCGCTAAAGGAAATAATTATGAACACCGACGCCCTATCCAAACTCAGAACCGAAATCGACGGAATTGACCGGGAAATCCTGGCCCTTTTAACCACAAGGGCCGCCGCGGCCTTGCAAATTTCGTCCCTGAAAAACCAAAACGGCTGGCCCGTTTACGATCCCCAAAGGGAAAAGCAGGTCCTCGCCCGCCTGGCCGAGGACAATACCGGCCCCCTGCCCGAGTCATCGATAAAAAAAATCTTCGGGGAAATAATATCCGCCTGTCGGGCGGTCCAAAAGCCCACCACCGTTTCCTTTCTGGGGCCGGAAGACACCTTCACCCACCTGGCGGCCATTCAGCATTTCGGTCGCTCGGTGGCCTATTTTCCCCGGGGGAACATCAGCGACGTCTTCCGCGAAGTCGAGCACGGCCGGTCGGAATTCGGGGTCGTGCCGGCCGAAAACAGCACCAATGGCGCGGTCAGCCTGACCCTGGACGAATGGGTCCGTTCGGACCTGAAAATTTGCGGCGAAATACTGCTGCCCATCTCCCATTGCCTGATGGCTAGGGAAACGGACATCGGCAAGGTGCAACGGGTCTTTTCCCACCCGCAGGCCCTGGGCCAGTGTCGGGCCTGGCTGGCCAGGAACCTGGTCTCGGCTTCCCTCGTGGAAATGCCCAGCACCGCGGCGGCGGCGATCCGGGCCGGGGAAGAGAACCAGTGCGCGGCCATTGGCGGGGAAATGCTGGCGGAAAGGTACGGCCTGGAAATCCTGGCCCGCAACATCCAGGACCGGCCGGTGAACCTGACAAGGTTTTTCATCCTGGGTCGCCAGACCTGCCGGCCCACGGGACGGGACAAGACTTCCGTTCTGTTCACCACGGTGCACCAACCCGGGTCCCTGTATCACGCCCTGACCCCCCTGGCCCAGGCGGGCCTCAACCTGACCCGGATCGAGTCCCGGCCCACCCAGGATCGTCCCTGGGAATATTATTTCTTCATCGATTTCGAAGGGCACCAGGACGATGAAAACATCAAGGGCGCGCTGGGGCAACTAGCCCAGGTCTCGGACATCTGCCGGGTCCTCGGCTCGTACCCGGCGGCGGTCAACGTCTAGTGCTTGGCCGGGCGGCGGCCGGTATATTGGAAAAAAAATAGGAAGCCGGAGCCTGGGCGCCGGCGTGAATTTTCGAAGCTTAGCGACCAAGGGAATAAAGGACAGAACATGCAACCTGATTTCATCAATATCATCGGCGGACTGGGGAGGATGGGCGCCCTGATGGCGCGAATATTTTCCCACGCCGGGCAAAGCGTCCGGGTTTTCGATTCCCGACTGCAAACCTTTTCCTGGGAAGACGCGGCCGACGCGGATGTCGTCCTCGCGGCCGTTCCCATTCCGGCCTTCGAGGAAGTCATGGCCAACCTCGGCCCCCATACCCGGCCCGGCGGCGTGGTCATCGACGTGGCGTCCCTCAAGGAAAAACCGGTGGAAATAATGCTCCGGCATTGCCGGGGAGAAGTCATCGGCGCCCACCCCCTGTTCGGCCCGGCGGTCGCGTCCCTCCAGGACCAACTCATTTTCCTCTGTCCGGCCAAAACGGAAAAATGGCTGGACTGGTTCAAGAATTTCCTCGAGGGCTTGGGCGCCTCGACCATGGTCATCGGCGCGGCCGGCCACGACAAGCTAATGTCCCGGGTCCAGGTGCTGCGGCATCTGTTTTTGTTCTGTTTCGGCCGCAGCCTGATGCGACTCGAGTTCGACCTGGAAAAGGAAACGCCCCTGTCCGGCCCTTGGTTTTCCCAGTTGCTCGGTCTGCTCGACCATCAACTCGAACAGTCCCCGGAACTTTACGCCGACCTGGCCCTGCACAACCCCTCGGCCCGGCAGGTCTACGACGAATTCGCCCAGGCGGCCGGCGAGGTCGCCGGGTCGTTCATGTCCGGGGACAGGGACAGGATCATCAACCTGATCAATGAAGTGACGACCTACCTCCGGCCTTCCCAGTCGGTGGCCTGAATAGGGGCGGTTCAGCGGGTCAACCGGAGGGCCGGAGCACGAACACGGCGCCGTCCGGCCCCATCAGGCGATGGAAGGGAAAGGTCCTGACGGTCCGGTATCCGGGCAGCGGCCCCAAAGTCACCAAGTAGTCTTCCCGGCCGACCCACCACCAGCTCAGGCCGGGGCGGGGCCGGAAATCTTCCCGGTGGCAGTGATAACCGTTGAATTCGAAACCTCCGTCCACATCGCAGGGCGCGACCTTCAAATCGTCCAGAAGGTAGTGGTGAGCCTCGGCGGCGGCCCGGCGGGTCGCCATGAAATCATGGGTCCCCAGGATCGAAAACAGCCCCACGGACCCGACCAGGGCCAGGGAGACGGCCCAGGCCCACCGGCCGGGACGGGCCGGAAACCCACCGGGCCAATCCGCGGTCAGCCAGATGATGAAAAAGGCTATGACCGGAATCAGATACCGGTCGTGAAAGCCGGTCAAGGTTATTATTCCCAGGTAAAAAACAGCGGCGGCCAGGGCCGTCAGGGCCGTGAAATCGGTTTCCTCTTTTTTATAGACCCGCCGGGCCAGCCCCGCGGCCCGCGCCAGGACCGCCGCCAAGGACAAAACCGTGACCAGGAGGACCCCCAGGTACAGGGAAGTGGGCATGGCCGGCAGGCGCCTGATTCCCAGCACATAGGAGTCCTTGAACAAAAGCGGGCCGATGCCGAAGTCGATGACGATGTTTTTATACAACAACGTCGGAATGTGGACGAGGCCGGCCGCCGCGGCCGCCTGCGCGATCACGAAAACAGCCGCAACGAGATAGACGAAAACCCGGGCCGGTCGTGTCTTCAGGAACTCACCGGCTTGCAGGGCTAGGACCGGGGCCGCGAAAAAAGCCGAATAGGCCAGGGCCGCGTGAACAAGCCGCGTATAGATGAAGTACAGATACCCGGGCCAGCCCTCCTTGACCATGTACCCCAGAATATTCCCGAAAACCTGATGCTTGGTCACGGGCGTGCTCCCGACCAGGCCCAGGAAAACCTCGTACCCGATCCAGGGAACAAAAGTCAGGGAAATGGACATCAGGACCATCCCGGCTCGGCCGAGCTTGGCGCCCCGGGGATGCAGCAGGCAGGCGGCCATGAATCCCAGGGGGATCACGATGCCGATCTGGCGGGACAGGATGGAAGCCAGGGCCAGCAGCAGGCCTCCGGCGATAATCATTTTTTTTTCCTTGGCGACGCCCACGTGCAGGACCAGCAGGGACAAAATCGCCAGGGAGGAATGGATCACGTCCGTCATGAAGGTGAAACCCTGGGACAGAAACAGGGGATTCAGGGTCAGGGCGGCCGCGCCCAGGAAGCTGATCCACCGGGAAGCGCCGACCCGCCGCAGCAGGACCAGCATCCCCAGGGACCCCATCACGCCCATGACCAGGACCGAAACCCGGAGCGTGGTGATGGAAAACCCGAAAAGCGAGGTAAACAGCCCGGCCCAGAGCAGTTGCACCACCAGGGCCGGCCCGCCGCCCCCCCAACCCGTGGCCATGATTTTCCCTTGGCCCAGCAGGGCCTCGAAAGGCTGGATAAAGGTCCAGTCGTCGTTGATCATGAATTCGCCGCGAGGGTCGATGGTCCATATCGCCAGGGCCCAGATAAGTAGCAGCGGGATGCCGGGAATCCAGGGGTCGCCCCAACCTTTTTCGCGATTCAAAGCCTTTTTTTCCATGAACCCGGCTTTCCGGCGAAATTGCGTTTCCGGGCCGGCCCGACGGCCCTTGCCTTCGCCGCCCCTAATTATCATCCCCCTCCGGCCAAGTCAACTCCGGGCCCAGGCGATGCTTGCTCCGGTCGCCCACTGATGATAAGCTCAATCCCCAGAAAAAACCCGGGAGCGACCAGATAAGTTCAAATGAAACAAAAACCGCCACGCCGCGGCCCCTTGAGCCGCCTTCTCCTCAACCTTCATTCCTCGCCCGGGGCTAGGTCCCGGGTAGTCCCGCCGCTGCTCCTTCTCGGCCTGGCGATTTTCACCGCGGCCCAGGGGGCCCTGTCCCTGGTCCCCCTCTGGACCCAGGGCTCCTTCACCGAAGTGGACGACATCCTTGGGTACATCTGCAAGACCAGGCAGATGGAGGAGTGTTTTTTCCAGGACTGCCCGGCCCTCGTGGATTTGCGCGAACAATTGCTGGCGCCTTCCCCGGACCCGGACATAACCAAGGAAAGGTATCTGGCTTCCACCCGGGTCCTGCCGGTCTATCATTTTCTGCTCTCGGGGCTTCTGCTGCTGATCACCAAATTCGGGCCGGACCTCTTTTTAGCCTACAAACTGCTCTGGTCCATCACGCCTTTTCTGTTCGGCCTGGCCTTCCTGTACCTTTTGACGGTCGTTTGGGGCCGGGAAGCCGCCGGGATAGGCCTGATGCTGTTGGCTTTCAAGGTCTTTCCGGACACCGGGCTGCACCTGACCGTGCCTTCCAACCTGGCCATGGGCCTGGCCGCCGCCTTGTGGGCCAGAATAATTTCCCGACGAGGCCGGGCGCCCCTGGCCTTGGTTTTAGGGACCCTGGCCCTGATCACGCTGCATCCGGCGGGCCGGGTCTACGCGGTAATGGGCTTCGTTTTCGCCCTGGCCCTGGCCGAAAACCGACGTTCCCCCAGGGTGTGGGGCCCCATCGCGGGGGCCGCCGCCCTGGTGTTGCTGGGTTTCGTCCTTTCGTCCCTGGTCGAGCGCCCGTATCTGTTCAACGAGCCGCTCTTTCCGCCCGGACAAAACCCGTTGCTGTCCATGATCAAGGGGGCCGGCGCTTCCGTCGTGGAAATCGCGTCCAACATCGTCCGGTTGGAAGAAGGTCTTTTCGGGCAGTGGCCGATTTTTTACGGCGCCCTGGCCCTCGGGTTTCTGACCGCTTCCCCGGCCCGGCGGTCCGTCGCCTGGAAAATCTCGGGGATTTACCTGCTCTTCCTGACGGCCCTCCTTTTTTACGGGCCGACCCAACCGGCGGACGGTTTCCTGCGCCTCTGGATTCCCCTGGTGGTCCTTCTTTTCGGCGCCGCGGCCCAGGCCGTCTGGTTCTGCCTGGTCGGCGCCTGGGATTTCATGATCGCCGCGGTGAAAAAACCCGGCGCGACCCTGGAAATCAACAGAATCTGGCCGGTGGTGGCCCTGGCCGTCCTGCTCGGCTATTCCCAGCAGATGACCAGCCGGGGCGCGGAACAGATACTGGCCATGATCACTCATCTGCGCGACCGCATGCCCATCGCCCTGGCCGATTCCGGGCCGGAAAAACTCCGGGCCGAGGCCCATCCGGGAGACAAGGTCCTGTACGACAGCATAATCGTCATGCCTTTTTACCTAAGTCAGGGGGCCCTGAGCCAGGGCGCGGTCTATTATCATTCGGCCATGAAGGACGACGCCCAAACCGGAAAATGGCTGGCCGAGCCGAGCCTTCGCTTCGCCGCCTTGTACAACCCCCTGGTCCGGCATCCCTCCTTCCAGGGACGGCAGGAACATAGGTGGTGGCCCAGCGCCCCGGACCTGCGTTATTCGCCCATCAGCGCCCGGCGGACCAACGTCCCGATGCTGAAGGAAGGCTTCCTGGACGCCTCCGACTACTTCTGGCTGGAACTTGGGCCCCGGGCGGGCGGACCGAACCGGGCGCTCCACCTTTTAATCAAAAACCCGGGCCAGGCCGTCAGCCTAAGCCTTTATCCGGTCAACGAGGACGGCCGTCCCCTGGTCGAAAAAAAACTGGTCCATTCGCTCCCCGCGAACGCCGACGGCTGGATCAAGGTGGACCTGGCCCCCCTGGGGGAATTCAAAAAGCTGCGGCTATCCTGCGACGGAAAGTTGAAAATCGGCGGCTTGACCCTTGATGAAAGCGGCCTGAACTGGCCCTGGCTCAGCCGGGCCGACTTGGTCCTGAAGTCCAGGGACCCCCGGACCGGCCGGATATCCGTCAGCTTCGACCCGGCCCGGCTTCTCCCCCCGCCCCTCGACCAACGGGCGATCAAGGTGCTGGACGACCACGGCTCGTCCGTGCTCCTGGAGTTGGGGGCGAGGTAAGGCCTTTCCCTGGGTCACGCTTCGCTATCCCAACCGACGAAGATAACACAGTTTTTTGGGAAAAATGCTGCCGCGGGCGTAGGTTGGGTCGGTGTTAGCGGCCGGTCGAAAATGTAAGGAAAATGGCCAAATGAAAATGAGCACGGCTGGTTCCCAAGCTCTAGCTTGGGAACCTCGGCCAGGGAAGCTCCAGCTTCCTCACTCTAGAGATGTAGCGCCCCCTTCTTCCCCACCCCGGCGGGAGCTATAATTCCAAAAGGTTCTCGCCCTCTTTTTTTAGAGGGATCCGACCGGCGATTTTGGCCAGGGTCCGCCCGGGCCGGGCGTACCTGTCCGGCGCCAGGGCGAAAAGCAGGCCCGCGGTGGTCGCCTCCACGGGGTGGACCCGCTCCCGGGCGTCGTCGCCCAGGGGATTGATTATCTCCGCGATTATTTCTCCCTGTTCGACCCAATCTCCCGGTTTTTTCAAAAAGACCGTCACTCCGGGCTTGGTCGCCTTGACCGCGGCCATGGCGGTCAGGGGCGTGGCCTCCCGGGGCAGGGGCGGCGCTTCCGGGGCCCGGCCGCCGATTAAACCGCGGCGTTGCAGGAACAAGACGATATTTTCGGCGTCCCTGGAAGCCAATTCGTGGGAAACGTCGTGCTGGCCGCGCAGTTCCACCGTGGCCGCGAGACAGGCCGGAGGGATCGGCTTGTCCGGGAATTTTTCCGCCAGCCGCCACCACACGGCGCTGCAAGCCTCGTCAAAGGGAGACCCTCCGGAGGCTTCGGCCAAAAAAGTCGCCTGCGCGCCCATCTGGGCGGAAAGGTCCGCGGCGTCGGGCCACAGGGGCGTCCCCAGGTAAACATGGATCAGGGCTTGAAAGTCGCAGTGTAGGTCCAGGACGATATCCGCGTCACAGGCCCAGGTCAGCAGGCGATGCTTCAGGGCGTCGGCTTCATCCCCGGGGGACAGGGAAGCCAGGACTTCCCGGGCCGCCTGTCGGATCAAGGCCGTGTTGGCGCGCGGGTCGTCGGTCAAGCGGTCCCCGATCTTCCCGGCCAGGGGCTCCAGAATGTCCAAGTGCCGCCGATTGAAGTTGATGTTGGAAAAAAACTCGAAACGGCCAAGGATTTTCTCGTCGCGCCATTGGCTCAAGCCGATGGGGTTGGCCGCCGGAACCAAGATTATTTCGCCAATAATCCCGCCGGACTCCTCCAGGCGGTCCAACCGGTCGATCAGGTGGTGCATCACCACCAGGCCCGGCGCCTCGTCGGCGTGCAGCCCGGCCTGGATATAAGCCTTGGGCCCCTCGCCCGAAACAGCGCCGTAACGAATGGCGGTCAAGGTCCGGGACTGTCCGGGACTTGAAGGAGGCAGAATGAAGGTTTCAATTGTTTTGGCCATGCTACACGGCCTTCCTCAGGGCGGACGCTTCCTGGGGCCGCAAATGGGCGAACCAACGAACCTCGAGCTTCTTGACCAGGAACACGATTAGAAAGGTGAGGGTCAGATAGAAGGCCGCCGCCGTCAAAAACGCCTCGTACGGGCTGTAAAAACGGGAATTAATGATCCGGGCGGCCCCGGTGATGTCAATTATGGTGATGACGCTGGCCAGGGAACTGCCATGGAGCATGAAAATAACCTCATTGCTGTAGGTGGGCAGGGCCCGGCGAAAGGCGCTGGGTAGGATAATGCGCCGCAGCATCAGAAGGCGCGACATGCCGGCGGCCTTGGCCGCCTCGACTTCCCCATGTGGAGTGGCCTCGATGGCGCCCCGGATAATCTCCGTGGTGTAGGCGGCCGTGTTAAGGGTGAAAGCCAGCAGCGCGCAAAAATAAGCTTCCTGGAAAAAGGTCCAGAGAAAACTCTGCTTCAACCATTCGAACTGGCCGAACCCATAATAGAGAATGAACATCTGGACCAACAGCGGAGTCCCCCGAAAAAAGTAGACATAGCCCCGAATCAAGGCCCGGATGGAATAATGGCCTGAAGTCCTCAAGACGGCCAGGGGGATGGCCGTGAGCAGGCCCATGGCCAGGGAGGCGGACACCAGGATGACGGTGTTTTTCAATCCCTGGAGATAAATATCGATATTGTTCGAGATAATCGAAAAATCCATGGCTCAGGCCTTTATTACGCCCACGCTGTAGCGGGTTTCCAGCTTTTTAAGCACATGAACCGAAATCGTGGTGATCGCCAGGAAGAGCAGGGCCACCACCAGGTAAAAGGTGAAGGGCTTGCGGGTGGCGCCGGCGGCCAGGGCGGCCTTGCGCACCATGTCGTCGAGCCCGATAATCGAGACCAGGGCCGTGGTTTTGATCAACACCAGCCAATTGTTGCCGAAGCCGGGAATGGCGTGGCGAACCATCTGCGGCGCCAGAATCCGCAAAAAAACCTGGCGTTTTTTCATGCCGTAGGCCTGGGCCGCCTCGATCTGGCCTTTCGGCACCGCCAGGATGGCCCCCCGGAAGGTTTCGGTCATGTAGGCGCCGAAGATGAAACCGATGGTTAAAACTCCGGCGATAAACGGGTTGATGTCGATATACTCCTCATAACCCAGGCGTTGCGCCATCCGGTTAATAAAGACCTGCCCTCCAAAAAAAACCAACAGCATCAGGACCAAGTCCGGGACGCCCCGGATAAGCGTGGTGTAAGTTTGGGCCGCTCCCCGGAGAACCCTGGAATTCGAAAGCTTGGCCAACGCTCCGAGCACCCCCAGGACCATGGCCACGATTAGGGAAAGCAGGGAAACCTCAATGGTCAGGACAGTGCCGACCAGAATGGTGGACCCGTATCCGTGGAGACTTAAAAAACCCATGTTTCGCCATCCCGCGGTCAAGGGATCAAACCCCTTGGGGTTCGTCCTTGGTTAATAATGACACGGCCGGTCGACGACCGGGCCGGGCGAGGTAGTTTTAACGCGACCCGCGCCGCCGGGGTAAAAAATCAGGACCAGGGGGAGGATTGCGGGACGCGGCGCGCCTTTTTTTCCGGGAGAAAAAAGTTCAATTACGCCGGTTCGGCCCGCTTGCCGCCGGCCGGATCGGCCGGCCCAAACCGCCTGGTCCTCGGGCCCCCGAGACAGGCGGTTTGGGGCGGGAACTGGACCTAGTCGCCGTAAACGTTAAAGTCGAAGTACTTGTCTTGAATTTGTTTGTAGGTCCCGTCGGCCCTGATCTGGTCGATGGCCTTGTTGAACAGTTCCACCAAGTCCTTGTCTTCCTTGCGAATGGCGATGCCCGCTCCCGGTCCGAACCACCTGATGTCGGTCAGGTCCGGTCCGATGAACTGGTACTCGGCGCCCTCGGGTTTCTTGAGGAAGCCGTCGGACAAGGCCACGCTGTCGGCCAGGAGCATGTCCACCCGGCCGGCGACCAGGTCGAGATAGGCCTCGTCCTGGGTGCCGTAGCGTTTGATTTCCACCGTGTCGCCGTAATTGTCGGTCAGGTAGCGGTCATGAATGGTGGCCCGCTGGACGCCGACTTTTTTGCCCTTCATGGTTTCCTTGTCGACCTGGGTCATCGCGCCCTTCTTGCAGATGAACCGGGCCGGAGTATGGTAGTACTTGTTGGTAAAGTCGACTTTTTGCTTCCGTTCCTCGGTGATGGACATGGACGCGATGATGGCGTCGTATTTCTTGGCCAGCAGGGCCGGGATAATGCCGTCCCAATCCTGGGCGACCAGCTCGACTTCGGCGCCCATGGCCTTTACCAGGGCATTGGCGATATCGATGTCAAATCCGGCCAATTTCCCATCGGGAGTAATATAGCTGAACGGAGGGTAGGCGCCCTCCACGCCGATCCGGACTTTTTTCCAATCCTTGGCCAGGGCCGAGCCCGCCGAAAAAACAAGAGCCAATACCGCCAAGACCAAAATAAACTTTTTCATGCGCTTTCCTCCAGAGTGTTGGGATAAATCATCGATTCCAAGTCAACGAGGGCCCGGCGCAACCAAGGCCGCTGGTTCGAAAGCTTGACCAGGTCGGCCGGACTCAATACATGGCCATTATAAACTGTTTAAAACGCTCTGATTTGGGAGAATCGAAAACCCGGGACGGCGGACCGTCCTCCTCGATGCGACCCTGTTCCAGAAAAATCACGCGGGAAGACACTTCCTTGGCGAACCCCATTTCGTGAGTGACCACGATCATGGTCCGTCCTTCCTCGGCCAGGGCCCGGATCACCATGAGCACCTCGCCCACCAATTCCGGGTCCAGGGCCGAGGTCGGTTCATCGAAGAGCATGACTTCCGGCTCCATGGCCAGGGCCCGGGCGATGGCGGCCCGTTGCTGCTGGCCTCCCGAAAGGTGGGCCGGATAGGCCTTGAGCTTTTCCTGAATTCCAACCTTATGAAGGTATTTTTCGGCCCGCTCGACCGCTTCCTTGCGCGGGACCTTCAATACATGGAGGGGGGCCTCGATGACGTTTTCCAGGATGGTCAGGTGGGACCACAAGTTGAACTGCTGAAAAACCATGCCCAGCTTGGTCCGGATTCGTTCGACCTGCTTGACGTCGGCCGGCAGGCTTTGGCCGAGGCGATTTTTTTTCAACCTGACCTGCTCGCCGCAAACCGTTATCCGGCCTTGATTGGGGGTTTCCAGGAAATTGATGCAGCGGAGAAAAGTGCTCTTGCCCGAGCCGCTGGAACCGAGCACGGAGATAACGTCCCCTTTGTAGGCGGACATGGAAACGCCCTTCAGGACTTTGTTTTCTCCAAAATTTTTATGTAGGTCCTCTACAATTATGGCCGGTTCGGAAGCGCCCATTTCCTTACCTTGGGACATACCCCTGGATTTGACGCCGGACGGCGCCGAAAGGATGTCTGATTGTTAACATTGCCAAATTACTTATAGAAAAACACCCGTGATATGTCAAACAAAAAAGCGGGGCCAGGCCCTTTTATCTTCACCCCACCCCTAGCGGAACCTGACATTGACCAGGTAAAGCCCCAGGATCACCGTCGCGACTCCGATCGCCTTGAGCGCCGACATGGTTTCGTCAAGAAACAATATCCCGGCGACGATCGAAAAAACGGGAATGATGTACAGGGACGCGGCCACGGTTGAAGGCGAAAGACGACTGAGGGTCCAATACCAGATGGTGAACCCGACGATGGTGCTCAGGACGCAGTAAACCAGGGCCAACCACAGCCCCGGGCTCAGGCCGACCAGCGCGTCGACGAAACCGTCCGAAAGCGTGGGGACCAAAAACAGGGAGCTGAGGACGAAGGACGTCGCGATCATGACTTCCGGGGAATGCCGCTTGAGCAGGTCCTTGCCGATGATATTGTTGACGCCCCAGATCATGGGCGACAACGCCGCCAGGCCCAGGCTGCCCCAGTAACTCACGGACCACGCCTCCCGGGAAAAAGTGACCATGGCCAGCCCCGCCAAGGCTACCAAGATGCTGATCAACCGCCTGCCCCGCCATAATTCCTGCCCCGCCGCGACGGCCAGGACATAAGTGAACACCGGCTCGATGGCCGCGAAAACCGAGGCCGTCCCGATGGAAAGATGAACGATGGCGAAATTGAAACAGGTCATGGCCGTCAAGGGACCGAAAATAGTGCACAAGATCAACATCTTTGAATCCTCGAGGCAAATCCGGACCACGCCCCGGGGGTCCTTGGCCAAGACCCCCAACAGCAGCAAGACGCCGGACATGAGAAAGCGCGTGAAGGACAGCTCCGTCGGGGAAAAAACATCCAGAAGTTTTTTCAGGAACACCGGGACCATGCCCCAGACGATCATGGTGACCGCCAACCCCAGGTAGGCCCACGCGGAGAATCCTTTTGCGCCCTGGACCGGCGCGGACCACTGCTTTTTTTTCACCCCGGACTCCTTGGGCGGCGTTCACGTCGTCGGAAACAGGGGCCGCCGCTGTTGACGCGGCCCGAAAAATTCGGGCCGACCAGGCAGAGGGTCGAATATCAGTCCCGGACCACCCTGTCAAAGAAAATCTCCGGGCCTCCAAAAGCCGCCGGGCGGAAAGCCGATCAAAAAAAACCGGCCCGGCGAAGCAAGGCCAGGACGTCCATGGTCAACGCCACCGCGACATGGAGGAATACTCCACCCCAGATTTTCCCCGTCCCCAGGGACAAAGTCCCCAGCGCCAACCCCGCGACTATCGAGCCGAGACATTCGGGCAGGGGCTTGGGAAAGTGGATCATGCAGTACGGGATAATCATCATCGGAACGGCCATGGCGCCCATGACCCTTTTCAGGGTGTGAATCATGTATCCCCGAAAAAAGAATTCGAGGGAAAAAAACTGAAGCCCATAAAAAAATTCCCAGAGCAAAAAATGCCTCCAGGACCGGCCGGCCTCCTTGTAAAACGGGTACATGGTCGTGAATTCGGGCAGGAAAACGGCCGCGACCAGGACCGGGACCAGCGCCAAATACAGGACCAGGTAAATTTCCCAGCCGACAAAAGCCTTTTTCAGGCCTAGCCCCATTTCGGACAAGGGAATGGAAGTCAAAAACCTCAAGGAAAGCGCCGGCAGGATCACATACCCCAAAAACCTGACTCCGGACCAAAAGGCGAAATAGGAAAGATCGGCGTACCCCGGGAAAAACCGGGGCCGCCCCAGCCAGTCGAAGGTCGGTTGGAACCCGAAATAATTAATCAGGGTCAGGGACAGGGCGACCGTGACCGCGGTCCGCGAGGCCAAGCCGCGGTATTTCGGCCCCGCCGGCAAATACAGCTCGTCGGTCCGACGCCAGGACTCGACGGCCCAGGCTAGGCCTTTCTCTTTTCCCCACGATTTCAATTCCATCTTTTTATCGCCGGGCCGCGTCCGGGGCCGTCAGGGCCGGGGAGCGGGGGAAAAAGAGGCCTTTATGGACCCGGCGATGGCCCGGGCCGTGGTCAGGCCGTCCAGCCCCGGGTGGACCAGGCTGTCCCGCCCGCCCGGTTCGCCCCGCCCCGCGGGCTGGAGTTCAACCGCCGACGGCTCGTCTCCCAGGATCAGGACCCCTTCCCACAATATTGACGGCTGCCCTCCCTGGGCGCTGAAAACAGGGTCCGACTCCGCCAGGCCGTCCGGATAGCTCTCGTTGTAGTCCCAGGAATGGTTCAATTCGGCCCGGACCCGATAGGGTCCCGGGACCAATCCGGGGGGCAGGGTAAAAGCCGCGGCTAGGCCGTCGGGGGGAGTCGCCCCCGAAACGGCGTCAACCTCCGGAAAATCCTTCATGTCCAACCCCTCGTCCTGGACCCGGTGACAGGACAGGCACAGGCTTTCGGGTTGGACCCCTTGCACTTGGTGGGCGCCGCGCCAAATGGGCAGGCATTCCGGACGATGGATATCCGTGAAAAACTCACCGATCCAGTCCTGGGAAGCGAAACGGTAGGTGACCCGGAGCGTGGCCGCGTGCCGCCCGTCGAGGTGTTCCAGCCACACCGCCATGGAGGGCGTCTTTTCCAGGCCCCAAACCCCCAGCAGGCGGTGATGGTGGATATAATTCGGGCCCGGCGCGATGATGACGGACAGGGTTCCCGCCGCGCCGTCGGCGGCCCGGGACCAATCCGCCGCGGCCGGGACCAGCGACGCCCCTAGAATGAAAAGCCACAACCATTTTTTCATGAACGCCTCCCCGGAAAAAACCGGTTCATGTCATCCGGCCCCGCTCGGTCCCCTACTCCGCGGCCTGAACGAACAGATTGTTGATGAATTCCACCAGGAGCCGTTCTCGCAGCTCGGGAGGAAGCTCGTTTAAAATTTCATTGATCTCGGCCATGCGTTCCGGCAATTTGCCTCCGCCAATGCCGACCGCCCCCAGCATTCCGCTCAGGTCCTGGTCCGAAAGGGTCGAAGGATCGACTCCGGCCAGGCCTTCCCGGACCAAGGCGACCAACTGTCCGGCCGGCATGGCCCGGGCTTTTTCCGTGCACTCGGCCAAGTCGGCCAAAAATTTGTCGGCCCATTCGACATTGGAAACCCCGATGGAAAGGTGGATGTTCTCCTTGGAGCCGGCGTAGGCCAACTGCGGCTGGATATACCACCCCCTGGAATTCATTTCGTCAACGACATGGAAGACGTTAATTTCATCCGAAGTGAATGAAAACATGCACATATCCGGTTGGGTCATCAACCTTAGGCCGGGGATTTGCTCGATGCCCGCGGTGATTTTCCTGGTGGCCTCCAATTTGCGCCGCGCGATTTCCAGGTATCCTTCATCGCCGATAAAATTAATGACGCTCCAGGCGGCGGCCATGGGGCCGCCGGAACGGCTGCTCTGCACGGCGTTGTTGATAATGGTGTAACCGGTCCACTTGGAACAGGCGAAAATCTGGTTTTTGCGCAATTCCTTGTCCTTGTGCAAAACCAGGGAAGCGCCCTTGGCCGCGTAGGCGTATTTGTGCAGGTCCAGGGACATGGAGGTCACGCCGGGGACGGAAAAGTCGAAATCCGGGAACTCGACGCCCAACCGTCGGAAGTACGGGAGCATGAATCCGCCGACGCAGGCGTCCACGTGAAAAAGCAGCCCGTTTTCCAGGGCGATTTTCCCAAGTTCCGGAATGGGGTCCACCACGCCATGGGCGTAGCTGGGGGCCGAGCCCACCAGCAGGATGGTGTTGGACGTGATCGCCCGGCGAACCGCCTCGGGATCGGCCCGGAAGGTTCGGGGGTCCACCTCGGCCGCCACGGCCTTGACGTCCAGGTAATGGGCGGCTTTATGAAAGGCGGCGTGGGCGGTCACCGGCAGGACCATTTCCGGCGTCTTGATCTCCGGTCGGATTTTTCGCCAGTGGTCCCGGGCGGTCTTGACCGCCAGAATGATGCTCTCCGTCCCGCCGCTGGTAAAATTGCCCACGACGTCCGGGCCGCCGTTCAGATGGCGCGCGGCCATGGCCGCCAAGTCGGTTTCGAAGCGGAACAGGCTGGGAAAAACAGTGAAATCCAGGCCGTTTTCCGTGAGAAACATGGTATAGGCCTGTTTGCTGACTTCCTGGGCTTCCCGGCCGGGATCGTAGATGTAACCGAAGACCCGGCCCGAACGCCAATCCAGGTCCGCGGCATGAAATTCCTCGAGTTTTTTGAAGACCTCGTCCCGGGTCAAGCCCTTTTTGGGTATTTCCAAAACTATTCCTCCCGCGTATTATGTGATATTTCAGATGACAGGCCACCTTAAGGTACATGACGCCGGGGCGGCAACATTTTTTTCCGGAGGTTTTTTCCCATGAACCCGGCGAACATCGGAAACATCGGGCGCGGCCTGGTCAGGCCGGAAGGCGTAATGTGCGACCGGGACGGGACCATCTTCGCCGCCGACGCCAGGGGAATGGTCGCCCGCGTCGCCCCGGACGGCCGCGTGGAATTCCACGGCGACCTGGGAGGCGCGCCCAACGGCCTTTGCCTGGACGGCCAGGGCGGCTGCATCGTGGCCAACATCGGGGCCGGGATGGTTCAGTTGCTCAAACCGGATGGGACCCACGACGTTCTCTTCACCCAGGCCGAGGGCCGAAGCGTCACTACTCCCAATTTCCCCTGCCTCGACTCCCGGGGAAGGCTGTGGGTCTCCAACTCCACCCAAAGGGAGGACGTGGAGGACGCCTTGCGCCGCCCCGCGCCGGACGGCGCCGTCATCCTGTACGAGGACGGCCGGGCCCTGATCGCCGCCGAGGGAATAATGTTCGCCAACGGACTGGCTCTCGATGAACGGGAGGAATACCTGTACGTGGCCGCCACCATGGAGAGGGCTATAATCAGGTTCGGCATCGGTCCGGACGGCCGCCTTCGCGACAGGCGCCCTTACGGCCCCGTTCCCTTGGCAAGGCTGGGCTTTCCCGACGGCGTCGCCTTCGACGAGGCCGGCAATCTCTGGGTAACCTTTCCGGCCTGGAACGCGGTCGGGTATATTACTCCGGACCAGGAACTGAAAATCGTCATCCATGACCCCGCCCACATGGTCCTGGGGCGGCCGACGAACATCTGCTTCGGCTGGGAAAAACGCCAAACCGCCTTCATCGGCAGCCTGGACGGCCGGAGCATCCCCTTTTTCCAGGTGGACGTCCCGGGCCTGGGGCTCAGGCATCAGTGACGACGGGCTGGGCCGCCGCTTCCCCGGGAGCGTGGTCGATCCGCTTCCCTTGCAGGCGGGCCATGTAGGTGTAGAAAACCGGAGTCAGGAACAAGGTCACCACCTGGCTGAGCAGCAGCCCCCCCACCACCACCAGGCCCAGGGGTTGGCGAGCCTGCCCGTCCGCGCCGTAGGCGAAGGCGATGGGCGCGGCGCCCATTATGGCGGCCACGGTGGTCATCATGATGGGGCGAAACCGAATCAGGGAGCCTTCGAAAACCGCGTCGCGAGGCGATTTACCGGCCTTCTCGGCCTCGATGGCGAAGTCGACCACCATGATGGCGTTCTTCTTGACAATGCCGATCAGCATGATGATCCCCACAAAGCCGTATAAATTCAGGTCCAGGCCGAACAGGTAGAGGGTCAGGAGCCCGCCCAGGGCCGCGGACGGAAGGCCGGACAGAATGGTCAGGGGATGCAAGAAACTTTCGTACAAGACGCCCAGTATCAGGTAGATCACCACCACGGCCAAAAACAGGAGAAAATAAACGCTGCTCATGGATTGCTTGAAGGCGTCCGCGCTGCCTTCGAACCGGTAACTCACGGCCGCGGGCAGCTCCCGGCGGGCCAGGTCGAGTATCTGGTCATAGGCCTGGCCGATGGAAACCCCGGGTCCGAGGCCGAAGGAGATGGTCGTGGACGGCAACTGCCCGGAGTGATTGATGGTTAAAGGCCCCGTCGTGTCGATCCTGTCCGTCAAGACGTCTAGATTGATCAACTTTCCATCCTTGTTGCGGATGTGCAGCAGGGATAGGTCGTCCGGCCGATCCTGAAACTCGGGCGCGAGTTCCATGATGACGGCGTAATCGTCGTTTTGAGTGTTGATGGTGGAAATCTTGCGCGACCCGTAGGCCGTGAACAGCGCGTCCTCGATCAGCTCGGCGTTCACCTTCAAGGCCGCGGCCTGGTCCCTGTTCAGGACGAATTTAACCTGGGGGTTGTCGAGCTGCAGGTCGTTGTTCACCCCCATCAGGCTTGGCAGGGATTTCATTTTTTCCGTGAAGGCCTCGGCATGTTCATATAATGTTTCCGTGTCCGGAGACAAAAGCGTGAACTGGTAATCGCCCTTGCTGCTGCGGCCTCCGATTCGGATCATGGGCGGATTCTGCAGAAAGACCCGAAGGCCGGGAATGGAATTGGCCGCCGGCCATAGTTCCCGCAGCACTTGGTCCGCGTTTTTCCGGCGTTCCTTCCTGGGTTTCAGGGTGACGAGGACCATGCCCTGGTTCTGGGCCCCGGTCCCGACGATCTGGAAGACCGAGTCGACGTTGGGGTTGGCCTGGAGCAACGGGGTCAGGCTATTTTGACGCTCGGCCATGGCCGGAAAGGACAAGCCCTGGGCGCCCTGGGTGGAGCCCGTCAGCATGCCCTGGTCGACGCTGGGCAGAAAGCCCTTGGGAATCAGCATGAAAACATGCGCCGTGGCGTACAGGAGCAAACCCGCCGCGATCATGGTGCTCAAGGGATGGTCCAGGGTCTTGGTCAAGGCCCACCTGTACCACCGCAGAATGGTTTTGAAAAAAAGTCCCGACTCCTCGTGTCGCGCCCCCCTCTTCAATAGCCGCGAGGCCAACATGGGCGTGAGGCTCAGGGACACGGCCCCCGATACCAATATGGCGCAAGTGATGGTCAGGGCGAATTCGTTCAACACCCGGCCGATTATCCCGGACATGAACATCACCGGAAGGAAGACCGCGGTCAGGGACAAGGTCATGGAGATAATGGTGAAGCCGATTTCCCGGGAGCCGTCCAGGGCCGCCTGAAAGGGCTTCTTGCCCATTTCCAGGTGACGGACGATGTTTTCCAGCATGACGATGGCGTCGTCCACCACAAACCCCACGGCCAGGGTCAGGGCCATCAAGGACAGGTTGTCCAGGCTGAAATTCAATTTATACATGACCGCGAAGGTGGCCACGATGGAAAAGGGTACCGCCGCCGCCGCTATCAGCGTGGAACGGATGGTCCGCAGGAACAGGAAGACCACCAGCACCACCAGGCCCACGGCCAGGACCAGCGTGAACTTGACGTCCTCCACCGAGGCCCGGATGGTCTTGCTGACGTCGTACCGCACGGCCAGCTTGATCGAATCCGGCAGTTGTTCACGGATATAATCCATTTTCTCGTAAATCCGGTCGACCACCTCGATGGTGTTCGAACCGGGCTGCCTTTTAACGGCCAGCATAATATTTTGCTGGCCGTCGTAATAGGAGCCGGACCGGTTGTTTTCCACGCTGTCCACCACGTCGCCCAGGTCTTGCAAGCGAACCGGCTGGCCGTTTTTATAGCTCACGATCAGGGGCAGGTATTTTTCGGCTGTTTCGAGCTGCCCGTCGGCTTCCAGGCTGGGGTTCCTTTCCGGACCGTAAAGGTTGCCCATGGGCAGGTTCACGTTTTCCGAGGCCGCGGCTTTTTTCACGTCGTCCAACCCGATTCCCAGGCCGGCCAGCTTGTTGGGATCGAGCTGGATTCGAACCGCGTATTTCCGTTCCCCGTAGACCAGCACCTGGGCCACGCCCTCGACCATGGACAGGGTCTGGGTGACAAAGGTCTTGGCGTATTCGTTGACCTTGGTCAGAGGCGTGGTTTCGGAGTACATGGCCAGGTAGAAAACCGGGTTGTCCGCCGGATTGACTTTCTGGTAATTGGGGTCCGTGGTCAATTCTTCCGGCAAGCGCCTTCCGGCCCGGGAAATGGCCGACTGAACGTCCTGGGCGGCGGCGTCGATATCCCGATCGAGGGAAAACTGCAGGGTGATCCGGGTCGAACCCTGCCCGCTGCTCGAACTCATGGACTCCAACCCGGAAATACTGGAAAATTCGCTTTCCAGGGGAGCGGCCACGGTCGAGGCCATGGTCACGGCGCTGGCGCCGGTCATGGAGGCCCCGACCTGGATGGTCGGAAAATCGACCTGGGGCAGATAACTGGTGGGCAGGTACAAGTACCCGATTATCCCGAAAAACAACAACGCGCTCATGGCCAGGGTGGTCATGACCGGACGACGAATGCACAGTTCGGGGACGTTCATTTAAAACCGCCCCCCTGGTCGTTCCCTTCCCCGCCCAACCGGGAGTCCTTGCCTTTCGAGTCCCCGACCACGACGACCTTGGCCCCGTGGTTCAAGTTCATCTGGCCGTCAACCACCACCATTTCCCCGCCGGACAACCCGGCGGCGATGACCTGGTAGTCTTCGATCCTCCGGCCCCTCTGGACCAAGCGAACTTCCACGGTTTGGTCTTCCTTGCATATAAAGACGAAATAACCCTTCGGACCGCGCTCCACGGCCTGGTAAGGCGCCTGGACCGTGTTTCCTTCCACCGTCAGGAGGAGGCTAACCTTGACGAACTGCCCGGGCCAGAGCCGTTTTTCCCGGTTTTCAAAAGTCCCTTCCAGGTCGATCATGCCGGTTTCCTGGTTGATCTGGTTGTCGATAAACGTCAGGACTCCTTCCTCGGGCCGGTCTTCCTGGCCGGAAATAAAGGCCCGAACCTTGAGCCCGCCTTGGGACGAGTATCCGGCGATGGTCGCCAACTCCTTCTGGGGAACGGAAAACTGGACCTTGATGGGTTGTATTTGATTTATCACCACCAAGGGTTCACTATAGGCGGTAATAAGGTTGCCCTCGTCGATAAGACGATTTCCGGTCCGACCGGCGATAGGCGCCATGATGGTGCAATATTCCAGATTTTGCCTGGCTATGGCCGCCTGGGCCTGGCCGGCCGCGACATCATGCGCCGCCATGGCCGCGGCGGCGGCCTTCTGGTCCCTGGTTTCGGCCGTGGCCGCCGAGGAACTCAACTGGTTGTAACGACGGCTTTCCCGGTCGGCGTTCGCGGCCGCGACCCGGTCCCGGTCCAAATTCGCCTCGGCCAGCTTCAAGGCTAGTTGAAACGGGGTTTTATCCAGGGTGAAAAGAAGGGACCCGCGTTGCACCTCGGTCCCGGCCTTGAAATGAATCTGATGCAAATACCCCGTGACCCGGGATTTAACCGCGACCGAGGCCAGGGGCCTGACCGAACCCACGCCGCCGATGGCCAGGGGGGCGTCGGCGACCCGGACTTGTCCGAGCCGGACCGGAACCGGAGGCCGGCCGGCTCGCTGGGGGGCCTTCCTTTCGCAGGCCGAGGCCGCGAATAGGAGGACCAGCGGGACTAGCACGAAAACAAAAAGCTTGGCCCGGGGGCCTCGCTTCCCGGGAAAACCCTCGCCGCGGGAATAGACGCCGGGGTTGGTCATTTTCACCGCCATTTCATTCCGGCTTCCGGTCCACCCGAAAGCCCCTCTTCGTTAAATTTTTAGGCGCCGCCGTCCCGGTCGCCGGGGAAGGAGCGAATGATGCACCATAACTCACGTTGCCCCCCCCAAGTTCCCGGCTGGGACCCGGTCCGGGCAGCCTGACCCCACGCCGATCTTTATTTGACCGAAACATGGCCCATTTACATTCTGTAAAAAAAACCGCCCATCGGTTACAAAAAAAAGAAGAAATGATGTCGGCCTTATTTTTTTATCAACGGTTGCAACCTGTTGCCTAAAACAAAAAAATACCGGTTGGCACAGGCATTGCTTATTATATCTTAGAAACCAAACTGCGGAAACCCCCTGGATTAGGGATGATTGAAAATTTCAATCCCGCGGCGGACCGGTGGAAACGAAGCTTCAAGCACGGCCCCGCCTGAAAAGACGGCGCGCCGAGATGCAAAGGGAGGTGCGAATTGACCATCCGTGTTGGAGTTCTAACCGGAGGAGGAGACTGCGCCGGCCTTAACAGCGCCCTGAAGTGGGTTGTCAAGACCGCCCTGGACCCCTTGCTGGCCAAGGACAGGAAGGAAAAATTCGAGGTGTTGGGCATACGGGACGGCTGGAAAGGCCTGGTCGAGATCAACCCCCGCGATTCCGCCAGCGTGGCGCAGTGGAGCATGCCCCTCTCGGAACTGCTGGTCCGGACCTGGGACAGGTTGGGAGGAACCAACCTCGGGACCTCGCGGGTCAACCCCCTCAACCACCAGGGAGAAAACAAATCCAAACAAGTCCTGGATAATTTCCGGGACCTGGGCCTGGAAGTCCTGGTGGCCATCGGCGGGGAAGACACCCTCGGCGCGGCCCGGAAGTTGCACGAAACGGGGTTGAAAGTCGTCGGTATTCCCAAAACCATCGACCGGGACCTTTCCGGGACCGATTATACCCTGGGATACGATTCCGCCTTAAACGTCATCACCGAGGAAGTCGACCGCCTAAGGACCACCGCCGGCTCCCACAGCCGGACTTTTGTCGTGGAGACCATGGGCCGCCACGCCGGCTGGCTCGCCCTGGAAGGCGGGGAAGCGGCGGGCGCCTATATCATCTTGATCCCGGAATGGGAGTTTTCAATCGAACGGGTCTGCGACTTGCTCCAGGAACGACGCAAATCAGGGGTGCGGTACGAAATAGTGGTTGTTTCCGAAGGCGCCAGGGTCAGGGGCGCCGAGGAAATCTATCTCAGCGAAAAAACGGATGGGTTCGGACACAAGGTCTTGGGGGGCATCGCCAGGCGCCTGGCCAAGGAAATAGAAAACGGCGCCGGACAGGAAACCAGGTCCGTGGTCCTGAGCCACCTGCAACGAGGAGGGCAACCCTCGGCCCTCGACCGGTTGATGGGCCGGCGTTTCGGCATCGGCGCCGTGGACCTGATCCAAAGGGAGGAATTCGGTCGAATGGTCTCCTGGCAAAAAGGCGAAATAACCTCGGTGACCCTGGAACAAGCCGTGGGCAAACTCCAGACCGTGGACGTGGATCGCCAATACGACACGGTCCGGTACAATGGCCGCCGCTCCTCCTTGCTGCCGTGAACCGTTCCGACACGCCAACCCAGGAGGTGAAAAAATGTCGTCAAGCGCAATCCTGAAGTTCCTCTTCGCCGTCGATGGCTCGGACCAAGCCCAGGCCGCGGTGGAATTCGCCGCAAAATTCCTGCCGCCCGACCGGCTGGAACCGGTCATTTTTCACATCGCCGGCAAGGCGCCCGAACAACTCTGGGACCTGCAACATGAACCCACCCCCTTCGCCTCCAGCGGATTTTCAAACTGGGAAAGCGAGGCGAAAAAGGACGCGGAAAATTTCCTGGAAAAAGCCGAAAAGGCCATGGTTCAAGCCGGGGTCCCGGAAAAAAGAATCCGGGTCGTGGTCAGGGACAGGTCCGTCGGCATCGCCCGGGACCTGCTGGCCGAGGCCCTGTCGGGATATGACGCCGTGGTCATGGGACGGACCGGAACCAACAAGCTCAAGGAGTTGGTGTTGGGCGGCGTCGCCAACAAGCTGCTGGGGAAACTGACCGACGCCACCCAGTGCGTGGTCAGCGGCGACCCGTCGCCCCACAAGGTCCTTCTGGCCGTGGACGCCTCGGAAGGCGCGGCCAAGGCCCTCGAATTCCTGGCCTCCCTGGCCGGCGGCGTGGAGAAGGAAGTTGTCATTTTCCACGCCATCAGGCATTTCCGGCTGCCGCCCTACCTGCTGGACCTGCCGGAAATGTCCGCCGCGGAAGACCGACTGATCAAGGAACAGAAGGACGCCGTCAGGCCGATCCTGGAAGAATACCGCCAACGACTGGCCGAAACCGGGTTCAATCCAAATCTGATCCGGATAAAAATCGCCGCCGGCGTGGCCAGCCGGGCCGAAGCCATTATCGAGGAAACCAAAAAGAACGGGATCGGATCGATTTTTATCGGACGGCGCGGCTTGTCCAGGGTGGAGCAGTTTTTCATGGGTCGGGTCAGCAGCAAGGTCGTTCAACTGGCCCGCAACGCCGCCATCTGGGTGGTCGGCTGAATCAGGCCCAACCCCGGGCCGAGGATAAAACGACGGGGCGGCGCGAGGGGCCGCCCCCCAACCACTCCGGCGCCTCAAAATTCCCTTGGCAAGTCATTACTTTACACCATGTAAAAATCCCCGACGGCCGTTTTTCCCGCTCAAGGGACTTCACGAATAACCAATTAAAATAATTAGCTATTTTTGCCGAATATACTTTAACTGGGCAAGCTTTGTTGGCACGGCGGTTGCTCCGACAACCGTATCCGGGCCTTGACCCCGTCGGGACGGGGCAAAAACGGACGACCAGGTTATTTTCCGACAGCCTGACTTGGTTTCATAAATGGTCGTGGTCGGGAAGCAAGGAGAAAAAATGACCAAAAATATAGAGTCAATCCTGAATCCAAAATCGATCGCCGTCGTGGGGGCCAGCAAGCGTCCCGGCAGCGTTGGTTTCGCGACTTTTTCCAATTTGATAAAAGGCGACTATCAGGGGGTAATCTACCCCGTCAATCCCAAGGTCCGGTCCATTTGCGGAGTTAGGGCCTATCCGAGCCTCATGGACATACCCGATGAAGTCGATTTGGCGGTGCTGATCGTTCCGCCCCCGGCCGTCCTGGAAGTAGTCGAGGAAGCCGGGCGAAAGGGCGTGAAAGGGCTGTTGGTCATCACCGCCGGGTTCAAGGAAATCGGCGGCCAGGGCGCGGCGCTGGAAACCCGGCTGGGGGAACTGGCCCGGGGCCTGGGCATTCCCCTGGTCGGCCCCAACTGCCTGGGAGTGATCAATACTTCCCCGGACATAAAAATGAACGCCTCCTTTGCGGCCAAGATGCCCAAAAAGGGCAACATCGGATTCATATCCCAATCCGGAGCGCTCTGCACGGCGGTCCTGGACGTGGCGCAAGGCCGCAACATCGGTTTTTCCAAATTCATCAGCTTCGGAAATAAAGCGGATGTCAACGAGATCGACCTCCTCAACTACCTCAAGGACGACCCGCAAACCGATGTCATCCTGATGTATTTGGAGGAAATTTCCGATGGAGGGAAGTTTATCGAGACCGCCCGGGAGATCGCCTGGCAGGTCCGCAAGCCGATGCTGGCCATTAAATCGGGCGTTTCACCCGAAGGCGCCAAGGCCGCCAGTTCCCACACCGGGTCCCTGGCCGGCTCGGACACGGCGTACGACGCCATTTTCCTGCAAAGCGGGATTCAACGAGTCGAGGGCGTGAACGAACTGTTTCACTACGCCATCGGCTTTTCCACCCAACCCCTGCCCAAGGGCAACCGCATCGCCATCGTCACCAACGCCGGCGGACCAGGCATCATGGCCACCGACGCCGCCGTGCGCCACGGTCTCAAACTGGCCTCGTTCACCGAGGCGACCAAAATGAAGCTGCGAAAAAACCTTCCGCCGACCGCGTCCGTGCATAACCCCGTGGACGTCATCGGAGACGCCACCCACGAACGCTATGAAGCGGCCCTGAACGACGTTCTCGCGGATGAAAACGTCGACGGCGCCGTGGTGATCCTGACGCCGCAAGCCATGACCGACATCGTGGAAACCGCCCAAATAGTCCCCCGGGCCGCCGAGCGCACGGACAAGCCGATTCTCTGCTCCTTCATGGGGACCGTGGATGTGTCGGCCGGCGTCGATTATCTTCAGGAACACGGCCTGCCCAATTACGTCTTCCCGGAATCGGCCATGCGCACCATGGCGTCCATGGTCAAATTCGCTTCCACCTCGTACCGGGCCAAGAGACAGACCCCCCAAATCATGGCCGACTGCCGGACCGCGGCCGGGTTCATCCGCCGCCGGTTGAACAATAAAAAAACGGATTACCTGGGGGAACACGATTGCCGGGAACTCCTATCCTGCTACGGCTTTCCCCTGCTCAAGGCCCGGTTGATCCCAAGCCCCGACGAAATCGAATCGGCGGGCCTGGAAACCGGGTTCCCGGTGGTCATGAAAATTTGCTCCCCGGATATTATCCACAAATCCGACGCGGGCGGAGTCAAGGTCAATATCAAGGACGCCGAGCAAGCCCGCCGGGCCTACGGGGAAATTCTGGGGGGAGCGGAAAAGTACCGGCCCGGCGCCCGGATCGACGGCGTGTTGATGGTTGAAATGGCCAGGCCCGGAGTCGAAGTGATAATCGGAGGCATGAGGGACCCGAAATTCGGCCCGATCTGCATGTTCGGACTGGGCGGCGTCTTCGTGGAGCTGTTCAAGGACGTGAGCTTTCGACTGGCGCCCATGTGGGAGGTCAGCGCGGAAAACATGATTCGGTCCATAAAGGGTTTCAACCTGCTGAAAGGCTACCGGGGCAGCCCTCCGACCGACCTGGAAGAGATTAAAAACTGCATCCTGAGACTGGCCCAGATGATGGTGGAAAACCCGGAAATATCCGAGCTCGATATCAACCCCCTGATCGTCTATCCGGAAGGACTGGGCTGCGTGGTGGCGGACAGCCGCATCGCCCTGGCCGAGGTCTAGCCGCTCGCGTGGACGACCTGGCCTTGTTTCCGTATTTTCGAGGCCGTCCTTCGGGACGGTTTCGTTTTTTCGGCGGACAGGCTTGGGCAAGCGAATTTTTACACAAGATTATGATAGACTTGCCGCCCGGTTCCTGCTAAAAGTATCTGCGGTTTTTTCCGGGCCGCGAAACCGCGCCAAAGCGCTGGTCGTGGAACGAAAATCCTCGGCTCCACCCGAAAGACCGAAAAAGCCAGGCAACCTTTGAAATACACGGCCAGGGAGATGATTTTACCGCATAACGCGTTGATTTAAAGAGTATTTTTTATTATTTAAGGTATGGAGGTCTAGACGATGAAAGTGGCAAAAATCTGTGCTGTGACAGTAGCGGTCCTGCTGTTCGCTTATACGCCCCTGGTCCTGGCGCAGCAAGAGGCGAAGGGGCTGGCTTCCGTTTTCGGTCGGGACCGGTCCGGGACCGAGGATGTGATCCACTTGCGAAACGGCGAAAAAGAGTCCGGAACGATCCTGAATAAAACCCTTGGCTTCAACACTCCCTACGGCCTGGTCGAAACCCCCCTTAAAATGTGCGCCGGCATTTCCTACGAGGCGTGGGGCGCCGGGGTCGACGTCTTGAACACCGTTAATTTCAACCGCATTTCCGGGCTGGCCGTCGATCGGGACATCAGAATCAAGAGAGCGGACGGCGCGGAAAAAACCCTTCGGAAGGAAGAAATTAAATCGATCATCCTGAAGAAGAGCCAGGCCGAGGAAGCCCTGTCCGGCGTCCAGGCCGGGTCCGGCCTTTTCGTGATGACCAACGGCGACGTTCTGACCGGCCAGGTTTCGGACGGTCACCTCAAACTGGACCTCGGGACCATGATTGAATCCGTTTACCCCGGGCAGTTCGCCGAAAAAGTGGACGCCGCCGACGCCGAAGCCGTCAAGACCAAATTCCTAGGGGCCACGCTGAACCCCCAAACTTCCCCCGCGTCAATGGACGAAGCCAAAAGCGAGGCGCCCGATGAAGTCCTGCTGGCCAACAAAGGGTTCAAAATGGACTACGTCGGCCCCGTGCAATTTACCCACCGGAAACATTTCGAGGATTACAATGTCACCTGCGCCGCTTGCCACCACTGGCAAGCCGACCCGATCTGGGCTTGCAGCTCCTGTCATGACCCCAACGCCAAGGCGGGTAAGGTGGTCGACCTGAAAAACGCCTACCATACCGACTGCAAGGGTTGCCACGAAGCGGCCTTCAAGGCGGGCAAGACTCAAAAAGCCCCGTTCGCCAAATGCGCCGACTGTCACCAGGCCAAGAAATAATACCGCCGCTTATAATAAAAAAGGGGCCGTCGCGGCCCCTTTTTTTTCTCCCCCGCCGGGCCGCGGGAACGGCCGTCGGGACAACCCTACAGAAACTTTTCCCTCTTGCCGCCATAGCACCGATCTCCCGCGTCCCCGAGACCAGGCACAATATAGTTGTTGCTGTTCAGATACGGGTCAATGGCCGCCGCATAGACGTCAATATCCGGGTTGTAGGATAAAATGGCGTCCAAGCCCTTTTGGGCCGCGATGGCCGTGGCCAGGATAATCTTCCTCGGTTCGAGCCGCTCCATGATCTTGACCGTCTCCAGGATGCTGCCGCCGGTGGCGATCATGGTGTCGATCAGGATCAAATAGCGGTCCTTGACCTCCTCGGGAGTGGTGGTGTAACCGACCTTGGCCTCGGAATGGGGCGACTCCTCGTTTCTCATGGCGCCGATAAAACCCATGTCCGCATGGGGGAAAACCTTGTGCAACCCGTACCCCAAGGGAATGCCGGCCCGCAGGATCGGCATCAACAAGGGGTCCTGTTCCACCACGTTATGGCAGGCCTCGGCGTTCATGACCGTTTTCACCGCCTTGGAACAAGTCGGCAGGTCCCTGGCTATTTCGGTCCCCAACTGGCGGCCGACCTCTTCCAAGGTCTCACGGAATTCCTTCCGATCGGTTTCAGGGTCCCGCAACTTGCAAAGCAAGTGTTCCAACACGGGATTTTTCATGTTTTTTATCATTCCTCACCTCGCGAAAGTATTCTGAAGGGTCTCGGACCATGGGCGTCCCCCGGGGGGCGCTCGCCTCGCCGCCGTCGCTGGAGTCACGCTTAACACAAAGAAATAACTAGTTTTTCAGGACGCCAATTATACCTGGACCAAATAGTTTGTCAAGTCGCGACTTTTTTTAGGGGAACCCGGGCGGACTCTTCCTTTCCCACGCCGCGGCCGCCGGCGACGCCCCCTGAAAAAGATTCACGGGAGTTTAAAAAAAATAAAGTTGTGCGAACAGCGTCAAAATATTATCTTTTAGTAGAGGACCATGATGCGGCCCGGGAGTTCGCTCTCCCTTGGCGCGATTAACAATGGGGTTCCGACCGGAAAGAAAATGAAAAAAATAATTATCCTCGCCAAGGACTCGAAAATTTTTTCCACCATGGAAAAAGCCGTGACGGAAAAAGGCCTGGAAGCGATCAAGGCTTCGGAGAGCGGCCCGGTGCTGGATTCCCTGAAAAATGAAGGCATTGCCGCGGTATTCGTCGAAACGGGGACCCCTGGGACCCCCGGCGAGGAACTGCTGAAGCAGACCCGCTCGGTCAATCCGGACTGCCCGGTCATTCTACTGTCCCATGACGACTCGTCCAAGGCGGCGCTGAAGGCTTCACGGGCCGGGGCCTACGATTTTCTGCCCCTGCCCCTGGAAGACGGGGACCTGGCCGAATGCCTGGACCGGTTGTCCGATCGTCTTGGGAACAACTCCAACTCTCCCGAGGAACGATTCGGCCGCATCATCGGGCAGAGCAAGGCCATAAAAAACGTTTTCCGCTTGGTCGACAAAGTCGCCAAAACGGACAGCACCGTCATGATTTACGGGGAATCGGGCACCGGCAAGGAATTGATCGCCCAGGCCATTCACCACAACAGTCATCGCTGCGCCTGCCCTCTTATACCGGTCAATTGCGGCGCCATTCCCGAGGAACTGTTGGAAAGCGAACTTTTCGGTCATGAAAAAGGCGCTTTCACCAGCGCCATCCGCACCAGGATAGGCCGATTCGAAATGGCCAACGGAGGATCGATTTTCCTGGACGAAATCGCCGACATGAGCCCCAAGCTCCAGGTGAAGATACTCCGGGTCCTGCAGGAACATCAATTCGAACGGGTCGGCGGACAAAAAACAATCGATGTCGACATTCGGGTCATCACGGCCTCGAATAAAAACCTTCGCCAAGCCATGGAGGAAGGACGATTTCGGGAAGACCTCTTCTACCGCTTGAATGTCATCCCCATCACCGTCCCCCCCCTGCGGGAAAGGAAAACCGACGTCCCCTTGCTGATCGATTTCTTCATGAAACGGTTTCGGGAAAAAAGGGGGCAGCATATCAAGGGGATCGAACCGGGAGCCATGGAGAAACTCCTGCATTATTCCTGGCCCGGCAACATCAGGGAGTTGGAAAACATCATCGAGAGAATGGTTATTTTGGCCGAAGGCGACCACCTGACCATCGAGGACCTGCCTTCCCGCATCAGCGAAGTCGTTCCGGCCCCGCCCGGCAACCAATATTTGGAAATAGGAGACGATGGCCTTGACTTCAATCAGGTCGTCTCCGACTTTGAAGACAACCTCTTGTTGCAGGCCCTGGAAAAATCGGGTTGGGTTAAAAACAAGGCCGCCCTGCTCTTGAAATTGAACCGGACCACGCTGGTGGAAAAACTGAAAAAAAAGGGCATCGTCCCGCCCGCCGGATAACAGGCCCCGGCCCGGTTCGCCGCCTTCCCGCTACACAGTCCGGCTGGGCGGCCCGGACGGGGTTTTCGTCACGATATTGACGCCCCGCCGTTTTCAAGCCCCCGGACGGAAAACCGTCTTCCCTTCGCGGCCGAAGTATTTAACCCGCCTCTTCCAGCCGGTCTTTTTCGACCCGGCCGGACGGTCGGGCCGGCGGGCCCTGAAACCGGTTCAATATCTTGAAGTTCACCTCGGCTTCAACGACAATTTCCCCCTGGACGCCTCCGTCCGGCCGCGAGGGGCTTAATTATTTTTTTAAATCACTGGCGCCGCAATTGCAACGTGTTCCCCACATAAGGTTGATCCGAACTCCTCGCCAGAGGCGAAACCGGAGGAACCAACCGACATGACCGCGGGCCATGTCGGTCACAACAACCACTGAAAATGCCCTTCGGTCATTTTCATACCAAGCCTAGGGAAATACCGGAGGCGGATTTGAAAGTGTTGGCCTTCCTTTTGGGTTTCTTGCCGGCCCTGTTCGCCGCCCCGTGGGGGCCTGGACAGGCCTTGGGTCAAAGCCGACCCGGGGAGGTCAAGCCGCCCCTGGTGTTGGAGGGCATACGCCTCGGCACGCTGGAGGGCTATTCCAGGCTCGTTTTTCTCTTTTCCCAACCAGTGGAAAAATACGAAGTAAAGCGGTTGGAAGTTGACGAATTATTGATAGATTTGGGGCCGGCCCAGGCCCAGGGCCAGGGACGCCTGGGGCTTTCCGACCAGATGGTGGAGGGTTTGGCCGTGGCGGAATCCAACGGAAATTTGTGGGTAAAGGTCAAGACCAAGCCGACGCGGTACAAATTCCGTCATTTTTCCAGCCCGGACGGCAAGTCCATCGTGGTTGACCTGCAACCGTTGAGCGAGGCGGAAGAAGCGCCGGTCTCGGCCGCCCCCCCCCGGAAAGGCCCATACCTCGAATTCCCGGACGCCCGGAAGATCGCCAAGGACATCAGGGAACGACTGCCGGGAACCCCGAAGCCCGAAACGGACGTGGCCCAACTGGCCTCGGCCATGGAAGCGATGGCGGCCGGCGATTTCAACGGCGCCGCCCTGGCCCTGGAAACATTCAAAACCGCCTACTCCCAAAGCCCGCTGATGTCCCAGGTCGAATACCTGCTCGGAGACGCCTATTTCAACCAGGCGCCCGACGATTTCCCGTCGGTCTTCATGAAGGTCACCACGGCCTACCAGGAAGCCTTGGCCAAATACCCCAAGTCGGAACACGCCGCCCGGGCGGCCTTCCTGCGGGCTATCGCCTATCAACAAATGAAGGACCCCGGCGCCGAGGTCGGTTACCTCAAGCTGATGCTCTCCGAGTTCCCCGACTCGAAATACGCCTTGCTGGCCAAGACTTTCCTGGCCGACGCCTACCTGGACCTCGACAAACCGGAACTGGCCGAATCGCAATTCCAGGAAGTGTTCGCGGCCGCGCCGCAAGGCCCCTTTCTCCTGAAAGTGTACATGAAACTGGGACGCTACTATTTCAAGGAAGGCCTTTACAGCCAAGCCAACGAGGTCTTCAAGGAAATCCTGAAGCAGGACGACAGATTCTACCTGGAAGACCCCAGCATTCTTTATTTCATGGGCGAAGGATACTTTCACCTGGGTCGCATGGACCTGGCCCGGGCCTTTCTTTACCACGCCATAAACATGACGCCCAAGAACGAAGCGGCGGACGTGATGATGGCCCGGATCGGAGATTCCTACAAGGAGCAGGGGCGGGACCAGGAAGCCATAAAAATCTACGCCCTGACCCGCCGCCTCTATCCCGATACCATCGGCGCCCTGGTCAGTCAGATGAGACTCGCGGATTATGGGTCACTGCGCAGCCTTTTCGCGGAAGATTCCATCTTCACGGCCCTCGAGGAAGGCGCCCAGAAAGCCGCCATTAAACTTTACCAGGAAGTGGTCGATTCCAAACAGGATTCCCCCCTGGTTCACTTGGCCCTCTTTCGCATCGGCAACGCCTATCTCAACCAGGGCGAATATGACGACGCCATCGGGACCTATCGCGAATTCCTGGAAAGATTCCCCAAGTCGTCCCTGGAAAAAGATGTCCTGGCCGCCTTCAACAAAGCGCTTCTCGAGGAAGGACAAAACCTGCTGGATCAGCATAGGTATTTTCCCTTCATCTCATTTTTGGAAGAAAACAAGTCCCATGTCGGCGAGGATAATTGGCCGGCCCTCAGGACCATGGCCGCCGAGGCCTACTATCAATTGAACCTTCCCCGGAAAGCCGCGGAACAATGGGAAGCCAACAGCGACAAGGACGTTCACGAAGACCAACGGCTGCTGGGACTAGGCTGGGCTTATCTCAAACTGGGCCGGAACGAGGACGCCCTAAAGATCCTCGGGACCTTTCTTCAAAAATTCAGGGACCATCCCCAGACCGCCAAGGCCCTGACCATGAGCGCCCAGGCCGAGCTGGCCCAGGGGCAGGCCTTCAAGGCCCTGGCCCACCTGGAACAAGCCCTGTCCATCAACCCCGAATTGGCGCGGGACCTGGATTTTCAGAAACAAATGACCGGCCTGTACCTGCAAAAGGGCGATTATTCCCGGGGTGTTCAAGCAGCCCAAAACGTCATGGCGATATTGAAGTCAAGCCCGAACGCACCGGTCGAGGAGACCTTCATCGGTCTGGCCAGGCTGGGGCAAATCCAGGCCATGCTCGGCGCCAGGGACCAAGCCGTGGAAGCCCTGGACCAGGCCATGGAAATCCGGCCCAAGGACAAGTTCCCCGACATCATTTACCTAATAGCTATTTCCTATAAAAAAGCGGGAGTCATGGATCAATATAAAACCACAATCCAGCTTTTGGAGACTTCGCCCGATCCATTCTGGCGGGAAGCCGCCGCCCAGGAACTCAAGGCCATGACTCCCAACAAGGATGTCGACAAGCTTCTGGGAAAAACATCCTGACCCAAGGGGACCCATTTATGTCGCCGAGAAAAAACGCTCAACCCGCGACGCCTCGCAAGGAGGCCGCCGCCTGGCCGGAAAAACAGGAACAAAAAAGGCCCAAGGCGGTCAAGGGGGCTATTATGGAACCCAATCCGCCCGCCAGGGATGAAACGGAAAAAAACGGCCTCGATCGCGGCCTCTCGGAGCAAGGCCAACTCCAAACCTTCCTGGCCCACCTGCTGGATAACTTGAAGGTCGGAATATTGGTGTTGAACCCACAGGGAAAAGTGGCCTTGGTCAATCAGGCCGCCGCCGGAATGCTGATGCCGGAATCCGCGGGCCGCGACCGGCTCGGCGGCGAAGCCGGCCTGGAGTTGCTGGACAAATGGACGGAACCCTTGTGGGACGCCGGGCGGGCCGGCCGCAACGAATACGGCCGCGGGATAGTCGTCCTCCGCGGCCCCGCGGGCCGCTTGCTCTCCTGCTCCATATCCCCCTTCCCCTGGCCGGGCGACGATTCGGGCGAACAGGGGATAATCGTCCAGGTCGAGGACATAACCGGCCAGGTGAGCATCGGGGCCCAGCGCGACCGTTCCCGGGCTATTTCCGCCATGGGCGAAATGGCCTCCGAAGTGGCCCATCAAATCCGAAACCCCTTGGGCGGCATGGAGTTGTTCGCCTCGATACTGGGAAGGGAAGTCGCCGGCGACGAAAACCTGTCCCGGCTGGTGGAGCATGTGCTTTCCGGGGTCAGGCAGGTCAACCATCTTCTGACCAATTACCTGACCCTGGCCAATCCGCCCCGTCCCCACAAGGTCCCGATCTGCCTGGACCCCTTGGTCGAGGAAGCCCTGGCGGCGGCGGAACGGGCCTTGGAACAGAAAAAAATTAAAGTCGACCTTAAATCCGATCAAAAACCGGTCTGGATTGAAGCCGACCCCGAATTGATCCTTCAAGTTTTCCTGAACATGATCCTCAACGCGGTGGAGGCCCTGGAATTCGGCGGCGCCCTGGAAGTCGAAATAAAAACCGCCGGCCCCACGACCGAGATAATTTTCCGGGACGACGGCGTGGGCATTCCCCCTTCCCATCTTGACCGGGTTTTCAACCCCTTTTTTACCACCAAGGAAAAAAGCCTCGGTCTCGGCTTGGCGGTCAGCCACAGGATAATCGACGCCCATAACGGCCTGCTTCAAGTCAAGAGCCGCGCCGGCCGAGGAACGAAAGTGACGGTGACCCTCCCGACCTGCCATCCCGCCGGAACGGGAACCGTCAAAAACACAAGGAGAGTGGAGCATGGCTTCCAGACCGATTTTAATAGTAGATGACGAACCCAACATGAGGACCGCCCTGTTCGAGGCCCTGACCCGTCAAGGCCACGCGGTCGACATGGCCGAAAACGGAGTGGAAGCCTTGGAAAAATTCCGGAAAAATACTTATGACCTAGTCATATCCGACGTCCGGATGCCCCGGTTGGACGGGATGGAATTGTTGAAGGAAGTGAAGAAGGTTTCTCCCCAGACCCCGGTCGTGATCGTATCCGGGTACGGGACCGTCGAATGCGCCGTGGAAGCCATGCGCGAAGGCGCCTTCGATTACATCCTGAAGCCTTTTTCCCTGGACCTGATCGAGGAAACCGTCGACCGGGCCCTGGAACGAGTCGCCAAAAGCTCGGCGCCCTCCGCCAGGCCCGCCGCCGGGGCGGCCGCCGCAAGGCCCATAATAACCGAGGACGCGCGCATGAAAAGGATTCTCCAAATGGCCCGCGGCGTGGCCCCGAGCCAGGCCACGGTCCTCTTGCAAGGCGAATCCGGAACCGGCAAGGAGCTTCTGGCCAGGTACATCCACAATAACTCCGACCGGGCCGAGGGCCCCTTCGTGGCCGTCAACTGCGCCAGCCTGCCGGAAGGACTGCTGGAAAGCGAGCTGTTCGGCCATGAAAAAGGCGCCTTCACCGGCGCGGTGTCCCGGAAAATTGGGAAGTTCGAACTTGCCGACCAGGGAACCATACTCCTCGACGAAATAAGCGAAATGGAACTGGCCCTGCAGGCCAAGCTGCTGCGGGTGCTTCAGGAAGGCGAGGTCGATCGGGTCGGCGGCAAGAACCCCACCAAAATCGACGTCCGGGTGATCGCCACCACCAACCGCAACCTCAAGGAATGGGCCCTCTCCGGGAAATTCAGGCAGGACCTCTACTATCGACTCAACGTCATTCCCTTGACTATTCCTCCCCTCAGGGATCGCCCGGGAGACATCACCCTCCTGTCCGGCTTCTTTCTCCAAAAATACTCGGCGGCCAATAGAAAGCCGCACAAGCCCCTGACCGGGGAAGCGGCCGCGATGCTAAGGAAAATGGACTGGCCCGGCAATGTCCGGGAGCTTGAAAACATGATCGCCCGCGGGGTTTTGCTTTCCAACGGCAAGGAAGTCTCCATCGAGGACCTCTTCCTGGATGAAGTCGTTCCCACCATGGACGAGCCCATCGAAACGGACGATTTCGAACCGGCCCCCGGGGTTTTGATGACCATCAGGGAAATGGAAAAAGGCTTGATTCACAAGGCCTTGGCTGAAACGGACGGCAATCGCACCCACGCCGCCAAGATTTTGGGCATCAGCGTCAGAACCTTGCGGAATAAACTCTCCGAATACAAAGGCCTGGGCTGGGAAGCCGGCGCCGAGGCCTAACCATCCGACCGTACTTCTCCTAACATCTTATAACTTATGGGATAAAACCTGGAGGCCGCCAGACCTCCCGGTTTTATCCCCCTTCCCCAATTACAGGCACGAAATTTGCAGCCTTCATCTCCCAGTAAACAAGGACGAGGTGAAAAAATGAATGCCAACAATCACAGCCTTTTCAACAAGACCATTCAGATTGTCGGCCAGTCACTGGGGTTGCGCCTGGCCCGACACAGCATGATCACTTCCAACCTGGCCAACATCGACACTCCGGGGTACAAAGTCCGGGACCTCAAATTCGAAACCGCCATGCAGCGGGCCCTGGGACCGAAAAAAGGCGAACTGCAAATGATGGAAACCAAGAGCGATCACCTGCCGGCCACTGACCTGAAAAGAACGTTTCGGGCCGCCGAGAGGGACGTGGTCCAATCCGAATACGGTCGGGATGAAAACGGGATGGATATTTTGGACATCGATCAGGAAATGACCAAGCTGTCCAAGAACCATCTTCTTTACAACACCACCGTCCAAATCTTGTCCAAGGAATTCGAAAACCTCAAATACGCCATTTCGGAAGGAGGCCGTTAGTCATGAACTTCATGACCGCCATGGACATCAGCGCCTCGGGCCTGACCGCCCAACGCAGCCGGATGAACCTGATCGCCATGAACCTTTCGCACATGAACACCAGCCGCACCTCCGACGGCGGGCCCTACCGGAGGCGTCAACTGGTCTTCACCGCCGATCCCGTGTATTCAAATCTGACGAGTCGGTTCTCCAACCGCCTGGACAGGCAACTGGAAGACGTCCAGGTCAAGGAGATTGTCGAGGACGACAGGGATTTTAAAATGATCTTCGACCCCTCCCATCCGGACGCCGATGAATTCGGTTATGTGCTCATGCCCAACATCAACGTCATCGAGGAGATGGTGGACATGATCTCGGCCAAAAGGTCGTACGAAGCCAATGTGACGGCGGTTACGGCCAGCAAGAATATGGCCCTTAAATCACTGGAAATATTAAAATAGTCTGGAGTAAGCCATGCAAATAAAAGCCCTCGGCTCCGACCCCTTGAGCCTGCTCCCGCCGCTAAAAAAGGCCGCCGACGCCCGCCCCGGGTTCCAGGAAACCCTGACGGACTCGATGAAGCAGGTCAACCAACTACAACTCAAGTCCCACGCCGCGGTGGAGGAACTGGCGACCGGCGGGAGCAGCAACCTCCACGAAACCATGATCGCCATCCAAAAGGCGGAGATTTCCTTTAAAATGCTGGCCCAGGTGCGCAACAAGGTCGTGTCGGCCTATCAGGAAGTAATGAGAATGTCCGTCTAGGGCCGGATCGTATTTGTCAGGCCTTAATTAATCTCTCCAAGGAATTTCGAGGGACCGATGTTGGAAAAAATCACGGAAAAATTCGGGCGGGTCAAGGAAGTCTTCACCGCCATGCCCACTTCACGCAAGGTGGTTTTTCTGAGCCTGGCGACCCTGGTCCTGTCCAGCTTCATCGTCCTGATGATCTGGACCAACAAAGTCGATTACCAAATCATCTACTCGGGTCTGTCCCAGCAAGACGCGGGCGCGATCGTGGCCAAGCTCAAGGAGAAAAAAATCCCCTTCCAACTGGGGTCCAACGGCTCCGCCATCCAGGTTCCGAGCGAAATGGTGGAGGAAACCAGGCTATTTCTCGCCACCGAGGGACTCCCCTCCGGCGGAGCGATCGGCATGGAGGTTTTTGACGGCTCCTCCCTGGGTGAAACCGACTTCATGCAACATCTGAAATACCAGCGGGCCCTGCAGGGGGAACTGGAGCGAACCATTAAAAAATTCGCGGAAGTCGACCAGGCCAGGATTCATCTCAATATCCCCAAGGAATCGGTTTTCATAGAGGATTCAAAAGCGCCCTCGGCCTCCGTGGTCCTGCGGCTTCACGCCGGGCGCACCCTGAGCCGGTCCCAGTTGGCCGGAATAGTGCACCTTGTTTCAAGCTCCGTGGAAGGGCTGCGGCGGGAAAATATTTCCATAGTGGACACCGCCGGCGGCCTGCTGTACAGTAAGGACGAGGAAGAGGAAAAAGGGCTTTTGACCGCCAGCCAGATTCAATATCGGCAAGGTTTGGAAAAAAGCTTGTCGGAACGGGTGACCAGCATGCTGGAAAGGGTCGTCGGCCCTCACAAGGCCATCAGCCGGGTCACGGCCGACTTGAACTTTCAACAGGTTACCGCCAACGAAGAAATTTACGATCCGGACCGTTCCGCGATTCGCAGCGAACAAAGAATCAAGGAGTTAAACCAAGGGCCTCCCCGCGGCGCCGCCGGAACTCCCAACCCCAGATACCAATTAGGAACGGACCGGAACCAGGAAACAGGGGACGGCCTGGATCGAGAATCATATGAGCGCACGGAAGACACCACCAACTACGAAGTGACCAAGATCAACCGGCAGGTGGTGACGCCCGCCGGCGATGTCGATCGGCTGTCCGTGGCCGTGATGGTGGATGGGACCTACGAGGAAGTCGAAAAGGATGGGGTCAAGACCAAAAACTTCATCCCCTTGCCCCAACCCCAGCTCGCCAAGCTGGAGGAGCTGGTCAAAAACGCCGTCGGCTTCGACGAGACCCGCGGCGACAACGTCGTGGTCTCCAGCGTCCCCTTCTACATGACCGAGGAAGCCGGGACGGAGTGGTGGATGACCGTCCTGGACAACCTGCGGCAATTCGGAAAGCCGGCTTTCAACGTCCTTCTGATAGTGTTATTCTTCCTCTTCGTGGTCAGGCCGGTCATGTCCTGGTTGCAACGGGAAATCCAACCGGCGGAAGAAAAACTACCCTCGATGGAGACCGAAGCCCTGCCCGAGGGCGAGGGAGCGGAAGCCGAGGCCCTGCCGGAACCCGGCAAGCTGGAACCCGGCAAGCTCACCAGGGACCAGGTGCTGGCCCTGGCCAGACAGCACCCCGACCGCACCCTGAACCTGATACGGGCCTGGATAGACGAAGTCTAGGCGACAACCACGGGACGAGAAAGAACCATGGCCGAAAAAGAAGCCGGCATGAGCGGCGCCCAAAAAGCCGCGATCCTACTCCTGACCATGGGAGAGGAATTCACCGCCGACATATTCCGTCAACTCGACGATCGCGAAATAAGAAACCTGGGGCGCGCCATGTCCAAGATCCAAAATGTTTCTCCATCCGTGGTCCAGGAAATACTCAAGGAATTCGTCACCGAAATAATGTCCCCCACGGATTTGAAAATAAAGGGGGACACCTTCCTGAAAAGCACCATCTCCCGGGCCATCACCGATGAGCGGGCCGAAGGGCTGCTGGAGGATATTCATTCCGAGGTCGGTCCGGCCCCGTTCGAAAGCTTGAAATTGGTCGACGCCAAGGTCCTGGCCAACTTCATCAGGAACGAACACCCCCAGACCGTGGCCCTAATCCTGGCCCACCTGGAACCGAACAAGGCGGCGGAAATCCTGTCGGATTTTCCGGAACAGCTTCAGATCGACGTCATCTTGAGAATCGCCGACCTCGACACCGTGCCCCAGCAGGTCATTGAAGAGATCGAACAGGTCCTAAGGGAAGAGATAACGGCCCTGGGAACCGGCGGCTCCCAGAAGCTGGGCGGCGCCCAAACCGTGGCGGAGATACTGAACCAAGTCGATCAGTCCACCGAGAACTCCATTCTATCCAAAATAGAAGAAGACCGCATGGAACTGGCCAACGACATCCGCAAGCTGATGTTCGTGTTCGACGACCTGGTCAATATGGACGACCGGGGCATCAGGGCCATCCTCAAGGAAGTCAACAACGAGGAACTGACCCTGGCCCTGAAAACCGCCACCGAGTCCCTCAAGGCGAAAATTTTGTCCAACCTCTCCGAACGGGCCGCCGACATGATCAAGGAAGACCTGGAAGTCATGCCGCCCCAACGGTTGATGGACGTGGAAAAAGCCCAGCAGGCCATCCTGCGCGTGGCCAAGAAGCTCGAGTCCGAGGGCAAGGTCGTCATCGGAAAAAGCGGAGGGGAAGATGTATTTGTCTAGCCGCATCGGAAAGGGAAAACCATCCGACGCCAAGGTCCGGGACTATCGCCTGCAAGCCTTCTCCGAGGATTTAGCGGCCTCCGGGAAGTCCGCCCAGGCTTCCAAATTCATTTTCACTTCCTTTGACGCCGGGGGGGAAACCCAAGCCGCGGCCATGACCTTGGCCGAGGCCCAAAAGGAAGCCAAGGCCATCAAGGCCCGAGCCCAGGCCGAGGCGGCGGAAATTCTCGCCCAGGCGGCGGCGGAAAAGGAAGCCGCCCAAAAAATCAAGGCCGGCGCGGCCGAGGAAGGCCGCAACCAAGGCCGCCAGACCGGGCTGGCCGAAGGAACAAAAGAGGGACGGACCGCCTTTGACGCCAAGGCCGCTCCGGCCGCCGCCGCCCTGGCCAAAATCCAGGGCCTGTATGACGACCTGTGGAAGCTCAACGAGGCGACCCTGGTGAAACTGGCCGTGCAAATCGCCGAGAGGGTGATTTTCCAGGAAATCAAGACCTCCCCCGAGCTGATTACGGCCGCGGTCAAGGCCGCCATGGAACAGTTGAACCAGCAGCATCAGGCCGTGTTCAGGATCAACCCCGAAGACCTGACTCTTGTGGAAACGGCTGGGGATAAACTGCGGGAACAGATTTCCGGCCTGGTGAAAATCAGTTTCCAATCTGATCAGAGTCTGAAGCGGGGCGAGTTGGTCATGGAAACCGAATCGGGACGCCTAGACGCCACCCTGAAACGCCGCCTGGAAGCCGTGGTCGGCCCCATCGACCAGGCGCTCCAGCACAACTTCGACCTCGACTGGTAAACAAGTCCGGAGACAAGTCATGGGTTCGCCAACGCCGTTCAACTTCACCCCCTACCTCGGGGCGGTCGACAATTCCAGGCCCCTGGCCCTCGAAGGCCGGGTGGTCAAGGTCGTCGGCCTAGTCATTGAAAGCGACGGCCCCGCCGCCTCGGTCGGCGACATTTGCCGGATAAAACCCCATAACCGCGAAAAACCCTTCGAGGCCGAAGTCGTGGGTTTCCGGGAAAACAGGCTGCTACTCATGCCGGTCGGCGACATGCGCGGCCTCACCCCGGGCTCGAGGGTTATCTCCACCGGACTAGCCCCGACCGTGGAAGTTGGAGCGGGCATGCTCGGCCGGGTCCTGGACGGGTTGGGTAAACCCATCGACGGCGCCGGCCCCATCGAGGTCGAGGCCAGGTATCCCCTCAACACCTCCCCCGGCAATCCCCTCGACCGCGACAGAATCACCTCCCCCCTGGACGTCGGGGTGCGGGCCATTAACTCCCTCCTGACCATCGGGCGGGGCCAGAGAGTAGGGATATTCGCCGGTTCCGGAGTCGGAAAAAGCACCCTCTTGGGCATGATCGCCAGGAACACCCGCGCCGACGTCAACGTCATCGCCCTTATCGGAGAGCGCGGCCGGGAAGTCAGGGAGTTCATCGAAAAAGACCTGGGAACGGAAGGGATGAAACGGTCCGTGGTCGTGGCCGCCACTTCCGAGCAGCCGGCCTTGGTCCGAATGAGGGGCGCCTATGTCGGGACTTCCATCGCGGAATATTTCCGGGACCAAGGCCGCCACGTCATCCTCATGATGGACTCGGCCACCAGGTTCGCCTACGCCTCGCGGGAAGTCGGGCTTTCCATCGGCGAGCCGGCCACCACCAGGGGATACACCCCGTCCGTCTTCGCCCAATTGCCCTTGCTTCTTGAACGGGCCGGGACCTGGAAGGATTCGGGGTCCATTACCGGCCTGTACACCGTGTTGGTGGAAGGCGACGACATGAACGAACCAGTGGCCGACGCCATGCGGGCCATTCTCGACGGACATATCGTTCTCAGAAGAGAGCTGGCCGCCCGCAACCATTACCCGGCCATTGACGTCCTGTCCAGCGTCAGCCGACTCATGACGGACGTGGTTGACAATCAGCATCTCCAAACCGCCGGGCAAATCAAGGACGTCATGGCCACGTACGCCCGCTCGGAAGACATGATCAACATCGGGGCCTATGTCAAGGGTTCCAACCCGTCCATTGACAAGGCCGTCAAGCTGATGCC
>JAZDGM010000177.1:0-26530 GCA_043806915.1 Pseudomonadota bacterium | reverse complement strand
GTCAAGTAAAAATTTGATCTGTTTGTAAAGAAATTGAAGCATATAGGCGTCTGGAGTTTGTAGGGTGCGCAACGCGCACCATTTTTTACTATTTTCCGGGCCTGACCCCGGTAAATTGGAGACGTTGGCCGCGCCTTGCGGGCGGGGTTGCTCCGCCCCACGCGCGGCAAGGGTAAGGCTTCGAAGGATTCCTTCCCGCCCCAGGGTCAGGGGCGCGCCGGAGCCGGCGCCCCTGACGACCCCCGGCTCTTTTTCCGGAGAACCCGCCTGGCGGCGGTTTCACGCCCCGAAACGTCCTGTTTCGAGGGCGGAAAGGGGCGGGCGTCCATGCCCGCCCGAAGAAGTCCGGGGCGTTTGGAATTGCTTGGCCCGGCTCGCCTTCGCTGGCCAAAAAATAATGTGATTTCTGTATGTTGGGGTTGAGCCCTAGCGAAACCCAACATTTTGGCCGGCCCCGTCGACCCGGGTGAACCAAGGATTCCCCCCCTCGCCCCATCCCCGTGGGGGCGAGGGAGATAATTGTCCGGGCCTGGCCCGGCTCGGGGAGGCCAGGGGAAAAACGGCTCACTTGTCCCCTTCTTGAGTCCTTTTTCCCCGGCTTTCCCGTCTTTTTTTCAAGTAAATCTGCACCACGGCCACGGCGGCGGGCGTGACTCCGGAAATACGGGAAGCCCGGCCCAGGGACAAGGGCCGGACCCGGGTCAATTTTTCCTGCACTTCCCGGGACAGGCCGGGCAGCCCCTTGTATTCCATGTCCGCCGGAATGGGCGTGTTTTCCATTTTTTTAAACCGGACCGCCTGTTCTTCCTGCCGAGTCAGATATCCTTCGTATTTTATTTCGATATCGAGGACCTCGACGATTTCCGCGTCGAGCTCGGCCAGCCAGGGCGCCAGGGGCGCCAGGTCGCCGGGCCGCAATTCCTGGCGGCGCAGTAATTCCCCGAGGGAGACCGGGCCCTTGAGGGGCGGAGACCCCAGGGCGGATAAAAGGTCGTTGACCGGACCGCCGGGCGTGATCCGCCGCGACTCCAGCCGTTCCCGGGCCTCGTCCAAAATTTTCTTTTTCCTCGTGAAGGCGTCGTAATTTTCCCGGGGGAGCAGCCCCGCGTTCCAGCCGGCCTGGCAAAGCCGCTGGTCGGCGTTGTCTTCCCGCAGCAGCAGTCGGTATTCGGCCCGGGAAGTGAACATGCGGTAGGGCTCCTTGGTCCCGAGGGTGCAAAGGTCGTCGATCAGCACCCCGATGTAGGCCCGGGACCGGTCGAGAATGAGGGGCGGCCGCCCCTGGTCCGACAGGGCCGCGTTGATCCCGGCCATCAGGCCCTGGGCCGCGGCTTCCTCGTACCCGCTGGTGCCGTTGATCTGGCCCGCGAAATAAAGCCCGGGGACCAGCTTGGTTTCCAGGGTGGGGGTGATTTCCCGGGGGTCCACGTAATCGTACTCGATGGCGTAGCCCGGCCGGACGATTTCCGCCCGTTCCAGGCCGGGTATGGACCGGATCATGGCTTTTTGAATGTCGATGGGCAGACTGGTGCTGATGCCGTTGGGATAGATTTCCCGGGTGTTCAGGCCCTCGGGTTCGAGGAAGATCTGATGGCGGGTTTTTTCCGGGAACCGCACCACCTTGTCCTCGATGGACGGACAATACCTCGCCCCGGTCCCCTTGATGACGCCGCCGAACAGAGGGGAACGGTCGAGCCCGGACCGGATGGCCTGGTGCGCGGTCTCGTTGGTGTAGGTGACATGGCACGGGACCTGGGGTTGGACTATCTTCGCGTTCCAAAAGGAGAAGGGCCGGGGCGGGTCGTCGCCCCACTGGGTTTCCAGCCCGGACCAGTCGATGGTCCGGCCGTCCAGGCGCGGAGTGGTGCCGGTCTTGAGGCGGCCCAGGGGGAAGCCCAGTTCGGCCAGGGACCGGCTCAAGGCCTCGGCCGGAGGGTCGCCCAGGCGGCCGGCCGGAAAGCTTCTCATGCCGATATGAATGACGCCGCCCAGAAATGTTCCGGTGGTCAGGATGACCTTCCGACCGCGGAAGGTCAAGCCCACGTCCGCGGCCACGCCGACGGCCCGGCCGTTTTCAACCAGGACCCTTTCCGCCTGGGCTTGCTTGACGTCCAGGTTGTCCTGGTTTTCGACCACTTGCTTCATCCGCTGCTTGTAGAGTTCCATGTCGGCCTGGGCCCGGGACGAACGGACCGCCGGTCCCTTGCGGGTGTTGAGCCTGCGGAATTGGATGCCGGTTTGATCGATGTTTTTGGCCATTTCGCCGCCCAGGGCGTCGATCTCCCGCACCAAATGCCCCTTGGCCAACCCCCCCACGGCGGGGTTGCAACTCATGGCCGCGATGTGATCGGCGTTGGTGGTCAACAGCAGGGTTTTCACCCCCATCCTGGCCGCGGCCAGGGCCGCCTCGCATCCGGCGTGTCCGGCGCCGACCACGATCACCCCGTATTCCTGTCCGTCATGTTCCTTCAAGATTCCGCACCTCCGGGCCGGGACAAAAAACACGTCCGGCCCCGTTTTCATAAACGACTTTACTACGTTTACCCTATTTAGAAAATACCCGGGCCGCCGGATTTTTTTTCTCGCCTGCCCACTTCCGGCGACCGGGCCCGGGCGGCCTTGACATTCCCGCCTGGTTCGGGCAACTTTATTTAATAATCACAAGACCAAGGTCCCCGGGCGGTTGTTCGATCGGGCCAAGGGGGTTCGAGTGGCGGCGGCCATATCCAGGGAAGAAGTGCAAGCCATAATGACCAGGGAGGCGTACGTCTGCGACCGGTCCCTGGTCCTGGCGGTCTTCCTGGCCTTGAACCTCGAAAAGCCGCTGTTCCTGGAAGGCGAGGCCGGCGTGGGCAAGACCGAGGTGGCCAAGGTCCTGGCCCGGGGGTTGGGGGCCCGGTTGATCCGCCTGCAATGCCACGAAGGCCTGGAAGCCAACTCGGCCCTGTACGAATGGAATTATCCCAAGCAACTGCTGGCGCTCAAGAGCGCCGAAATCCGCCATGACGGCCGGGCGCCGGATATCTTCACCGAGGAATTCCTGATCAGGCGGCCTTTGCTGGCGGCCCTTGACGGCGAAAACGGGCCGGTGGTTTTGCTGATCGACGAGATCGACCGGGCCGACGAGGAGTTCGAGGCCTTTCTGCTGGAAGTGTTGTCCGATTTCACGATTTCGATTCCGGAACTAGGGACCGTGACAGCCTCCCAACCGCCGGTGGTGGTCCTGACTTCCAACCGCACCCGGGAAATCCACGACGCCCTCAAGCGGAGGTGCCTCTATCACTGGATCGACTACCCCAGCCCGGAAAAGGAACTGGCCATCGTGGCGGCCCGGCTGCCCGAGGTCCCGGAAAAGCTGGCCCGGGAAATCTGCGCCTTCATGGCCAAAATCAGGACCATGGATTTCTTGAAAAAACCGGGCGCCGCCGAGACCCTGGACTGGGCCCGGGCCTTGCTCCTGTTGGGGGGGGACGCCCTGGACGCCCAGGCCGTCAGGGACTCCATGGGCTGCATCCTGAAATACGAGGAAGACCTGCGGCGGCTAGGCGACCCGGCGGTCCTCCGGGCCTTGGGTTGCGGGGCCGGACCGGCGTGACCGGGGCCTTTGAACCCGATGCGGACCGGGGCGACCTGGTCGAACACATCCTTGCCCTTTCCCGGGATATCCGCCGGGCCGGCGCCAAGACCACGCCGTTCCAAACCCGGGAAGCCCTGCGGGGCCTGCCCCTGATCGACCTGGAAAACAGGCTCGATTTCAAAAACCTGCTCCGGACCTGCCTGGTCTCCACCCGCGAGGAAGGGGACCTGTTCGACTATTATTTCGAAAGCATTTTCAATCCCTGGTTTTCCAGGACCCCGCCGGCTTCCTCCCACGACCCGGGGCCGGGGTTTCCCGGGCCGCCGGACCGGGGGCCGAGCGAATGCTTGCTCGAGAGGTCGGATTCGCCGGCCAGGCCCCGGACCCTGGCCGTGGGAGCGGGCCTGGAGGAGACCTGGATGAAAAAGGACTTTGCCGGGCTTAGCCCGGCGGAGGCCGCGGAAGCCAGGCGCCTGATCCGGCGCCTGGCCCGGAGGCTCGCGGCCCGGTTAAAAACTCCGCGCCGAGGTAAAAAGGGGCCGGGCGACGTGGATTTTCCCAGGACCCTGCGGGCCTCCCTCCAGACCGGCGGGGAACCCTTCAACCTGCGACGCCGGAAAAAAAAAGTCCGGCCGGGCCAAGCCGTCATGTTCTGCGACGTGTCCGGGTCCATGGAAATCCACACCCGTTTTTTCCTGGTTTTCATGTCCTGTTTCAGCCAAATCATGCCCCGGACCGAAACCTTTATCTTTTCCACCCGGCTGGCCCGTCTTTCCGGCTTGCCGCGCCGCGCGCCCTCCCGGTTCGCGATGGAAGGCCCGGCCGGGGAGGGCCTGCCTTTTTACGGCGGCACAGCCATCGGCGCCTGCCTCCAGGAATTCCTGGACCGGTACGTCGCGCTGCTTTCCCGGCGGACCCTGTTTTTCATCCTCAGCGACGGTTGGGACCGGGGCGACCCGGCTGTTCTGCGAAGCGCCTTGTCCCGGCTTAAGAGCCGGGTCGCCGGCATTTTTTGGCTCAATCCCCTGGCCGCGGACGAGAATTTCGCTCCCCTGGCCGGAGGCATGGCCGCGGCCCTGCCCTTTCTGACCGTCCTGGCGCCCTTTTCCCGACCCCTGGACGTGTCCGGGCTGGCGGACCGCCTGACCGGCCCGGGCGCCTGGCGGCGACCTTTTTCTAATTACCGGCTCGATAGTACTAAAGCCGGGAGGTGAACATGTCCGGCGTGATAATCGAACTTTCCCCACAAGAAGTGCAACGACTGGAAGCGATCCTGCTGGACGACGACCAAGAGGACGCCCTGGACTTCATTCGCCGGGTCCTCAAGCCCAAGCTTCGGGCCAAGACCAACCCGGCGCTGGATTCGGGCTTGGGGACGGGCGTCATCACCTAGTCGATTGCCTTTTCGGGCCGGCGGTGCTTAAATGAAGAAAAATTTCGAGGAGGCCCCCGTTTGCCGCCCGGATACCTGAAAAAAATAATGGCTTGGCCCCCGGCCGGAGACTTGGCCAGGGACGCCAGGGCCAGGGGAGGCCTGGCGGTCTTCACCAACGGCTGCTTCGACCTGCTGCACGCGGGGCACGTCCGGTACCTGGCCGAGGCTCGGACCCGCGGCGACATTCTGATCGTCGGCTTGAACTCCGACCGGTCCGTGAGGGAAATCAAGGGGCCGGGCCGGCCCGTCACTCCCCAGGACCAGCGGGCCGAGGTCCTGGCGGCCCTGGAATGCGTCGACGCGGTGGTGGTATTCGACCAGGCCGACCCCCTGGCGCTGATCGAGTCCATCGAACCGGACGTCCTGATCAAGGGCGGGGACTGGTCCCTGGACCGGGTGGTGGGGCGGAAGGAAGTGGAAGCCCGGGGCGGGCGGGTCCTGACCATCCCCCTGACGCCGGGCGTGTCCACCTCCGCGATTATCGAACGAATATTGGAAAGGGAAAAAAACAGCCGAGGGCCGAGGGAATGAAGGAAATTCCGCTGTGCATCCCCGATATTTCCCGGGACGAGGAAGAGGCCGTCATCGAGGTCCTCCGGTCCCACTGGTTGATCCAGGGCCCCAAGAACAGGGAGTTCGAGGAAATGTTCGCCCGGTTCATCGGGACCAGGCGGGCCATTTCCAGCAATTCCGGGACCTCGGCCTTGTTTCTGGCCCTCTTGGCCCTGGGAATCAAGGGCGAGGTCATCTTGCCGAGCTTCACCTTCGTCGCCTCGGCCAACGCCGTGCTGGCCGCCGGCGCCCGGCCCGTTTTCGCCGACATCGATTACCCGACCCTCAACCTGGACCCGGCCGACGTCGAGGCCCGGATAACTCCGCGGACCGAGGCCGTCATGGTGGTCCATTTCGGCGGGCAGCCCGCGGACATGGATGAATACACGCGCCTGGCGGACCGGTACGGCCTGGCCCTGATCGAGGATTCCGCCGAGACCATCGGCGGCGAGTACCGGGGCCGCAAGGCCGGGTCATTCGGGATCGGCTGCTTCTCTTTTCAGCCCACCAAGAACATCACCACCGGCGAGGGCGGCATGACCACGACCAACGACCCGTGGTTGGCCGACCGGATCGCGACCCTGCTGGGGCACGGCCTCGCCGTCAGCGCCGAGGCCCGGGCCGCGAGCCCGACCCCCTGGAGCCGGTCCGCGTCCCTGGTCGGCTTCAACATGAGGCTGACCAATTTTCAGGCGGCCCTGGGGATCGTCCAGATGAAAAAGCTGGACCGCATGAACCGGGCCCGCCAAGCCCACGCCGCCGGTCTTCTCGGCCGGTTGGCCGGTTTTCCCGGACTGGACCTCCCGGTCGTTCGACCGGACCGGACCCACGTCTGGCAAATGTTCACGGTCAAGGTCCGGGACGATCTGGACCGGGACCGGTTCACGCGCTTTCTCCGGGACCGGGGCGTCGGCGCGTCGGTTCATTTCCAACCGCCGGTGCATCTCCAGGAATATTACCTGGCCAACGGTTACGGGCAAAAGGACCTGCCCCGAACCGAACGGGCCGCCAAGAACATCGTCACCCTGCCCATGTATCCCGGATTGACCGAGTCGGACCTCGACTACCTGGCCGAAACCGCGGGCCAGGCCCTGGCCGACCAGGACGCCCGCTAGCCCATGCGGACCATCACGGCCCTGGTTCTGCTCGGCCTGCTGCTCGCGGCGGCGCCCGCTTCCCCGGCGCGGGCCGGGGACCGCGCCGGGGCCCCGGTTTTTTCCTACAGGGTCGTCAAGGCCTACCCCCACGACCCCGACCGCTTCACCCAGGGGTTGGCGGTGGAAGGCGACACGGTATACGAGGGGACGGGCCTCTACGGAAAATCCCGGCTGCTGGCTTGGGAACTGGCCTCGGGCCGGATAATCGCGTCCCGGGACCTCGACCCGGCTCAGTTCGGCGAGGGCCTGACTATCTTCAAGGATGTCCTGATCCAGCTCACCTGGAAAAACGGCCTGGGGTTAGTCCACGACAAAAAAAGCCTCCGGCTGCTGCGGACCTTCACCTATCCGGGCCAGGGCTGGGGCTTGACCAACGACGGACGCCGATTGATCATGAGCGACGGCACGGCCGAGTTGCGGTTTCTTGACCCCATCGACTTTCATGAGTTAAAAAGGATCACCGTGGCGGACAACGGCGTTCCGGTCAAGGATTTGAACGAACTGGAATTCGTCCGGGGCGGGATTTGGGCCAACGTCTGGAAAACCGACCGTATCGCCATTATCGATCCGGAAGACGGCCGGGTGACGGCCTGGGTGGACCTGGCGGGCCTGCTGGCCCCCTTTGCCGCCGGCTCCCAGGGCGTGCTCAACGGCGTGGCGTATGATCCGGAAAACGGGCGGCTGCTGGCGACCGGAAAGCTCTGGCCCCGAATATATGAAATCGAATTGAAAACAAAATAGGACCCGGCCCGGCCCAAACCGGGAAAAGGAGCGGAGGATGAGCAGGCTAACGGAATTGATCACGGGACCCCCGGTTCACGAAAGGCGCTTGGAAATCAAGACGTTCCCGGCGAACGACGGCCAGGTGCTGGTGGAAGGCTGGCTGCGTGACGAGCGCTTGGTGGATGGGTTTCATTGGAACGGCGGCGCGCGCCCGGCCGGGACCGTGCACTGGATGTGCGTTCGTCTCCTGGTGGGGAATTGGCCCTTGAAAATCCTGGACGCGGAAGCCGAAATGCCGGGGGTTCCCCATGAGATGTGCCCCACCACCTTGGATTCGGTGCAAAAAATTGTCGGGTTGCCCATTGTGTCCGGGTACAGCGAGGAAGTCCGCCGCCGCCTGGGGGGCGTGGCCGGGTGCACGCATTTGACTCATTTGATCGTGGTGATGGGACCGGCGGCCCTGCACGGGCTCTGGACCCAGGCGTCCACCCAAAAAACCCCCCCGCCCCGATCCTGGGAGGAAATGCCCGGCCGCCCCTACCTGGTCAATTCGTGCAAGCTATGGGCCGAGGACGGACCATTGCTGCGGCTGGCCAAGGAATTTTTCGACAAGAAAGACTAGCCCCGGGACTTTTTCCGGGTCCGTCGTGAAGGGCCGCGACCTCGGCGCGGCGGCGCTTGGACATGCCGGCGAGCGCATTCCCCGCGGCTTGCCTCGGGAATCTTCAATTCCGGCCGCCGGGGGCGCTTGCCGCGCGGCGGTTTTTTTGATATTTTGGCGGGACGTCGCCGCCGGGCCCGGCTATTTTTCCGGCAAGGGGACCCGGAAGACTTTGGGGAACACAAGGCGAGGACCCGGCGCTGGAGGTTTTCGACATGTATTTAATCAATGAAGTATCCAGACGGGTGAATTTGTCCCAGAAGAGGATCAGGGAATACGAAAAGGAAGGATTCATTAATCCGGACCGGGAGCCGAAAACGAACAACCGGCTTTATTCCGATTTTGAAATCCAACAAATTATTCGAATCAACAACCTGATCCACGAACGGGGCTTCACCCTGGCCTGCCTGCGCAACCTCCTGCTGTTGGCGCCATGCTGGAACATTTTCGAATGCCTGGTCAAGACGGACTGCCCCGCCTACCGGAACCCCCACCAGTTTTGTTGGCGGGTCAGGGAACACCAGGGCGCCAAATGCCCGGGGCCCTGTTCGAAATGCGCGGTGTTTTTAAACCGGGAACGCGAAACGGAAAGAGTCCTGGAAAAAGAATTTAATTAGGGCCAATGGCCAAAAGCGGGTATTTGGCCTTCGGAAGCCTTATGGCCGGTCATTTTCGGCTTCGCCGAAAAGGACCTCAATCAAGGACGGCAATAATATTATCCCATGGACATACTGAAGCGCTTCAAGGCGTTGGATTTGAACCTGACGACAAGTCGGGTCAAGAGCTAGGGTTTTGCAATTGGCTGATTAGCCCGCGGCGGCGGTTTCATTCCGGAAAGTAAGGCGGCATGGCGGAAAAACTCCCCCTTACCGGACTTGTCCTGGCGGGAGGCCTATCCCGGCGGATGGGACGGCCCAAGGCCTGCCTCGACCTGGGCGGGCGAACCCTGGCGGGGTGGGTTGTCGACGCCATGTCCGAGGTTTGCCGGGAAGTCGTCATCGTCACCGCCCGGCCCGTCGATTTTCTCGAATTCAAGGAAAAGGTAGTCCGGGACCTCATTCCCGGCCAGGGACCCCTGGGAGGTTTGGCCACCGGCTTTTTTTATTCCTCCACCCCCTGGGTCCTGGCCGCCGCCTGCGACATCCCCTTCCTCAAGGCGGACGTCTTGCGGATCATCGGGCAAAAGGCCCTGTCCGCCCGGGGGGGGCCGCGGGCCCTGGCGCCCAGGACCAAGGACGGCTGGCAACCCCTGGTCGCGGCCTATTCCCGGGAATGCCTGGGGTCGGTGCGAAAAATATTGGCCGCCGGCGGGCACAAGGTGGACGATTTGCGCTTCCATGGGGTGGCCTGGGAATCCGTGGACGCGGAGTTGTTCCGGGCGGTGGACCCGGACCTGATCTCCTTTCTTAATATCAACACCCCCGAGGATTTGGAAATCGCCCGGGCCAGGCTGGCCCAATCCGACTGAGGGGCCGTCCGGCGCTTCCCCCGGGGTTATCGGCGCGCTCCTGGTCGAAAAGGCGCCGGCTAGGGAGTAACGTCTCGGTTTCGGCGGATGGTGTGGCCATAATAATGTGTCCGTATGACCACAGTGTGGCAAATCGGCAACAACGCCGTGCGATTCTCGGCGCGGCCCTTCGGGCTGTTCAGTTCATAACAACCTTAAATTGTTCTTAAATTTCATTTAAAACCGCGATCAAAAAATGGCATTGTAATTGCATACCTCTTTGTTAACTCTGAAAGAGGTCAATTAATGCGAAATTTCCAGCAACGCACTATTCATAAAAGCATCTCCTGTACCGGTATTGGTCTCCATTCCGGCGCCATGGTCAGATTGTCCCTGCACCCGGCCCCCGAGGACGCGGGTATTGTTTTCATCAGGACCGACCTGCCCGGTCGCCCCAGCATCCGGGCCTGTCTCCGGAACGTGGCCCATACCAGGTTGGCCACGACCCTGGGAAGCGACGGCGTGTGTGTTTCCACCGTCGAGCATCTTCTTTCGGCCTTGATGGGCCTGGGCGTGGACAACGTGCGGGTGGAGTTGTCGGGCGCGGAAGTGCCCATTATGGATGGGTCTTCCCAGCCGTTTGTTCACCTGCTCAAGACGGCGGGCATCCGCTCCCAGGATAAATTCAAGAAATTCATCGTGGTTAAAAAAGAGCTCACCGTGGAGGAAGACGATAAGTTCGTCACGGTGATTCCGGACAAGGAATTTTCCATCGATTACATGATCAAGTTCGAGCATCCCTTGATCCAGAGTCAGGGGCTCACTTTTCGGTTTTCGGACTTGGGATACGAGCGGGAGCTCAGTCCGGCCCGGACCTTCGGTTTTCTGCACGAAGTCGAGCACCTCAAGAAAACCGGGTTCGCCCGGGGCGGTTCCTTGTCCAACGCGGTGGTGGTCGACCGGTTCAATGTGTTGAATCAGGACGGCCTGCGTTTCGAGGATGAATTCATTCGCCACAAAGTGCTCGATTTTATCGGGGACGTGTCTTTGTTGGGAGCGCCGCTGATCGGACGTTTCACCGCTTGCAAGTCCGGGCATTCCCTCAACCACGCCCTTTTGAACAAGCTGTTCAAGACTCCCGGGGCCTGGGAGTCCGTGGAAATTTCCAGCCCCGAGCAATGCGAACAAAAACAAATTTACGCCCCGATCTGGGGCCAGCTTCACCCGGTCGAACGCGGCTTGGCCGCCGCTTGAGTCCCGGGCCGCAATCGACGTTGGTGTGCATTATGTATCCACAATTTGGAAAACCCAATTTTTTGGGTAATTTGGTCAACCAAATCCAGCGTTCCATTTCGAATGTTTTTCCGCTCCCGGCGGAAGACGCCTGCCGGGGATCGCCGTCGGCAGATGTCACCAGACCTTTGAATCCGTCAGGGCCGCCAAGGCCGGTTCGAACGGTTCCAAAAATCATTCTTGAATATAACAGTCCCTATCGCATAATCAACCCCCAGCACAGTCTCCCGACGCCCAGCCAAGCGTCGGGAGACTTTCCATTTAAACGCCGCATTAAGCCGTGAATACCGGGACGGTTCCCGGCGGCTAGCCGCCGCGTCCCGGGGGGCCCTTGACCCCGAAAAACAAGGACGCTCTCCGCCGGGGCGAGGGAAGCTCTTGCCAGGCCAGGCCCTTATGCACTATCTTTTACCCCAGTCTGTTTTCGGGTCGACCGGACCCGGCGGCGGCTAGGTTCGGCCTCCGGTCCACTTTGTCGCGGCCGGCGTCGGCCACGCGGGGTTTTCCCGGCGGCGACCGCGGGCGTTGATTGCCAAAAATGGCGGAAAAGCTAGACCCACGAGCGCGCATCGTTGGTAAGGGATGTAAATGATGGACGATTCCTTCACGACCACGGCCTTGGACCGCAAAAAAAAGCGCCTGGAAAGGTTGATGATCGCCCTGGCCATTCTGGCCATACTGGTCTTGACCGTCTTGCAGACCCGGGTGATCCGTTTAAGCGGAGTGCCCAAGGCCCATGGTCTCCTGATTTTCGTCCTGGTGAATATCAACCTGATTCTCGTTTTTTTTCTGGTCCTGCTGGTTCTCCGGAATTTTTATAAAATTTTTTTCGAGGAAAGACGGGTCCTGGGGGCCCAGCTTCGCACCAAGCTGGTAATCGCCTTTGTCAGCCTGTCCCTGGTTCCCACTTGCCTGCTGTTTTTCACGGGCTTGCAATTCATTACCACCAGGCAGGAATACTGGTTCGATCAGCGCCTGAAAAAGCCCTGGAAGATGCCTTGGCTTCAAACCGCAAGCTGCTCGATAAGGCCAGGAGTCCGGCGCGGGCGGCCCTGGACAAAACCCTGGAAGACCTGCGGGGCCGTCCGGCGGTTTTGAAGGAAAATTCGCCGGAATTGCGGAGCATCCTGGGCAACCGCCTGGACCTGTTTCGCGCCGTCCTGGTGGAAGTCTATTCGCCCGACAAAAAACTACTGGCCGCGGCGGGCGCCCCGGATTTCAAGCTCCCCCCCGGCTCCTTGATCGCCGAGGACCTCAACCTGGAAATCGACCCGCCCGCCTCGTCCGAGCGGACCGTCTCCGCCGGCCGCGAGGCGGACTTGTTCCGGATAACCCGGCCGCTGGTGAACAACGGGGAGCTGTTGGGTTTTGTTTCGCTGGGGGTTAAGATTCCGGGCGCCATTCGGAGGAACGTCGAAATTATTTCCGAAGGCCTGGAGGGCCACCGGCAGTTCCAGAGCCTCGGCGACCCCATTCGGGTCAGCCATTACATCGCCCTGACCATTGTCGCCCTGCTCAGTATTTTCGTCTCCACCTGGATCGCTTCCCACCTGGCCAAGAGCATCACCGGGCCGATCATCGAGCTGGCCGAGGGCACGGACCGCATCGCCAAGGGGGATTACAATTTCACCATCCAGGTGGAGTCCAACAATCAGGAAATGGCCACCCTGGTCGCTTCCTTCAACAGCATGACCAGGGAAATCCAGGCCGGCAAGCTCCAGTTGGAACAAAAAAACCTGGCCCTGACCGACAGCATGACCGAGCTTGATCAGCGCCGTCGCTACATGGAAACAATCCTAAACAACGTTTCGTCGGGAGTCATCGCCCTCGACGCCAAGGGGCAGGCGACCATTATCAACAAGGCGGCCGGGCTGATCATGAAACTCGAGCCGAGCCCGGCCCTGGGGCGGGCCCTGTCCGAGCTGCTGGAGGAGGAGTCGTCGCGGGTCCTCGATGACCTGATTCGCCTGGCCAAGCTGTCCCCGCGTCGCTGGGCCGAGAGGCAGGTCAAAATCGGCCGGGGCGGGGACGCCCTGAGCATTCACGTTCAGGTCTCCCACCTGCTGGATGAATGGGGACAGGACCTGGGTTTGGTGATTGTCTTCCACGATTTGACCGAACTGGAAAAGGCCCAGCGCATGGCCGCCTGGCGGGAAGTGGCCCGCCGCATCGCCCACGAAATCAAAAACCCCCTCACGCCCATCCAGCTTTCCACCCAGCGCCTGCGGCGGCGCTGCGGCCGGAGCATTTCCGGGGAAGACGGCCAAGTCTTCGACGAATGCACCTTGATGATAATCCGACAGGTGGAGGAATTGAAGCACCTAGTGGAGGAATTTTCCAACTTCGCCCGCATGCCCGAGGTCAGTCCCGCTCCGGGGAACCTGGCCCAGATCGTCGAGGAAACCCTGGTGCTTTATCAGGAAAGCCACAAGGGGACCGTCTTCGAGTTCCACCCCGACCAGACGCTTCCGGTTTTCGACCTGGACCGGGAGCAGATGAAGCGCGCGCTGATCAACCTGCTCGACAACGCCGTCGCCGCGGTCGGAACAAAGGGCCGGATCGAGATAAGCCTGGTGTTCGACACCCTTTTGAAAATGGCCCGCCTGACCGTGGCCGACGACGGGCCGGGCATTTCGCCCCAGGATAAAAGGCGGCTGTTCGAGCCCTACTTTTCGACCAAAAAAACGGGGACGGGCTTGGGACTGGCGATCGTGAGAAGCATCGTGGCCGATCATGACGGCTTTGTCAGGGTCCAGGACAATTTTCCCCGGGGAACAAGATTCATAATTGAACTCCCCGTTAGAACCCGAAGGAAGGATCAATGACCAAGACTATCCTGATAGTCGACGACGAGGAAGACATTCGCCGTTCCCTGGGCGGAATACTGCGGGACGAGGGCTTCGAGGTCCGCGAGGCCGGGACCGGCCCCCAGGCATTGGAAAGCGTGGATGAATCTCCTCCGGACCTCGTCCTGATGGACATCTGGATGGAAGGGTATGAACAAGGCCTGGAAGCGCTCGAAAAACTGAACGAGGACTTCCCTTACCTCCCGGTGGTGACCATTTCCGGCCACGGCAACGTCGAAACCGCGGTCAAGGCCACCAAAATGGGGGCGTTCGATTTTATCGAGAAACCGCTTTCGTACGATAAAATCATCCTGACCGTCAATCATGCCCTGGAACATCAACGGCTGACCGAGGAAAACATTCTCCTCCGGAAAAAAGCCGCGAAAAGGTTCACCCTGACCGGGCAGGGCCCGGCCATGCGCGAGCTTCGGGAAAAAATCGAGCGGGCCGCCCCCACCAACGCCTGGGTCCTGATCACCGGTGAAAACGGCACCGGCAAGGAACTGATCGCCCATGCCATGCACCGGCTCAGCCGCCGAGCCGACCGGCCGCTGATCGAAGTCAACTGCGCCGCCATTCCGGAGGAGTTGATCGAGAGCGAACTTTTCGGGCACGAAAAAGGCGCCTTTACCGGGGCCAACACCAGGAAGCGGGGCAAGTTCGACCTGGCCAACAATTCGACCCTCTTTTTGGACGAAATCGGGGACATGAGCCTGAAAACACAGGCCAAGATACTGAGGATACTTCAAGAACAGAAATTTGAGCGGGTGGGTGGAGTCAAGACCATCCACGTGGAAGTCCGGGTCATCGCCGCCACCAACAAAAATCTGGAAGAGGAAATAGAGAAGGGCGCCTTTAGGAAAGACCTCTTTTACCGGTTGAACGTCATCCCCATCAAGGCGCCCCCCCTGCGGGAACGCAAGGAGGACATCCCCCTTCTGGCGGCGGACTTTCTGGAGGAATTCTGCCGGGAAAACAACACGGAGCTCAAGGAGCTTTCGCCCTCGACCCTTGAGACCCTCATGGCCTGGGATTGGCCGGGCAACGTCCGGGAACTCAAAAACCTGATAGAAAGACTCGTTATCATGACTCCGGGCAAGGTTATCGAATCCGTCGATCCTCTTCTCGGTCCGACCCTGGAAGCGGAGGGCTCCCCCCTTCCCGGAGAGCGGGCCTACTCCGGGCTGACCTTTCGCGAGGCGCGCAATGTCTTCGAACGCGACTTCATCAAGGCTCGACTAGCCGAACACGGGGGTAACGTCACCCAGACCGCCGAGTCCATGGACATGGATAGGACCAGTCTTCATAAAAAAATGAGGAACCTGGGCTTGATCGGCGGCAAGGAGCCGCTATGACCGGTACTGTCGCCGCCCCGAGTTTGGTCGGGGGCGGAGGAGGAACATTGAATCCCGCGGAAAATAGACTCGAACCGGCGCCGCCCAGTCGGGAAGTCAGGTGCCGCTTGTACGACGGCGCCTCCCATAACCCGGCCCTGGCCAACCTGGCGGTGGAAACGGCCCTGGAAATCGTCGTGAACGATCGCCCCCACAGCATGCTCATGCAGACGCCCGGTTTTGAACGGGAGTTGGTCCTGGGTTTTCTTTTCACCGAGGGCCTGATCGAGAAGGCCGCGGACGTCGCCGGCCTGGAACTGGAATCGCGCGAATCCTTTCTAGAATCGGAAGGGATTCGGGCCCACGTCCGACTCCCCGGCCTGGACGTCTCCCAGGGTCTGCCCCCCAGGCCGGCCCTGTCCCTGTCCAGTTGCGGGTTGTGCGGCAAGGAATCCCTGGATAAACTGGGGCGCGGGACGACGACCGTCAAAAGCAAGCAGAAATTCGCCTGGAACGGCCTGGCCGCCCTGATGGGAGACCTGCGCGGTCATCAACCCCTGTACGAAGTCACCCGCGGGGTCCACGCCGTGGCCCTTCACGCGGCGGATGGCTCATTTTTCTGTTGTTACGAGGATGTGGGGCGTCACAACGCCCTGGACAAGGTCATCGGCCGGAGCCTGATCGAAAAGTGGACCTTCGGCGACAAGCTGGTCATTCTTAGCGGTCGGGCCAGCCTGGAAATGGTTTTGAAGACGGCCCGGGCGGGCATCCCCTTGTTGTTGTGCTTTTCCAATCCCACCGTTTCGGCCGTGGAAGCGGCCAAGGCCCTCAACCTGACCCTGGTGGGCCGCCGGGGCGAGGACCGCCTGACCTGTTACACCCATTTTCGCCGTCTGGTCGATCCCGCGGAAGCGACCACTTTGGGCCAGGCGGAATGACGCCGTCCGCCCCCCCGGCGTCCTAGCGAGCCTTGCTGTCCTTGCTGAAGCAATAGGACGCGGTCCCCACCAGCAGGGCGACGAAGCAGGCCAGGAAAGCCGAGCGGTAATCCCCGGACCCTTCCAGGGAGGCGCCGCCCTTTCCGACCAGGCCGCCCAGGCCTTGCAGAAACAAACCCGCGCCCAGGAAGGCGAAGAAATTGATTCCGGTCATGGCCGAGCCGGATATGCCGGCGGGCATGAGGTCCTTGATATGGGCGTACATGACCTGGCTGAAGGACGCGAAAAAGCCCAGGCCGAAGAAGAGAAGACCCAAGCCCCACAGCCATTGGGGACCGGGCCAGAACGAGAGGGCCAACACGATCAGGCTCAGGGCGGCCAGGCTCAGGGTCACCGTCTTTTTCCGCGAATGGAGCACGCTGTCCGACAGGTACCCTCCCGTCGGCGCTCCGACGATGGACCCGATGTTCAACATCAGCAGCAGATTGCCCGCCGTCAGGGCCGGGAGCCCCAGAAAGATGATCAGAAACGGACCGGCCCACAAGGTTTGAATAGCCGCGAAGGCGCCGTACCTAAGGCCGGAAGCCAGGGAGATGGCCCAAAAGTCGACGCTCCGAAACAACGACCGGGCCGTGTCCGCGACCGTGACGACCGCGGCCGCCCGCGCCGCCTCCCGGGCGCCGGACCCGGGAGCTTCCCTCACCACCAGAAAAAAGACGCCGCATAAAAACAAGGTCAAGCCCGCCAGGCAAAAAAAGGCCCCCCGCCAACCCGCGGTTCGAACCAGCAGCACCAGGGGGCTGGACGCCGCCACGGCGCCGAACGACCCCACGGCCAGCATCAATCCGGATATCGTGGCGAAATGTTCCGGCCCGAACCAGCGGGTAAACAACTTCAAGCTGCCCATCAGGTTGGCCGACATCCCCAAACCGAGCAGGGCCCGCCCCGCGAATCCGCCGCTCGGCCCCTTGGCCAGGCCGAAAATCACGGCGCCGACCACGCCCAGCAGGTTCAGAAAAAGCATGGTGCGCTTGGAGCCGACCCGGTCCAGAAAAAAGCCTAATGGAAACTGGGCCGCGCCGAAGACATAGAAAAAAAGCGCGCCCAGCAGTCCCAGCTCATTGGGCGAGAGCCCCAGGTCCCGGCTTATGTCCGGGGCGATGACCGCCGCGGACGACCGAAACAGCATGGACATCAGAAAGAGGGCCGCGCATATTCCGAAAACAGACCAACGATTGTTTTTCATTCCGAGCTTCCAGGCGCCAGGGACGATGGTTTAATTAACCTTGCCTCGCCGCGCCCCGAAAAATATCCCCCGAACTCCCCGGCCGGGTAACTTCTCTATATCTCATGCGCCCTGGAGGCGCAACCCCCCCGCGACCCCTTTCAAATTGAAAAAATGTCGGCAAGTTGAAAAGAATCGCCCCCCGCCGCGGCGACGCGGCCCGCGAATCTTTTGTTGGCGTGGTTGGACCACGCCGCCATATCCGGGTTTTGGCCCGTTCCTTGCTCCCACCGCTCCGAGGGACTTTTCACAAAACTCTCCTGAAATACCCTCCAAAAACCCCCCGCGCCGCCGGGCCTGACCAGCCCGGCGGCGATCCCTCCGCCACTTTTTCGCGCCCCTAACATACCTTTCTCAAACTAGACCTAGTGACATTAGTGGTTGCGCCTCCGTAAAAAGAGGGCGCTCACGGTGAGGCGCCCCTACATTGTACTGCCGGGGGCTGTTTTTCAAGGCTTGTAGGGTCAGGTCCCCGCGCCTCCCCATTGCGGCGCGATCGGAATTGTCGTTAGGTCTAGTTGCATGACTTTCCGAAAAAAAGATAAAGCGGGCCGCCATCCGCAAGCATGACAACCCATAAGGCCGTTTTTATGTAAAAAGATAATGAAATGATCTTTAATGCACTATAGTATCCGGTTATGGAAGATTTCATATTCGAAAAGGCCTCGCCCCGGAAAACGCCGTCGGTCAGCGCGCACCGGGCTTTTTTTTACGCGGCCGCCGTGCCTGGCTGGGGCGACTATTATTCCGGAAACAAGGCCCGGGGAGCCGGGACCTTCATCGTTTTTGTCGGGTTAACCGCCTGGTTGACCCAGCTCGGCCTTCTGGCGGCCCGCCTGCTCATCGATTACGCTTCGTCCTATTTAGTGGAAGGCGGTCCGGCGGATTGGAACCTGGTGGAGTTGCCGACTTTCCAGCTTGGCCTCGCCCTATCGGGCCTCTATGCGGCCTGGCTCTGGGGAATTTTTTCCGGGGTTGGTTCGGCCGTGGGGGCGAGGCGCGATTCCTCCGCCCCGCCCCAAGTCAGCGCGGCTTGGAGCGCGGCCATGTCCTGGCTTTGTCCCGGTTCCGGCCAGGCCTACACCGGACGAAGCGGCTTGGGCGCGGTCTTTCTGCTGGGTTATCTCGGCGGGCTGGCACTGCTGTTTCCGGCCTACGAGGACTTGCTGGAACGGGCCCTGTCCCTGGTCCGGGCCGGGGACGTGGGCGACGGCGGCCTCGAGGCCCTAACGCCGCAATTAAGCGTAATCCTGTACCACCTGGACCTCAGCCCGGCCAAGTTGATTCAACTGTTCGTCGGGGGCCTGGCCCTGGCGGACGCCATGTCGGCCTTGTCCCCGGAGTGGGCGCGGGACGATGGAACCTGGGCTTCCCATCCGGCGGCCCGGACGGCGGGGCTGTTCATCCTGGGGTGGCTTGGTCCGGGGACCGGACAGATATTGCAGGGCCGGGGCCTGGTCGGCTGGTCGATCCTGGGGGCCTGGCTGGGGAGCTTCGCCCTGTGTTCCCTGATGTTTCGGGGCGGCGCCATCACGGCGCCGGAGGTCGCGACCTGGTTCAAGGTTTCCGACTGGATCATGTACGGGGCCATGCTGGAAGCGCCCGTCGTCCTGGTCCTGCGGAACCTGAAAAAGGCCTCGGGCGGAATTTGAAGCGCTAATAAAGCGACGGGAGCGGAATTTCCTCAGCCGCCCATCATGGGGGTGAGAACGGTGATTTCGTCGCCCTCCCTCAGGATGGTTTTCAGTCCAGCGGGAAAGTCGAGTCGGTCCCCGTTGAGCAGGACCGTGGGGGGCGGGGCCAGCCGGGCGGCTTTTCGGAAGGGTTTCTCTTTTTTGAAGCCCAGTTGCAGGTCGGCGTTTTTAAAAAAATCCCGCAACAACGCTCCATCCTTCATTTCCACTGAACCTTCGGCGGAGACGACGCGGTCCCCGATCATGGCCCCGAGCCTGGCCCTGATTCTCACGAGTCCGCCGCCTCCGCTGGTTCCGGCTCGAAAACCCTGACCAGGGGTTTTTTTCGTCCCGTGATCCACTGGTATTCCTCGTCCGGCCGACCCACGGCAATGACGGCGTGGACGGTTTCGTCCCGTGGCGCGCCTAAAAAGGATTTGATCTTCGGGTCGCGGGTCATGGCTTCCACCGCGAACCCGATCAGGCAGGTCCCCAGGCCAAGGGCGTGGGCGCCCAGCAGGATGTTCTGACAGGCCAGGAGCGCGTCCTCCCCCGGGCAGGAGGCCCCGGGCGCGGACCCGACCACGATGACGGCCGGCGCTCCGTGAAACAAGAGGTCCCGGCCGCTTATCTCCCGTTCGGCCAGGGCTTCCCGTATTTCGTCGTAATAGTCCCGGTAATAATTGTCCAGCGCCGGCTTGCCGATCAGTTTTAAAAACGTCCTCAAGGCCTTCCGTTCGGCCATGTTATTGAGTCGTTCGAAGAACAAGGCGACGCGGCCGCCGAAGGCTTCGACCGCCGGGCGGGTCGGGACCAGGGTGAAGGTCCAGAGCTGGCAGTTCGACCCGGAAGGGGCGGTGATTCCGATTTTGACCAGGTCTTCCAGGATGTCCAGGTCAAGGGGCGTATTTTTGAACTTACGACAGGACCGCCGGGAGGCCATGAGCCGGACCAGGCCGGCGGGTTCCGGGCGGCCGTGGGGGAGCCAGCGGTCGTCGGCCTGAAAGGATGCGAAGCGGTATTGTTCCTCGTCGATCACTCCGACCGTGATGGCGCCGACCGGGCAGACGGCCGCGCAATGGCCGCAGCCCAGGGACTGGTCCCCCGTGACCGCGGCCTTTCCCTCGACCAGGGACAGGGTTTGGGACGGGCAGGCTTCCACGCAGAGCCCGCAGCCGATGCAGGCTTGCCGGTCGATCGTCACGGAGACCCCCCGATCCATCTTGCTCATGGTCCGGTCCTAGTCCTTTTTTAGAATCCCATCATTTTGGCGATGATGGTCTTCATGATCTCGGAGGTCCCGGCGTAGATGGAGGACGCCCTGATGTCCCGGTACCACCGGCAGATGGGGTATTCTTCCATATATCCGTAACCGCCGTGTAGTTGCACGCAATCGTAGGCCACGCGGTTGGCCATCTCGGCGATCCACCATTTGGCCATGGAGACCTTCTTGACTATTTCCTTGCCCTCGATGTGGTCGGCCACCAGGTCGTCCACAAAGGTGCGTCCGAGTTCAATTTCCGTGGCCATTTCCGCCAGTTTGAACCCGTTGTGCTGAAAGCGCCCGATGGGCCGGCCGAAAGCCGTTCTTTCCTGGCAGTATTTGATCGTCTGTTCCAGCATCACCTCGGCGCCCGTCTGGGTCTGCATGGCCACCACCAGGCGTTCCTGCTGGAGTTTTTGCATCAGATAGAGGAAGCCCTTGCCGGCCTCCCCCAGGATGTTTTCCTTGGGGACGCGGCAGTCCTCGAAGAACAGCTCGGCCGTATCCGCGCTCAACAGACCCATTTTATCCAATTTTCTGCTTTTAATAAAGCCCGGAGTTCCGGCTTCCACCACAATCAGGCTGACGCCGCGATGAGCCGGGACGGCCTGGGGGTCGGTCTTGCAGACCACGATGCAGAGGTCGCAGCAGATTCCGTTGGAAATGAAGGTTTTCTGGCCGTTGATCAGGTAATGGTCCCCGCAATCCTCCGCCTTGGTCCTGATGGCTTGAAGGTCGGACCCGGTGTTGGGCTCGGTCATGGCCACGGCCAGGAGGGTCTCTCCGGAGGCGCAGCCCGGCAGCCATTTCCTTTTCTGCTCCTCCGAACCGAAGGAATTGATGTACGGCGCGATGATGTCCGAATGCAGCCCCACCTGAAAACCGTTGGCGGCGATGCGGGTTAGTTCCTCGTTGATGATGACGGAATACTCGAACCCGACGCCCGAGCCGCCGTATTCCTCTTCCAGCCAGGGGCAGAGGAAGCCCTGGGCGCCCAAGCCCAGCCAGGCGGAACGGGGGACTATGCGGTTTTTTTCCCATTCGTCGATTTTCGGAGCGACTTCGTTTTGGAGGTATTTTTTCAAGGAGGCCCGGAAGATTTCATGTTCTTCCGAATAATTAATCCTGGTCACTTTTTTCCCTCGTGGGCGGATGAAAGCCCGCCGCTGTGCGGATGAGTCTGTTTTTATACCAATTCCGCCATGGCCGCCAGGACCGGGCGGCCCTCGCCGGCGAAAGTTCTGACCAAATACTTGCCCTCGCCCCTGGACCAGCCCTGGACGGTCAGTTTTTCCCCCGGAAAAACGACGCCCAAAAAGCGGCCCGCAAGGGTCCGGAGCCGGGACGGGTCGCCGCCGCCGACCTGGTGCAAAACCGCCCGCCCGGCGTAGCCGAAAGTGCAGAGACCGTGCAGAATCGGCCGGGGCAACCCGCCCCGGGCCGCGAATTCCTTCTCGATGTGGAGCGGGTTTTTGTCGCCGGAAAGCCGGTACAAGGCGGCCTGGTCGGGGGAAGTCAGGTAGTCCACCTCGAAATCGGGCGCCTGTCCTTCCGGCGGGTCGAGCTTTTCCGACTTCGGCCCCCGGTCTCCCCCGAAATTCCCCGCGCTCCGGTCAATGACCGCCGCGTAATTCTCGAAAAGCAACCGTCCCGTTTCGTCCCTGGTTTCAAAGACCCAGTTGACTATCCCCCCCTTGTCCCCCTTGTCGTACATGGATTGGCAGACCGCCGTGGTGATGAACCGGCCCCGCGGGGGTATGGGGCCGTGCAGGACTATCTTGTGTTCCCCGTGCAGCACCTTGGGCAGGTTGATCCCGGACCGGGCCGCCAGGGGCATCAGGGACGGAACAAAGGGGTAAACCGCGAACGTGGGAAAAACCTTCATGTTTTTTTCATACAAGAAATCAAGCTCCCCCGCGACCTCGGCCCCTATGCCCAAGGCGTAGAGAATGACCTGGTCGGTCCCGTAATCCATGCTTCCGGCGTCTATTCTTTCACCGATAATGTCAAGGTTCAGTCCCATTTTTCCCTCCCCGTCCAATTATTTTCAGATTTTTTTCAAGCCCGGCAGGACGATCCGACGAGCCTCCCCGGCCAGTTCCGCCACCGGCATTTCCCGGTCGTAGAGCACATAGGGCAAGCACAGGTGCTCGATGGTCCCCATGATGATCTGCCTGGCGGCCTTGGCGTTGAGGTCCGGCCGGAGTTCCCCCGCGGCGATCCCCTGTTCGATTATTTCCAGGACCATGCGGCCGTATTCCCGAACCAGGCCATAAGTGTCCGATTGGAAATAACCCGGAAAATTTCTAACTTCCAAAAGGAGAATTCGCGCGAACACCCGGTCCCGGTCGTATTCCCGGATGTGGATTTCCATCACCCGCCCGAGTTTTTCGAGTGAATCGCCCCGGCCCGCCAGGTCTTCCCGGACCAGGTCGATGTAAATTTTCATCAACTCCTCCAGGACTTGATGCAACAACCCGCGCTTGTCCTGGAAATATTTATAGATCAGAGCTTCGTTGACCCCGGCCGTCGCGGCGATGTCCGCCCAGGTGATGGCTGAAAATTCCTTGTGCTTTAACAGCGTTTTGAGCGCCTCGGCTATCTTGATCCGACCCGGAGGGCTGGACCCGGGTTTGGCGGTCGTTCTGGGAGCCGGGTTCTTTTTTACCATCAAATCTCCTGACTAGGCATCCCGTGACGGCGGGGCGTCCCTGGGGGCCTTTGGTAAGTAAAGCATACTTAGACCGGGGCCTGTTGTCAAGCGCTTTCCCCAACGCCCCGGGCTTCCAGGCCCGCCTCCGGCGCGTTTTCCGGGCTGACGCCTTCGGCCCGCGCAACGATTCCGGACCCAACCGACATGACCGCGGGCCGTGTCGGTCACAACAACCGATGAAAATACCCTTCGGGCATTTTCATGCCAAGGCCGATTAAAATTGGCGCCCGGGAAATCACTCTTAGTATACAATAGGCCGTGAACGACGGCGGCGAGAATTTTCATCGCGCCTTTATTGAATCTTCCCGCGGCGCCCTCCGGGGAAGGCGATCGCCTGCATGTTCAAGGTCAAACCACTAGGCGCTCGGGCCGGAAACAGGAAAAGCATGATCAATTATCCCAGGTTTTATCACATCGAACAAAAATTCGAAGCCGCCTGTGAACCTGACGTGGCCGGCGCGGTGAGGCGAGAGATATTTTCGCGGGATTACTCAAGCAGGATTTCTCCTGGTCAGACCGTGGCCGTGGGCGTGGGGTCCAGAGGCGTCAAAAACCTACTCGAAATCGCGGCCGCCACAACGGCCTGCCTGAAGGAAATGGGCCTCAAGCCTTTTATCATGCCGGCCATGGGGTCCCACGGCGCCGCCACCGGACCGGGACAAAAACAAATTTTAAACGACCTGGGCCTGACCGAGGAAACCGTCGGTTGCCCCATCGTTTCCAACATGGATGTGGTCAGCCTGGGGGTCATTGCCAACGGCGCGGAAGTATATCTTGGCCGGGACGCCGCCCAGGCCGATCATCTGGTGGTCATCAACAGGGTCAAGCCCCACACCGCTTTTCGGGCCGAGGTGGAGAGCGGTCTCTGCAAGATACTCACCGTGGGCTGCGGCAAACACCAGGGCGCATTGAACATGCACCGTTTCGGCCTGGCCGAAACCATCACGCCTTCCGCCAAGGTCATCCTGGAAAAAAAATCAGTTCTGTTCGGTTTGGCCATTCTGGAAAATCCCAGGGAGGAAACCCATTCCCTTCATCTGGCCTTGCCCGAAAACTTTATTGAAACCGACGCGAAACTGTTGGTGCTGGCCAAGGAGTTCTTGCCCCAACTACCAATCGATAAACTGGATATCCTTATCGTGGACGAGATGGGCAAGAACATCAGCGGCGCCGGCATGGACCCCAACGTGGTCGGCTTCTGGCGACGGGACGGCGGCCCCCGCCAACCTGATTTCGGGACTATCATTATCCTGGACATCACCCCTCAGTCCCACGGCAACGCCACCGGCATCGGCCTGGCCGAACTGACCACCAAAAGGGTGATGGACCAGGTGGACTTCCGGGCCACGTACACCAACGTCCAGACCAGCGGAATCTGGAGTAGCGCCAAACTGCCCATGCCCCTGGAAGACGACCGGACCGCCTTTGAATTGGCCCTGTCCAAACTTCCCCGGCCGGAGCGGGCCAGGATTGCCCGTATCAGAAACACCCTCCAACTGGAAGAGCTATGGGTCTCTGAAACCCTGCTGCCGGAACTGACGGAAAACCCCCGCGTGGTCATGGACCGGGAACCCTTTGATCTGGAATTCGACCCGGAGGGGAGAATCAGGCCCATGGATGCGCTTTTTAATAAGAACCGGGCCTGACCGGAGGTCCCGCCGGCCGGGCCGGCGCCTTAAAGCGGGAAAGCTAGCGCTTTTCTTCCCGCAGTCCCAAGCTAGCGCTGGGGAGCCAGATGGCGTGGTGGAATTCATGTTAAGGAGAACGGTCAATGGAGCACAGGAGTATACGGGATCGGGAACTCGGGGAGCAAGGTTGGATCAGGCAGTTTTCCGCCAGCGAGCCGCGTTTGACCGAGGCTGTTGAACAATACCGTGAACTTGGCTTCGAGGTCCTGCTCGAACCCGTGGACCTTTGTCCCGCCGACGGCGACTGCGCGAGTTGCCTGGGCGCGGCTCCGGAATTCGTGAAGGTGATTTACACCCGGTCGGGGGGAGAACTATTGTAATCCCAGGGTGGGCCGACCTCGAACCGATGGCCGGGTTGGGGATCAAATCGGTCCTCGGTGGAAAAAAACATATTGCCGGTTGCTAAAAAATAGTCCACATTTGAACCGGGGTCGACATTCCGGAGCCTGGACCCGGCAGGGGACCCTCCAGCAATTAACCAGGATCAGTCTCAATGAACACCGAATTTACCATAAAAGAAATCCAGGAAATCCTTTCGGCCCATCGTCCCCGCACGCAAGACCTTATGCCCGGACTCCGACCGGCCTCGGTTCTGGCGCCTTTCGTGGAAACCGACGATGGTCCGTCCCTGGTATTCACCAAGAGGACCGAGCATCTCGACCAGCACAGCGGCCAGATATCCTTTCCCGGCGGCATGCGCGACCCGGGGGACCCGGACGCCAGGACCACCGCGCTCCGGGAAACGCAGGAGGAGATTGGGGTTAACCCCGGCGATGTCCGGCTGTTGGGCCGGTTGAACCAGGAAGCCACGATCACCGGCTTTTCCGTGGCGCCCTTCGTGGGGGAGGTGCCTTTTCCCTACGATTTCGACCTGAATCGGGATGAAGTCGAGCGACTGATCATCGTCCCCTTGTCCCACCTTCTCAACCCGGCCTATTCGGGGGAGGAGTTGTTTCCCTGGCAGGGCCGGGAATACAAGACCTACACCTATAAATATCGGAAGGACGTCATCTGGGGGGCCACGGCCAGGATCGTCCATAACCTCCTGACCCTCCTGACCACGGGCAGCGAACCGGACGAAATGGAAAACTGATTTTTTTTTGTGCGAAGCCTTGCAAACCCGTTCCAGGGGTCTTATATTAGAATTGAACAGCAAATAATTTCTTGGGCGTTGGTGCTTGAGACAACTGGTCAGATCCGTCAAGTAAGAATCATTGTTTTATAAAACAAGGGTTTCTGACCGATGCTCACACGGCGCTTTAGGAAACAAAGAAAGCCGCGGGAAAAATTTCCGGCGGCTTCTTTCTTTATTATGGCCGCAAAAATCCCGCATAATTTTTTTTACCCTTAAAAATCGGACCGGTTTGGAACAGAGCGCCAGGGCTTTCAGCGAATTGCTTGCCAAGAGGGCGCCCACGGGGAGGCGCCCCTACGTTTCGCCGCCGGCGGTGGTTGTTAAAGGCTTGTCGGGGCGGGCCCCCGCGCCCGCCCTCCCAGGCGCGACCGGGGTTGTCAGCGGCCATCTGATAATGCCTAAAACCTGGCCATCTGAAAATGCATTGTTCCTTTTATTCCGAAAGACAACACCTTGTTCCAAACGGAGGCGAGGGCCGGGCCGGACAATTATCTCCCTCGCCCCCGACGGGGGTTGTGGGTTGGGGTGAGGGGGGGAGTCCTTGGTTCACCCGGGCCGACGAGGCCGGCCAAGATGTTGGGTTTCGCCTACGGCTCAACCCAACCTACGGAGATCACGTTATTTTTAGGCCTGTAGAGGCGGACTCGCCAAGCAATTCCAAACGCCTCGGACTTCTTCGGGCGGGCATGGACGCCCGCCCTTTCCGCCCTCGAAACAGGACGTTTCGGGGCGTGAAACCGCCGCCAGGCGGGTTCTCCGGAAAAAGAGCCGGGGGCCGCCGGGGGCGCCGGCCAACGTCTCCAATTTAC
>JAZDGM010000176.1:0-5562 GCA_043806915.1 Pseudomonadota bacterium | reverse complement strand
ATCGCCATGTTCGACCACGAGAGGAGCAGACGGACGGCGGAGAAGGGGGTTTCACATGAGTTTATGCGCGAACTTATCGCCGCCTCGGTGGTGCACGGACCGCTGCCCGCCTCCCTGGACCCCGCCGCCTTTCATCTGCCGCCGTTCAAGGTTTCGCGCTGGTTGAGGGATTGCGACCTGATTGATCTCGGGGGCAAGCGCTTGGAGGTCCTACACACACCCGGCGAAGCGCCGGACCATATCTGCTTGCTCGACCCGGTTGACCGCATGCTCTTTACCGGCGACCTGTACTATAATGGATCCATCTGGACGCATCTGCCCGGCGGCGATCCGACGGCCTTCATTTCCAGTTACAGGCGGTTGCTGGCCAGATCGAGCGAGTACGACTGGCTGATGCCGAGCCATAATGAACCCTTGGCCCCAGCCGGTAAACTGGCCGAGGCCAAACAGGCGTTCCAGGATATTCTGGCCGGCCGCGCCCTGGGCGTGGCGCGGACGGATGAGTTCGGCGCCGTCATCCGTGAATTCGGGTTCAACGGTTTTAAGGTTACTTTTTCCGTTTAGGCAGCGGCGAGATCGTCATTCGAAAAGTTAAAGTAATACCTTAACTATCGTCCGCCCAAAACAAGGGATATTTTCCAGCTTCTCCGCCGACGAAATTTTCAACCGTATCCCGCCGCAATAGCTGTTTTCCTGATATTTATTATATATCAAGTTGTTAACCTCGCGATTCAGATTATTTTCCATCAGTTTGGCGCTTGCTGATTTTATGAAAAAATATTTATGGCCCATGAAAAGGGTGAGTGAGCAGAACCAACCGACTTAAATCAATACGAAAAACTTCTCGCGACCATTTCAGCCCGACGGCGCCAGGCTTGGTTTTGGCCGTTAGCCCCTCTTGACAGGGAAAAATGACCCGGAAATGTTTCGGCCATACAGTCCAAATTTAATCCGACCAGTCGGTTTTATATAATCGGCCTCCCCGAGGTCGCCAAGACAAGGCCGATCAGGAACAGCCCGATTCAGGGTCGCTCCGTTTAGAGGCGAGCCCTGACCATTTTCGAGGAGGGACCGTGGGGGCGAATACTATTCCGGAAACCATCCAGAGGCCGCAAATTATTGACGCGGCTTTAAAAACCATCGCTAAAGCCCCTCTATTGTCCCGGGGCCGCTTTGCATCGTGATCATATTTGCCGGCCGCGGTGGATATATCGAACCAAATCCGAATCGAGCGGGGACTGGGCAATCGGCCTTTCGGTTTTCCATAACCGGGGCCAAGAAAGCAAAGAAATCATTGCGTCCCCGGAACTCTTCGAAAAAAGTAACGAAAAACATTGGTGGTTGGTGGGCCTTTCAGCCCCCAACCACCGAGGAATGACACCCGAGAAGACTGTTACCATTCAATCGGCCCTCAATGGATTAAATTCAGGGTGATCTTTCCAGAATTGAATTCTGTGGCTCATGGGCTCGCCCTGCCAATAACCATCGAAAATCGGGGCTGAAAGGCAGTTCCAGGCGATATTGAGCGTGGCGACGTGGCCCCTTGCGCCCTGAATCGACTTATACCTGACTTTGTCTTCGTGAAAAGTGTTGTCTTTGACGCCGAATACGCCCGTTTCCGTATCCCAGTGAAGAAGTATTCTATTAATAACGCTTTGATCACACCATTCTTCGGGAGGGCGATTTGTGATAAAATACTGCCGATCGGTTTCCCCTGTGACCAAGTTGGTTTTATGAATTACGAAACCTTCCTGAATGCCAGGATAGACGGCATGTCTTAAGCCCGGCAACCGCCACAATGATCGACTCTGTATTTCATCGCTTTCAAGATGGCCGTCCTGCCGGTAATGCCCTTCCGGACAGCGTTTTACCGAATCCTCGGCCCAGTCCAGCACCCGTGAATATATCTTACCCGCGTTTTCCTTTATTCGGAACAGGTAAAAAAAAAAACCTTTCGCGGTCAACCACTCGCAGAATTCCTCGACGCAAAATCCCGCGTCTCCGCTTACCACCACCACTTTATCCCCCGGTAGAGGCGTTAAAGCGTCCAAGACGCATAGCGCGGCTCCCCATTCTCCGTTTCGGTCCAGTTCCGTGGGATGCGCTCCAATAATAAAACGGCGTCGATTGTCCTTGTCGTCCGCTCGAACCTCTGTTACATGAACGAACCGTTCTGTCACTCCAGCATTATAAGACGCTTTCACCACTTTTCCGTCAACCAGCAGATCATGCTGGATTTTGATCGACCGGGAGCCCTTTTGTTTTTCGGGGGGCGCGGCCTGCTGGGTCGCCTTGTGATTCCTCGGTTTGGATGGGGCGGGACGTTTCGCCTTGGCCGCGCTCATTCCTTTAGAACGTTCCTCGGCCTTTCTCTCGGCGGAAATTTTTTCCCGCCTTTCAGCATCCACACGGTTTTGCCCCTCGTGAAATTCGTCCAGAATAACTCTAGGATTTCTAAACTCGCGCCGGACAACCAAATCCGGTGTATAGCCAAGACGGTCCCATAGCGGAGCAAGCATCTCGTTGGCCGTGTTCCAGTCTATTTTCCTCAAAACGTTGTAAACCACTTTCCGGGTGGGGAGGGCGCCCAACTTTTTTTTGCCTGGCTCCGTCTTCATTCGCTTTTTGGGGAATAGCACCCCGATGTACTTATTGCCTTCGATAAAACCGGAAATAATCCGATGAAGAATTAAGTGCAACGGGTAAACCCGGTTATCGCGTCTTCTCGGGTCTGGAATAGATTTCAGGCTGGCCCAGTAAACCTCCTTGATTTCATTGAAAATTTCCGGAAGAAGTATTTCCGGCAGTTCTTCCAATACTTGGTTGTCATTAATAGCCTGGATGTGCTTCCAACGCGCGGCCTGCTTTTCTTTTCTTTTTTTGGCTATCTCGCCTGTGTATTTTTTGCCCATGGCTCATAATAACACAGTCCAACTTCTTTTGGAACAGTCTTTTCGGGTGCGAGGAATGATCAACAGCCGTCTTTTCCCTTGACAATTCCGTAAACGATCAGCGTATGGTATTGGCCGTCCTTGCATATTTCATCCACCAGGCGTCCTTCCCTGGTCATGCCGATTTTGGTCATTACCCGGCCCGAGGCCGGATTCGATTCAAAATGATTGGCGCATATTTTATGCAGGTTACGGGTGTTAAAACCGTAAGTGACAACCGCGGCGGCGGCTTCCGTGCAGTAGCCCTTGTTCCAGTATTCGTGGCCGATCCAATAGCCGAGTTCGGCGCGATGGTGTTCCTTGGTTATTTTGAGGCCGATGGCGCCGATAAGTTTTTTTTCGAGCCGAAGAGTAATGGCCAGGGTGACGCCTTCGTCGTTGTAGAATTGGGAGGGATGGGCGGCGATCCACTTTTCGGCCATCCCGGGCTGGTATGGATGGGGAATCAGGAGCGTGGTCCGGTATACTTCCTTGGTTCCGGCCAAAGCCATAACTGTTTCGGAATCAGATATTTCAAGGGGTCTTAGGATCAATCTTTCGGTTTCAAGAATGGGCGGGTGGTTCATCTGCTTTCCTTGTGATTAAATTGATAAATCCGTGATTCAGCCGCCGCGGGAGCTTTTCTGTTATTCCACACTCTGGTCCTGGGCGCGTAATTACTGATGCTCGGCTAACCATTCTTGCACAAACCCGGCAAATCCTTCAATAGCCGGAAGCATCCATTTTTCGCGTCGGTGGACCATGATTTTGGTTGTTTTCAGTTCATCTTCCGTGGGGGATGATCAGAGGCCCCTGGGTCAGGTCTTTCACCGCCGCCATTGACGGTATCAAGGCGGCACCCTGCCCTGCAAGGGCGCGCTGCCTGGCATCCCGTTGATCTCTCTAGGTCTGGGGATGGCCGATGAAAGTCGGGCGTTTCGATTGATATAGACGGAATGCTTTCCCCCCTCACGGAAAAGCGCACAACCGCGGGCTTCCAAGTGGCGAAGAAGGTCGCGGCGATTCCGGCCGCGCCCTGGGCGTGGCGCGGGCGAATGAGTTCGGCGCCCTTATCCGTGAATTCGGGTTCAACGGTTTTAAGGTTACTTGTTCCGTTTAGGCGGCGGCGAGACCGTCGCTGCCCGTCGCCGGGAAAGTTAAAGTAATACCTTAACTATCGCCCCCCCAAAACAAGGGATATTTTACAGCTTCGCCGCCGACGAAATTTTCAACCGTATCCCCCACAAAGGTCGTATTCAGAATATTTATTATATATCAACTTGTTAACCTCGAGGTTCAAATATTTTCCCTTCCGGTCGGCGGTGCCAAGACATTGTGAAAATAATATTTTAGGCCCACAAACAAGGTGGGTGAGCGGAACTAACCGGCCGGGTCCAGCCCGATCCCGGGTCGCCGCTTTTGGCGAGCCGGGGCGTTGACAGGAGGGACCTTGGGCTCAAGCAGTATTCTGGAAACCATCCGGAAGCCGCAAATTATTGACGCGGCCCTTAAAACCATCGCCGAGCGCGGCTTATACAGAACGTAACCTTGGATAACGTGGCCCAGGCCTGAAATCGTAGCCCACTGCAGGGGGCGAGGCTGGCCGCCGCCAAGTCCTGCACCGCCTTTATCCTGAAAAAATGATTCATGGCCCCGCCGCGCAGGCGAAAACGCCTACGCGTCCGTTAAAGCCCCTCTATTGTCCCGGGGCCGCTTTGCATCGTATCCCCTGGATGGATCATATTTACCGGCCGCGGTGGATATATCGAACTAAAGTATTGCGTCCCCGGAACCCAGGGAGAAGCGTAGGGCGGATAGATTGAAACTTATGGTTCTGGGACCTGGAGGTCTTTACAAATTTTTCTTGCCAACAGCTCGTTGATCTCTCTATGTCTGGGGATGGCCGATGAAAGTCGGGCGTTTCGATTGATATAGACGGAATGCTTTCCTCCCTCACGGAAAAGCGCACAACCGTGGGCTTCCAAGTGGCGAAGAAGGTCGCGGCGTTTCATGCCGAGTTGGTCAGAGTAAACGGTTCGCGAATGATTTCCGAGCCGGCTAGAAATTCCTCTGATAATAGGCGATTTGTTTCCAGAATCAATTCAACGGCTTCGAATAAGTTGGCTCGAGCTTCTTCAAGGGTTTCACCTTGCGTATTCGCACCCGGCAGCTCTTCGACAAAGGCGATGTAACCTTCAGGTACCTTTTTAAAAACGGCCGTCAATTTCATTTGTCAATCTCCTATTTAAATCGCTCCGGGTCTAATTCCTCGAAGCTCGCTTCGTCTATAAGATGGATTTTCCCCGGGTGATACCTCGCAGCTATTGCGATAACTGCCCGTTTTTTTTCCTACTGTAATTAACATACCGGAATTATGGTGTTTTCACAAGGGAAGAATTAGGAATTCCGGGGACGCAATGATCGCGGCGATTCCGGCCGCGGCATCGGAGACTTGCGGGGGATCGTCGAAGCCGTCACGGCTCTGCCGGTGGTGGTCATCAATACTCATACCCACACTGATCATATCGGCGGCAATCGACAGTTCGAGGAAATCGCCATGTTCGACCACGAGAGGAGCAGACGGACGGCGGAGAAGGGGGTTTCACATGAGTTTATGCGCGAACTTATCGCC
>JAZDGM010000175.1:0-2874 GCA_043806915.1 Pseudomonadota bacterium | reverse complement strand
AAATGGCTGGATGCCCGGGAGCTGTTGAGGGCGAACAAGGAGCTGAAGGAGGAAATCAGAAACCGGCGGCGCTTGGAAGAGGCCCTGCGGGCCAACGAGGAAAAATACCGGCTGGTCTTTGACAGTTCCAACGATCTTCTGTTCGTCAACTGGCTGGTGGGCAGCGAGGGTTTGGGAGAACTCCTCGACGTCAACGAATCGGCCTGCCGGGTGCTCGCCTACAGCAAGGACGAATTGCTGATGCCCTCCAACACGATATTTCCCGAGGGCTCGTCGGTCATTCTAGACCAGGCCCGGCTGGACCTGAACCGGGATGGGCACGCCTTGTTCGAGATCGATGTCCAGGCCAAGGACGGGACCTTTATCCCCATGGAATTCAATTCGCACCTTTTCAGTCTTAACGGCCTGCCGACGGTCCTGTCCGTGGGCCGGGACATTTCCCGCCGTAAGGAGACCGAGCGGGCGCTGTTGCGGGCCAAAAAGGCGGCGGACCGGGCCAGCCGGGCCAAAACCGAGTTCCTGGCCAATATGAGTCACGAAATTCGGACCCCCATGCACGGCATCATCGGCATAACCAACCTGACCCTCGAGACGGACCTGAATCCGGAACAGCGCCAAAACCTTCTGTTCGTCAAGTCCTCGGCCGAGCGCCTGATGTCCATCCTGAACGACATCCTGGACCTCGCCAAAATCGAGGCCGGGAAACTGACCCTCGAACCGCGGGATTTCGACCCCAGGGAAGCCCTGGAAGAAGCCGTCCGGGACGCGGCCCTTAATTGCCGGGAAAATGAAGTCGAACTGGCGGTGGTAATTGATCCCCGGACGCCCCGCCGAGCGCGCGGCGACGCGGCGCGCTTGCGGCAAGTCCTGTTCAACCTGCTGGACAACGCGGCCAGGTTTTCAAAAAAAGGCGAAATCGTGGCCTCGGTCGAACCCGGGCCGGACGAAGAGGATGGCTGGACCTTTTTTTTCCAGGTTCGGGACCAGGGAATCGGCATTCCACCGGAACTACAGACCGAGATTTTCCAGCCCTTTTCCCAGGTGGACCCGTCGTCCACCAGGGAATTCGGGGGCTCGGGCCTGGGCTTGGCCATTTCCTCGAGCTTGGTCCGGATGATGGGCGGCGAAATTTGGGTGGACAGCGAACCCGGTCGAGGTTCGACCTTCGGCTTTTCCGCGCGGCTGGGCCGGCCGCGGGACCGGGAAAACCCGGCCGCCCGCCCGGATTGGGAAGCCTTGAAAGGAACAAGGGTCGTCGTCGCGAGCCCCCATGCCGGGACCAGGGCCGGCCTGGCCGGCTTTCTGGACGGGTGGGGCGTGGCGGCGGCCCTGGTGGAAGATTTGGAACGGTTGCGGGCGGAGTTGGCCGGCGGCCGGGCGGGGTTGGTCTTCCTCGACCGGGACCTGTTGGGCCCCGGGGAGTCGCCGGGGACCGGCCCGGTTGTGATCGAGCCCGATCTGAAGGGAATAACCTTGATTTTACTGGAAAAAATCGGTCAAGACGTTTCTGGCGCGGACCGGTTCCGGGAGCTTTTTCTGTCGAAACCATTCAAGGAAGCGGAAATAGCCGTTGTCGCGGCCAGGGCCATGGGAATAAAGGCCGGCGAAAGTCCCCGGGCTGAAGCCCCGCCGCCGGCGCTCCGTAATATATTGTTGGCCGAGGATAATCCGGTGAATCAATACCTGACGGTCAGGTTGCTGGAAAAAAAGGGGTACAAGGTCCGGGTGGCGGAAAATGGCCTGGAGGCCCTGCGGGCTTGGGAAGAGGAACAATTTAACCTTATTTTGATGGATGTCCAAATGCCCGTCATGGATGGCCTGGCCGCGGCCGCGGAAATCAGAAAAAAGGAGGCCGGCGGGACCGCCCGGACCCCGATAGTGGCCATGACCGCCCACGCCATGAAAGGGGACCGGGAGCGCTTTCTCGCGGCCGGCATGGATGATTACCTCGCCAAGCCCATTGTCCAGAAGGATTTCCTGTCCCTGGTCGAACGAGCCGGCAGGTCGGTGGATGCGGGGGAACCCGTTCCGGAGGAGGCCCCGGCGGCGCTGGTGTGGGACGAAGAGGAGCTGTTGGAGCGTACCGGAGGAGACTCGGACCTGATCCGGGAATTGCTCGGACTCTTCCTGTCCGGAATTGACGACCGGCTCGAGGAATTGGAAAAATCCCTGGCCTCCTCGGACTGGTCGGCCTTGACGGCCCAGGCCCATGCCTTGAAGGGGGCTTCGGCCAATCTTTCGGCCAAGGCTTTTTCCGCCCAGGCCTTGGACCTGGAAAAAGCCGGCCGGGACCGCGATTGGCCGGCGGCCCGGGCGGCCCTCCGCAACCTGGCGTCGGAAGCGGCCTGTTTCGGTTCCCTGGCTAGGGAAAAAGGCATGTGGGGCTAAAGCCGCGAACCGCCGTCGCTCCATCCCCGCCCGGGAAAGCAGGCGGGGGCCGGGTCGCGGCTCGATTTCCCGCCGCGTCGCTTCCCCAACGCCTCCGGGGCGTCGGGTAATTTCAAAATAGCCGGTGGTGGTGGAAGCTCCCCGCGGCAAGCCATGGGGAAGGCGCCCGCCGGCATGTTGAAGGTGATTTCCCCCCGATCAAATAACTTTGATGTCCCATCCTGACTAATGGGCTGAAATATTATATGGTAGAGGGAGGAGACCGGTCGGCTCGGCCAGGTTGGCCGACGCCTCGAATCCGCCGCTCCACGAGGGAAGACAGTTTGCCGGAAAGTCCACCAATATCGAATCCGCCCCAAAGTCCTTGGAAGAGGCTGCTGTTTTTTTCGCTCCCGATTTTGATCTTGATCACGGCCGTGGATTACCTGACCTACCGTTCGACCGCGACCAGGCAAATGGCGCGCCTGGAAAAATACACCCGGGGAC
>JAZDGM010000174.1:0-14850 GCA_043806915.1 Pseudomonadota bacterium | reverse complement strand
CCCGCCTGGCGGCGGTTTCACGCCCCGAAACGTCCTGTTTCGAGGGCGGAAAGGGCGGGCGTCCATGCCCGCCCGAAGAAGTTCGGGGCGTTTGGAATTGTTTGGCCCAGCGCGCCTCTACCGGTCAAAAAATAATGTGATCTTTGCCGGTTGGGTTGAGCCGTAGGCGAAACTCAACATCTTACCCGGCCCCGTCGGGGGGCGAGGGAGATAATTGTCCGGCCCGGCCTCGCCTCCGTTTGGGGCAAGGTATTGTCTTTCAAAATAAAAGGAACAAAACAGAAGTGATTATTCTCCCTCTCCACCCATTCATGGGGGGAGAGGGCTGGGGTGAGGGGGGCTTTAAATTATTAAATTATCAAGGACATCCATATTTATAGAGTGAAGAAACTGGCGAAGCTTCGCCTCAAACCGTCAAGTAAAAACTTGATCTGTTTGTAAAGAAGTTGAAGCATATAGGTGTCTGAAGCTTCCCTGGCCGAGGTTCCCAAGCTAGAGCTTGGGAACCAGCCTTTCTCGACAAAGTAGGGTGCGCATTGCGTGCCAAATGGCGATCCTTGGTCCTCAAGATAATATCATGCCGGATTATCGTCGAGTAAAAAGGCCATATTTTAAACCCACTCTAAACTTAATGCCATTAGATTCCGGGTGATTCGGTCCCAAGGACTGGACCGGGCCGCGGATAATAATTCGATTTCGTTTTTTTCTCGTAAACGTCACCTATTTTCAACTAAATTTTAATTGATCTAGGCTTCCAGGCCGATAAGGCGTTTTGGTTACATCCAAGGTTTTCCCATGAATCGCGGATGGTATTCTGGTTAACACTCGAATCGTTATTCACAAATACATGACAAGTTCATTGTCTTACCGGTATAATAAAGCAACGGCGCCCGACGTAACATTTTACGCAACATTTTTAAATAATTAGATATTTCACGAATATTTATTTTATTATCTCGCTTCGTTTTACCTATCTTTCGACATTTTTTATGAAAATACATGTAGCCGATTTCACCACTGATGAATGTTGGGGCGCTTGACAATGGAAATACATTTCATTAAATAAAAGCCGAAATTGTGGAGATATTTGTTAGGGGAAGTTGATAGGGAAAGGAGGTTAAGCACTGTCGTTGTAATCACGATTTCCAGAGGTAGTTTTGAGTCGTTAATTTAACATCGATTATTTGGGAGAATAGGCAATGAAAAAATTTTTCACGATCGCCCTGACGGCGGTCCTATTGGCGGCCTTCGCCTTTCCGGCCCTGGCCGAGACCGCGGTTAAGTTCAAGGGCGCTTATCGCGTCCGCTATTGGTACAAGAACAACCTCAACTTGGCCCACAAACAGAGCCAGGAGGAGAAAAAAACCTATTTCGATCATCGTTTCCGCTTGGCCTTCAGCTTTCATCCCTCCGAGCTGCTGGCGGTGAACGTCAGCGCCCAGGCGCTTAAGGACCAAAAATGGGGCAACCAGAAGAGCGGGATGCAGTGGAAGAATAAGGCGGACACCCAAACCTTGACGGTCACCCCCCTGACGGGCGGCGGATCGTACATGCAGGTCGCCACCAAGGACGTCAACAGCATCTGGGATAACGGCGTGGAATTTTACCGCGTCTACATGACCATCAACAGTCCGTATGGCAAATTCGAGGTCGGGCGCATGTCCGGCGGCGAGGCCGGCCTGACGATCTTCGGTTATTACGGCGGCCCCTTCCACGAGGAAATCGTGCCGTTCTGTTCCGAGGGGCCTCGCGATCGGATTAAATACACCTTCAAGAGCGGCAACTTCGCCCTGGTCGGCTTTTTTGAAAAACTGGCCGAATACGATTCCAACACCGGCGATTACGACAGCGACATTGACACCTATAACCTGGCCCCGGTTTTTTCCTTCGGTTCCGAGGGCTTCAAGGGCGCGGTCAACTGCTTGTTCACCTACACCAGGGACCGGAGCGGCCTTCTGACCTTCGGCTCCAATTTTGCCAACAGCCCCGTCGCGGCTAGCGCGGCCTACAACACCGCCGGCTTCCACGCCGTGGCCAAGTCCGCCACCGGGACGGTCACCGGCGTCATGGGCATTAACGGCGGCGCGGCCGATATCTACAGCATTTGGCCGGCGGCCCAGATGGAATTCGGCCCCATCGGCCTGCGGACCACCTTGAAATACGTGACCGGGACCTACACTCCTTCCGACGCGGCCGGTTCTTCCTACCAAAAAATCCAACTTTCCGGCTTCGGTTTCTACGCCGACGCCACTTACTCCTATGGCGGCGGCATGGGCGGCTTGTCCTACATGTATCTCCAGGGCGACGAAACCGAGAAAAACAAGCAGTTCAGCCCCACTTCCACCCTGACCCAGAGCCGCACCAAGAAGATCAACAACCTGGTGGGCGCCGGCGCCGACTATCTCCCCCTGCTGGTGGCGTACGACATTGGCCTGGATACCACCGGGCTAAACGATCAGCCCAACCATTGGTCCCTGGTGGCTTGGTGGGACCACAGCCTGACCGAGGAACTGATGATTCAGGCCGCCTATGGCTATGTTTACGTGAACAATGTTCCCCATAACACCAAGCATGACTATGGCCAGGAAGTGGACGCCGGCTTGAAGGCCAGCATCTACGGCAACGCCAAGTTTACCACCCGTTTCGGGTATTTCATCGCCGGCAAGTATCATCGCGGCGCCAAGGTCTCCGGCTCCTACGCCAACAAGATCAACAACGGCTGGACCTGGAAGAACGAACTTATCGTCAACTTCTAGGGCCGAGCGCGGCTAGGGACAAACAGCCCCGGGGGTCCGCCCCCGGGGCTGTTCAATTTTCGGAATGTAGCAAGAGCGGCGTCAGGCCGCGGGGCGTTCATGCATCAGGCATTTGAGGCATTTTTTCCTAAAGACGGCCCCTTCCCGGGGGCGGTTGGTTAAAAGCTCCCGCAGCTCCTCCAAATCGTTCCATTTATAAACCAGGACCTCCACCGGGTTGGGGGCCGCGAACTCGACTTCTCCCTTTCCCCGGGGCCCGAGACACAGCCGGTAAAATTTCAAGCCCAGGGTTTGGCCCCAATCCTCGAACAAGGCCGCGGCCTCGCGCGCCGCGGACGGGTCCGGGCTAGTCTCGCGGGTCATGGCCCACCCCGTCGAGGAGCATGTGGATGGCTTGGTTATCCGCGGCCAGGGCCGCCTCGAAAAAGGATTCGGCCAGGGTGGGATGGCCGAACACGGTCCTCTTGATCCCTTCCAGGTTGACGTTGTTTTCCATGGCCAGGGCGGCCAGGGATATCATTTCCACGGCGCCGGGGCCGAGAATGTGGACTCCCAGGACCCGGCCGGTGGAGGCCTCGGCGAACAGCCGGACCAGGCCCTGGCCTTCTCCCATGGTCCCGGCCCGGCCGTTGCCGATGAAGTGGAATTCCCCCAGCTTGTATTTCAGGCCGGAAGCCTTGACCTCGGCCTCGGTCAGGCCCACGGAAGCGATTTCCGGGTCGCCGTAGACGCAGGTGGGGACATGGCGAGTCCCGCCGCCATCGCCGGGGTCGAGGATGCGGCGCACCGCGGCCAGGCCCTGGGCGATGGCCTTGTGGGCCAGGTAGGGCGGCCCGGCCGCGTCGCCGATCACGAAAATTCCCTTGGTCGGGAGTTCCTGTTCCGACCCGGCCGGCAGGCGCCCCTCGGCCGGGGACAAGTCGGCGGCCTCTAGGTTCAATCCGTCGAGGTTGGGCCGCCGGGGCAGGCAGAGTAGAATCCTCTCGGCCTGGGCGGTCCTGGTCCCGTTTTTGTCCCGGTATTCCAGCAAGCCCAGCCCGTCGTCGCCGGTTACGGCCGACACGGCCGCGGTTTGGGTCAGGACTTTTATCCCCTTTTCCTGGAGCATTTTTTTGTACCGACCGGCCAGGGTCCGGTCCAGACCCGGCAGAAGCCGCCGTTCCCGTTCCAGGATGGTGGTCCGGCAGCCCAGGTGGCGGAACAATTGGGCCAACTCCACGGCCCGGGCGCCTCCGCCCACGATGGCCAGGGTCCGGGGGATGGTTTCCAGTTCAATGGCGCGGTCGGAGTTCCAGACCGCGCGGCCGTCCGGGGCCAACCCCTCGGGGTATTGCTCCGCGGCGCCGGTGGAGACGATAATGTTGGCGGCGGACAGGCCGGTCGTTTCTCCGGCCGCGTCCGTGATTTCCAGGTCGTGGGGCCCGGCGAGGACGGCCCGTCCGGACATGACCCGGACCCCGTTTCCGGCCAGGAGGCTGCCCAGCCACGCCCTGGACCCTTCCACCACCTGGTTTTTTCGTCCCCTAATGCCGGCGGGGTCGACGTTCATGCGCCCGGTCAGGAAATGTGAATTCCGCAGGACGGTCAGAAGCCGGGCGTCATGAAGCAGGGTCTTGGTGGGTACGCAGCCCCGGTTGAGGCAGGTCCCCCCCAGCGGCCCGGCTTCGATCAAGACCGTGCGCAACCCGGCCTTGGCCGCGGATATGGCCGCCGTGTATCCTCCCGGCCCGGCGCCGATAACCGCCACATCGAATGTTTGCTCAGTCATGGTTTTCCGCTTTCCAAGGTCACCGCAAAATCTTGCGGAACAGGGCCGGTGTTTCGATCAATTTCTTGAACCCGCCCAGGAACATGGCGGCGGGGACGCCGTCGACGACGCGGTGGTCGTGGGTCAGGCAGAGGTAGGTCATGGTCCTGACGGTCACGACGCCGTCGACCAGGGCCGGTTTCGGGCCGATTTTCCCGAGGCCGAGGATGGCGTTTTGCGGAGGGTTGATGATGGGAGTCATGAATTCGACTTCCACGGGCCCGCCGCTACTGATGGTGAAGGTCCCCCCCTGGTAGTCTTCCGGAGTCAGTTCCCCGGTCCGGGCGCGTCCGGCCAATTTTTTTATTTCCCGACTCACCGCGAACAGGCCTTTTTTGTCCACGTCGCGGACCACCGGGACCACCAGCCCCTGGTCCAGGGCCACGGCCACGCCGATGTGGAATTCATCCCAATAAATGATTTCGTCCTCGACCAGGGCGGAATTGAGCACGGGTTGCTCGGCCAGGGCCGAGGGAAGCAGCTTGACCAGCAGGTCCAGGAACGTGATCTTGGCTTCGGGGCGGTCGAGCCTGAATTCGTCCCGGAGCCGGCCTAATTCGGTCAGGTCGGCTTGGGCGAAGACCGTGAGTTGGGCCGAGGAATGCAAGCTGTACATCAGGTTTTCGGCGATGGTTTTTCTCATGCCGGTAAAGGGCCGGCGTGTTTTTATCCGGCGGTCCGTCAGGTCGACCCGGGCCAGGGGCGGCGGGACGGGCGGCCCCCAGGCCGCGGTTGATGGTTCGCGCCGGTCGGCGCCAAAAGCGGCGTCCCGGTCCGGCCCGATGACCAGGTCGAGGCCGGGGCCGACGATTTCGTCCGCGTCGTCGAAGAGCCCGCCCGACGGGGCGGGGGCCTGTACCGGCCGGCCCCGACCGGCCGCGTACTCCTGAAACTCCCCGACCGAGTCGGCGACCACCCCGAGAATTTCCCCGATGGCGGCCTTGCTTTTGACTTTCACCAGGCTGAAGACCAAGCCGTCGGCCGGGGCGGCTATTTCGTAGGTGACCTTGGCGGTTTCGATCACGACCACGGTTTCGTCTTGGCGGGCCGGTTGGCCGTCGGCCTTGACCCATTCCACCACCGTGACCTGGCCCTGGGACATGCCCAGCTTGGGGACTACAATTTCCTTGATCATTTTATTCCCGTTTTGTTCCGGAAACCCGCGCCGAACGCGGGTTTCCGGCGGCGCGTCTACATTACTCTCCGGACGGCCCGGATGATGGAATCCTTGTTGGGCAGGTACATATCCTCCAGGACCGGGCTGCCCGGGACCGGTATCATGGGCGCGGCGACCCTCTGGACCGGGGCTTTTAGCAGGGAAAAATAATCCCCGGCGGCCAGGGCGGCCAACTCGGCCCCGAGGCCGTTGCGGAGCCGGCCTTCCTCGACCGTCACCAGGCGCCCGGTTTTTTCCACGGACTCGAAGATCAAGTCCTTGTCCAGGGGGACGATGGTCCGGGGGTCGATTATCTCGACGTCAATGCCTTCCTCGGCCAGTTGGGCCGCGGCCATCAAGGCTTCGTACTGCATGAACATGGTCGCGACGATGGTGACGTCCCGACCGGGCTTGCGGATCACGCCCTGGCCGAAGGGGATGGTGTAGTCCCCGTCCGGGACCTCGCCTTCCACGCCGCCCAGCACCAGTTTTTTGTGTTCCACGAAGATGACGGGGTCATTGCTCCGGATGGCTGATTTCAAAAGGCCCTTGGCGTCGTGGGGCGTGCTGGGGGTGCAAATTATCAAGCCCGGGGCGTTCATCAACTGGGCTTCCAGGCACTGGGAATGTCCGTAGGCCATGCGGAAGCCGCCGCCGGCCGCGGTCCGGACGGTGACCGGGAGGGGATACTGGCCGCCGGTGATGTACCTCCACTGGCCAAGCTGGTTGTAAAGCTGGTCCATGGCCAGCATGGCGAAGTCGATGAACATCAGTTCCAGGACGGGGCGCAGGCCGTTCATGGCGGCGCCCATGGCCACGCCGGTTATGGCGTTTTCCGCGATCACCGTGTTGAGCACCCGTTCCGGGCCGAATTCCTGGGCCAGCCCGGCCGTCTGGCCGAAAGCGCCGATGCGGACATCCTCGCCCAGGACGAAAACCTTGGGGTCAAGACGCATTTCCTCGGCCATGGCCTCGGTTAGGGCCTGAATGAAAGTGATGGTCCTAGGCATTAGAGCACCCCTCTTTCCGCGTATACGTCCTCGAAAAGATCGTCAATGGTCGGGTCCGGCGCCGCGAAACCCTCGGCCAGGGCCTGCTCGTTTTCTTCCACGACCTTGGCCCGGAAATTTTTATCATCATCCTCGCCGAGCCAACCTCTTGCGAGAATTTTGGCGCGGCAGATATCGATGGGGTCGCGCTTGCCCCATTTTTCGACGTCCTCGGGCTTGACGTACCCGCCCGGGTCCCCGGAAAAATGCAGGGCCATGCGGAAGGTTTTATATTCGACCAAAAACGGACCTTGTCCGCTCCGGGCGTGTTCCACGGCTTTTTGGGTCGCCTCGTACGTGGTTTCGATGTCCTGCCCGTCCACGATGGCGTACGGCATGCCGTACCCGGCGGCGCGGGGGGCCACGTCCTCGGTGGGGTAGTGTTCGCACATGTACGATAGTTCACAGAATTGGTTGGTGCAGACCGCGAAGATCAGGGGGAGCTTCCACAGGGCCGCCATGCAGAGGGACGGATGGAAGTCCGCTTGGTTGCAGGTCCCTTCCCCGACGAAATAGAGCGTGATCTGACCGGTGTTTTGCATCTTGGCGGCCAGGGCCGCGCCGACGGAATACGAAAAATCGGAGCCGAGGCTGGACACCAGGCCGGGGATGTTGTTCTTTTTGTCGCAGAGGTGCAGGGTCCCCTTGCCCTTGCAGAGTCCGGTTCTCTTGCCCAGGTATTCGGCCCAGATATCCCGGGCGGTCATGCCCTTGCCGATGTATTCCCCCACGCCGCGATGGGTGCCGAAAAGGATGTCTTCCCGGCGCAGCGGGGCCGTGACCCCGATGGAGACCGCTTCCTGCCCGGTCCCGAAATGGCTCATGAGTTGAATCCGGCCTTCCTTCAACAACTGGTCGTGCTTCTCCTCCATGGCCCGGACCAGAAGCATCCGGCGGTAACATTCCAGTAAGGTCGTCTTGTCCAATTCCATTTTTTCCTCCCTTGTTGCGGCCCTCAGGACCGAGGGGTTACTTCGATCAGCTCAAACAAAACCCCGCCCGGATCGTCGGATTCCACATACGCGGCCCGGACGTCCCCCATGCCCTCGACAAAGGTCTCGGCGGCCATCAGCACTCCGATGCCGTGTTTTTTCAGATGATCGAGCCAGCCGTCGTAATCTTCGATGTAAAACCCGAGATGCTGCACGCCCTCGCCGTTTTTGTCCAGGAACCAACGGTGCGGGGCGTCGCCTTCCAGGGGCTGGATCAGTTCCAAATGAACCGAGCCCATTGCCGCCAGGGCGATCTTGAGTTTGATCGGCAGGGGCTTCCCTTTCAACCAGTGTTTTTCCGGAGCGAATTCGAAGATTTGAAAAGGCCCCAGGCCAAAGACGTCGCGATAGTGACTCACCGCCCGGTCCAGGTCTTTCACCACTATCCCAACCTGGCCCAGGGCCGGCAGCGTTTTCCCCCCAATTTCCGGCATGGTCAACCTCCTTGAAAGTCCAACGGACTCCCGGTTACAAGTGGACGAGCCCCCCCTGGTCTCCAATTTCGCGCCGGCCCGCCGTGGGGCCGCGGCGTCAACGATGACTGTTTGATCCCTGATGGTACAGGTTTGCCCGGACCCGGGTCAATAGCTGGAAACCGTCATTTTCAGCGTCTCCGGCCGGGCGATTGACAAGGGGAATCATCCCGGCTAAGAATGACGGCGAGGGCGGGAAGCAGCAACACTCCTCGCGTCCTCCGGGGGTCGTCATGCCGGCCGGGTTAAAAAATAGCGATATCAGGGACGTTCTGGAACTGGGGCGGCGGGTCCTGGAATGCCGCGAACCGGACGAACTTCGGCTTAACGCCCTTGAACTATTGGAAAAAGACTTCCATTGCGACAGCGCCAATTTTTTTCTGACCCAGGCCCGCGGCGGCAAGCTCGATCTGGCCGGGGTCATTACCAGGGGCGTCACGGCGGAAAACCTGGCCGGCTTTAGGGATTATTACTTCCGCTTCGATCCGTTCCTACGCCATTTTCCTCCGCCGGCGCCGATCTTGACCATGGACCAGGTCTCCCCTCCCGACCGGTTGCTCCAAAGCGAATATTACAATGATTTTCTGCGGCCGCAGGCCATTCACCACCAACTGACCATGGCGGTCCGGAGCGAGGGTCGGGTGGCGGGCGTCGTGGCGTTGTTTCGCTCCAGGAAAAGAAGGAATTTTTCCCAAACCGAAATAATCAAGGCCGATCTGTGCCTGGCTTATCTGTCCGGGGCCTTGGAAAAGGTCATGCTGACCGACCGGGCGTTCAAGAGACACCGGGCGGCCGAGGCCCTGGCCTCGGGCCTGCCTTGCCGGGGGGTGGCGGTGGCCGACCGGTCCCTGGAAGTGATTTTTTTTAACCATGGGGCTGAAAAGGCTTTTGGACCGGCCGGGGACGAAAACGCCATGGCGCTGCCTCCGGAAGTGACCCGGGCTTGCCGGGAAATTCTGGCTGGGGAAAGGGAGGGCGGCCTCAGGTTTCTTCTGAACCGGGATTCCCGGGCCCAGCCCGTGGAAGTCGGGGTGCGCCTGATAAATCACCCGGAAGCCGGGCCGTTGTTTTTGATTTCCTGCGGCTCGGACCAGGCGTCGGGAAACTGGATGAACAAGCTCGCCGCCAGGGGCGTCAGTCGCCGGGAAATGGAAGTGGTTCATTTGGTCTTGCAGGGCTTGACCAACGCCGAGATTTCCCGTCGTCTTTACATTAGCTTGCACACCGTGGAAAACCATTTAAAAGCGATTTTTCGCAAATTGGGCGTTAAAAATCGGGCCAGCCTGATCGGCGCCCTGGCCGGAATTTCCGGGGAATTGGTTCTTTAAGAGGTCAAAACGCCGCCGTCCTCCCGGGGTTCGGGTAAACTTTCGGCGTAAAGTTCGATCACATGGACGACCCGTATCCCGGACTTGGCCTTGGACGCGGCGTCGATTATCTGGGTCAGGCAGGCCGGACAGGACGAGGCCGCCACGCCGCATCCGGAATTCTCGATGTTCCGCCACTTGCGGAGGCCGATGGCCGCGCTCGTCTCGTAATGCAGCAGATTGAAACTCCCGCCCACGCCGCAGCACCAGTCCGGCTCCTCCATTTCCCTCGGGAAATACCCCGCGGCGGCTGCGATCACCCGGCGGGGCTGCGACCAGACCCCCAGGGATTTTTTCAAATGGCAGGGGTCGTGATAGGCGACGGGGACGGCGCCGGGAGCGGGGGCGACCCGCGGCGGCAGCAGGTCCCGGTCGACCAGAAACTGGCTGATATCCAGCGTTTTGGCCGCTAGGGCCTCGACCTGGCGCCTGGCGGCGGGGTCCAGGTTTCCGGCCATGAGGGGCCAGAATTTTTTTATGGTGGAAGTGCAGGTGGCGCAGGCCGTTAGCAGATAGTCGAACCGCCGCGGGTCGAAGAGTTCGAGGTTGAGGCGCAGGAGTTTTTCGAACCCGCGGGAATCGCCCGAGGAAAGGGCCGGAATACCGCAGCAGGCCTGGTTTGCCGGGATCAGGCGCCCCACCTGGTGGTGGTCCAGGATTTTTACGGCCGCCTGGGCGATTGAGGGATAGAGCTTGTCGATCAAGCAGCCCACGAACAGGGCGACCTTTTGTCCTGATTTTCCCGGCGGGGTTTCGCGTCGGCCGACCAGGGCATGAAAGGGTTTGGGGGCCGGACGCTTGAAATGGCGGTCTCCCAGGGGGCTTTCGATCCGGACGCAGGACGATCCCAGGATGTCGTTGACCGGCTGGGCGAAAATCCATTCGAATTTCAGGGCCAGGGACAGCAGGCGGTCGAACCAGGCGGGCCGGGCCAGCAACTGCCTGAAGATAAAGCGCTTCGCCGGTGAAAGCCCCAGGTACGCCGCCAGGACGGCCCGGGCCCGGATAAAGATGTCCAGGGCCTTGACCCCGCTGGGGCAGTTGGCGGCGCAGGACCCGCACAAGAGGCAGTTGTCCAGGCGGTCCCGCACTCCTTGAGGGTTTTCGATGATTTTTTCGGCCAGGCCGGTCAGAAGGGCCAGCTTGCCCCGGGCCACGTCCGCCTCGCGGCCGGTCTGGGCGTACAGCGGGCAAGCCGCCTGGCAAAGCCCGCACCGCATGCAGACGACGAGTTGGTCTTCCAGGGCCTCGAACTCCCGGGCCAACCCGTTTAAGTCGGTCATTGGACAACCCCGATTATCTTGCCGGGGTTGAGAATTCCCTTGGGGTCGAGAGCTTTTTTTACTTTCCGGGACAGCTCCAGGGCCGGCCGCCCGATCTCCTTTTCCAGGAACTTCCTTTTGGCCAGGCCGATGCCGTGCTCCCCGGACAAGGTCCCGCCCAGGGCGAGGGCCTGCTCGAAGATGGCGGCCACGGCCTCCTCCACCCGTTCCGATTCCTTTTTGTCGCGCCGGTCGAAGAGGATGGTGGGGTGAAGGTTACCGTCGCCGGCGTGACCGAACGTGCCTATGGTCAGTTGGTATTTGGCGGCGATTTCGCCGAGGGCCTTGACCATGGCGGGAATGCGGCCGCGGGGGACGGTGGCGTCCTCCAAGACCAGTGTCGGCTTGAGCCGGGCCAGGGCGCTGAGGGCCGAGCGCCTGGCTTCCCAGATATTGTCCCGTTCAGCCGGGTCGCGGGCGACTTTAATGTCCGTCGCGCCCAAGCGGCGGCAGAGTTTTTCCACTTCCCGGGCTTCGTCCTCGACCTGGGCCGGGTGGCCGTCGACTTCGATCAGGAGCATGGCCGCGGCGTCTAGGGGCAGGCCGACCCGGGAATAGGCCTCCACGGCCCGGATGGTGAAATTGTCCATCAATTCCAGGGTGGCCGGGATAATCCTCGCGGCGATGATGGCGGCCACGGTTTCCGAGGCGGCCTCCACGCTGTCGAACATGGCGGCCATGGCCCGGTTGGCGGCGGGAGGCGGGATAAGTTTCAGGGTGATCTCGGAGATGACCCCCAGGGCGCCCTCGGACCCGATCATCAGGGCGCCCAGGTTGAAGCCGGTGACGCACTTGACGGTCCTGGCCCCGGTCAATATTTCCCGCCCCTCCACGTCGAACCAGCGCAGGCCCATGACGTAATCGCGGGTGACGCCGTATTTGAGGCCCCGCAGGCCCCCGGCGTTCTCGGCCACGTTGCCGCCCAGGGTGGAAACCTTCATGCTGCCCGGGTCCGGCGGGTAAAAGAGGCCCTTGGACTCCACGGCGGCGGCCAGCTTGGCGGTGATCACCCCGGGCTGGACCACGGCGTACATGTCCGCCTCGTTGATTTCGATGATCCGGGACAAGGCGTTGGTCAGGACCACCACTCCCCCGGGAAAGGGGATGGTCCCGCCGCTCAGGTTGGTGCCGGCGCCCCGCGTGGTCAGGGGCAACCCCTCGCGGTTGCAGAGGCCGACCACCCGGCCCAGGGCCTCGGTCGACCCCGGACGGACCACGAGCCCGGGCCGGACCGGCTCCAGCACCGCCGCGTCGTAGGAATAGGTCGCCAAATCGGCTTCCTCGGAAAAAACGGCCTCCGGCCCGACTATTCCTTGAAATTCCTTGATCAAGGCCGACGTGGACATATCCCCTCCCCTAGGCCAAAGCTTGAAGGCGCAACCGGTGGAAAAGTAGTTTTTCGGCGGAGCGCCTCGCGGATTATCTTATCACCAAAATTCGGGACAGGGAAGGCAGGGGGCCGGGCGGGGATAGCGCCTGGCCCCGGGTTACTTTAGTCGCGTCGAGGGTTTCCGATAATCATCGCCTGATCGAGGTTCAGAACCGCGGCGCCGCGACCGGCAGGCTGGCCGAATCAATGCCTTCGCACAAGCCGTTGTCCACGGTCACGTTACCCTGGGCGTCAAGCTTCACGGTCCAGATGGTGTCGTAGTCGTTTTGCGGCCAATCGAAGGCTGGGACCGGGTCGACGCCGCCATAGCTTTGCAGGAGCGCGGTAACCAGCGGTGGATAGCGTTCGTGCTCCCACGCCACCAGTAGGGTCTGATTGGAAAATTTCCCGCCGGTGAAGAAGAAGTCGCTGGTGTTCTGGGCCACGACCGGGTCGGTGCTCACCTCCCCGATAGAGAAGCTCGCGGCCAGGTAGTACGGTAGGCCGGTGGCGATGGCATAGGGCAGCACCGTTAACGAGGGCCTGACATACGAAAAGCTGTCAGTTAAAATTGAAAAGGACTGCGCGGGGTCGATGGAATAAACCATGGTGGGATTGATTTTACCCCGCAGGGCGTCCGGAAGGGCCAGCGCCCGCCATTGCCCGGCGCCCACATAGTTGCCGTCTTCAACAGCGTTCACCGGATGGGCCTCGGCGTGCCGGATCAGGTAAACCGTTGCATTGGTGTTTATTCCCGGCGGAACGACGACGCCGTTGACGCCTCCGGTCAAGGCGTAACTGAAATAGTTCTGCTGCGTGTTGCAGGGGGCGCTCGCCACCGGCGAGGGCAGCGTTGGGTAGTCGGCGGACGGGTTCAAGTCGCTGTCGATGGCGGCGAGGTTGGCGAATCCCGAGGGTGTGATGGAGATCATGTAGACATGGTTTGAGCCCAAGTAGGTCGCGGGAAGAACTATGTTATAGCCGAAGGCGTTTTTGATGCCGGTCAACAGGGCCCGGGTGGTCTCCCAAGGCGCCGAGAAGACGTAATAGCCCGGGACCCTGGCCTGGATGACGCCCGCCGCCAGGGCCAGGTTGGCGCTCTCGTTGGCGTTGTTGAAGTCGAGCCCCTGGGCGCCGGGTATGAATGGATTCGGCTCGATAACTCCACTGGGAACTGACCCGGGCGCATACGCGGCATTGAGCGGGTAGCTGTTGACGGTCTGGCCTAATTGAGTGATTTGGTTGAGAAGGGCGAAATGCTGAATAAACCCGATGGCCGCCATGTCGGGGTATTGGTTTGCGGTTTGCAAGTGCGTCATCGGCTCGAGTACGTAAATTTTGGTTACGTTGTTTCCCCCTAGCACCTGGTCTTTCAGATACGTGCCCATGAGAAGCGAGCGCTGCAAACCCTGATTGTTAAGATTTGCCGTGGCGGGATTGATGTCGCCCAGGGGGTCGTTGGCCAAATCAGGGCTGACCACGAAGATAAGATTGGTGTTTTGGGCGCTCGACGGACCGCTTCCGTCGAGACCGCCATCACATCCCGCGAGCAGCGTCAGGGCGAGAACAAAAACCAATAAACGTACGACGGAAAATTTTTTCATTCCCATGATCCTTCCTGGATAAGTTGTTGCCGGCTTCCCGCCCGGGAATGCCTTCCCTGCTGGAAAGGCATCGGCCCGGGCGGTTCGTTTTTCGGCCGCGCGCGGTCGCTATCGGACTCGCGCCTTCCCGGATTCTACTTCCGGGCCGCGCCCAAGTGCGTATCGTCACCGTGGCGGCGGGACGGCGGGACGAAAAAAATACGCTGGTTTGGAAGGCGTGACTGGACTATCGGCGGCGGTCTCCATAAATTTAACACGCTCTCTATAAGTTTGTCAAATTTTTTAGATAGATAGCATATTAAACCATATTATATTATTATTAGGACATCCAATTTATTATGGACATCCATAATAAAAAACCAGAAAGTAAAAACCACTGGTTGTAACCTATTTAGGAGGACATCCATTATAACCTATTGGACATCTTATAAATTTATAAGGACATCCATTCCTAAAAACACCAAGTAGTAAAAACCATTGGTTGTGGTTCCTGGTTTTGTCCCCTTTGTTATTTCAGCCTACCAAGGTCCTGGCGTGTTGCGTTTTTCTTGCTAGCAACATACGGGGCGTGAGTGGGGGCGACATGAGTAAACCTTAACAAAAAACAATGGTTAGCGTAAATGGCGGCGCCTGGGATTGTTCCATCCCGGATGGAAAAAATCCCTCTTGGTCTCGGCTTACCCATTTAGCCAAAATAGATGGAAATAGGTCGAGTTGCCGGTCTAGGCCCACCGGAAAGAGCGCTGGGCCGGGTTATTTATAAAACGCCTCGCCTCCGGCCCGGACTCCCCTCAACCAACTCAAACCCGCCTTCTGGGCGGCGGCCCGCATCAGTTCAGGCCTTCCGGCGGCCCGGAAAAACATGCGTCCAAAACCTTCCACGGTTTCCAGCCAATGGTCTTTTTCTATTTTGAGCCGATGCATGATCGGGTCAAGGCTTTCCGGAATGGCCCCC
>JAZDGM010000173.1:0-57853 GCA_043806915.1 Pseudomonadota bacterium | reverse complement strand
AAGTTTTGGACGGGTCTTTTATCGGGCGGCCGGCCGGGAAAAACATTTGCACGACGCCGCCGGCGGCCTGGGCAGGCGATGGCTACGAGGCTTAAGCGCCAGTCGACGGGCCTTTAACTGATCCTTTTTTCACCGCGCCGTCAAAAGAATAACCTTTGCGAGTAAGTCCGCCGCGGGAATAATGGGTGGCCATGGACCGCCTTTTCCTAAATATTGCCGATATCCCCCGCAATTTTTTCACCAGCGGATTTTAGCTTATAAAAACACCAGCCCGATGGTAAATACTAGCGATCTCTCGCCTATAAAAAATACAACTCGTTAGTGCGCCCAGATAAAAACACTGCCGACAAAAAATTTATGCATATATTTGGATGTCCTGCATTACTTAACTAGCTTTTGGATGTCCAAAATAACTCCACGGCCCAGCCCGACCCCCGGCCCGCGTCAGGGCAATATCCACGGCCCGGCTCGGGGCGATTTACCAAACAGGCCCGAGGGTAATATTATTGGGCTTGACAGGATAATGCATCAAATGATACACATCATACGATGCATAATAAAAATATAAAAAATATTGCTAGGAAATTTAATCATGGCGCCTAAATTTAAGTTTACCAGGCAACAAATTATTGAAGCGGCTTTCAAGTGCGTCCGCCGAAATGGATGGGAAGAGCTTACCACTAGGTCCCTGGCCAATGAACTCGGCTCCTCGGCTAGACCGATCTACTCCTTTTTCAGGTCAATGGCGGAACTTGAAGAAGAAATAGTCAAGAAATCAGTGCAATTGCTTTTCGATTACATGACGCGACTCAACACCGGCGACCCCTGGCATGATCACGGCATCGGCTATGTTTTTTTCGCCGTGGAAGAAAAGCATTTATTTAGAAATATCACTGATGAAAAGCACATCGCTCTTTATAAAAAATACGGTGATGTCATTTGGGCGACCCTAACCGATCAACTTTCCGATTATCCCCTATTCATGGAATTGACCGCGGATCAGGTGTATCTGATTCAGCTCCAACGCTGGCTTTTCGCTCACGGTCTTGCGTTTGCGGCCGGCAACCCTCCGCCCGATACATGGACGTCTGAAAAGATTGTATCGATCATGCAATCAGGAAGCATGGCGATCTATACCGGCCTTATGGTCCAGTTTGAAAAAACTGTGAAAAATCAAGCAAACAAAGGAGTTAGCAATGGGCGGAATCGATCCGAGAAAAATGGCGTTTCAGATTGCAGGCATGAGAATGAATGAAACGTGCCTTCCCGAGGATGAGCGTGTATTTGAAGACCCATACGCTGAATTTTTTTTTGCCGACGAGGTAAGGGAATTGGCTCGGAATGTCGAATGGGTTAAGGCGGAACGAGCAAAATACGAAGCTATCATGCCTGGAGTAAATGGCGCGTTGGCGGCCCGAATAAGATACATTGATGAATGCATGTTGGAGGCCGTTCAGTCGGGTTTCAAGCAACTGGTAATCATCGGCGCGGGATTTGACACCAGGGCATACCGAGTGCAAGGGGTGAAAGAGAACATCAGGGTTTTCGAAGTGGACCACCCAGTCACCCAGGAAGTGAAAACCAGGACAATCAAGAAAATTTTCGACGAACTTCCTGGTCACGTAACCTATTTACCCCTCGAATTAGACAAGGATTCCCTGGAAGAAAAGCTTATTCAAGCAGGATACGATTCAGGACAAAAGACGCTTTTTATAATAGAAGGCCTCTTAATGTACATCCCACCATACGCCGTGGATGTCCTGCTCGCCTTTATACGGGACGTTTCGGGACCGGGAAGCGCGCTTGTGGCCGATTTTTTTGACACGGACGTGGTGGAGGGAGTCAGCGGTTTAAAAGAGGCGCAAATGTTGAAAAGTTTCGTTGAAAATGAAGGTTCTCCACTTCAATTCGGTATTTCGGAGGTAAATGATTTCTTTAAAAAACGAGGGTTTAAAGACGTCACCCACGTGACCGCTAAGTGGTGTAAGGAAAGATATTTCAAGGGGGCGAGTCGAGACCGTTCGGTCACGCCGATGTTCAACTTTGTATACGCCGTTACTTAACGTCTGTCCATAAAGAGCTCTTTTGCCCAATCTGGTCCCGCCAGAGGCGAGTAAACCAGCCGCTGGCTCTGGTGGCGGGCAAGCGTCGGACTAAAAAAATGAATTTTGAATGTCCAAAATAACTCCAAAATATCTAAAGATGTCTTGCGTAACTGTATAAATGGATGTCCTTATTGGTCGGCCGTATAAATGGATGTCCTTAATAGTCGGCCTTCCAGATGGCCTCCATCGCCTCTTCCTGATTGAAGCCTAGTTGGCACTGGGGGCTGGGGCGGTTGGCATAGTACCAGTAGTAGGCGTCGTCAATGGGGTCGGCCAGGATTCGACGCGTCGGAAATTGAAAACGGCCGAAAGAATCATTTTCACGCACCCAATGCCAAGCGTAATCCAGCCAGTCGTTCCGCTCCGGCTCGCGCAACCGGGCGAACCAGTCTATTTCATCCCAGCCCCAAATCCAGATTCCTCCAATGTCGACGCCTCCCTGTCCGCTGGAGCCCCAGTTGTCCACTTCCACCAGATAGGGCAGGCGAAGGGCCGGCCAGCCACTGGGGGTCAGGCCCCCGATGGTTTGACCGTAGATGGCGTCCCCGGCCCCGACCACCAGGCGTCCCTGGCGCGGGATTTCGTCAACTTCCTGAATGCGGAGGGGGTAGCTGACAAAGTCGAACAACGACCGCCCTTCCCTGACCACCCCGCGGTTATGGTGGGCGTCGCAAAGAACCAGTCCCCGCCGGGCCTGGCGGGAGGCGCGGAGGCGCAGGCGGTCCAGCAGATCGAAATAGGCCTCGAACCCGGGATCGTTTTCCGAGACAATTTCGACGACGCCGAAATGGATGGCCTCGAACCCGCTGTCGAGGTAGCGCGCGGCCAGGTAATAGTACCACATCCGCGTTTCAAGCCTGGCGATATCCGGGACCGAGGCGCTCGGCCCCCAGAAGTCGACATATCGGCCGTCCAGGTAGAGCATGTCCTCGTACCGAAAATTACGCTGCTCGACCGGCCGGCCGAAATCCTGGAAAACCCAGGCCGGAACGGCCGCCCGTGCAACTCCGGCGTCAACGGTCTCAAACACCCCGCCCTGAAGGATGATTTCCTTGTCCGCCTCGTGAACAAGCATCGCTATCTCCGCCGCCCGGGCGAAAAAAAAGTCCAGGTCGTCCGGGGTGGTCCAGACGATGGAGGCCCGGCCGATGAATTTGGCGCCAATCCGCTTGAACATGCGGATATCGTCCCGTAAAAGAACGGCATCCCCATCGGTGAACAAGGTTTGATGGGAAACGGCCCGGGAGAGGTAATTCATCAGGACCTGCTCCGAGACAACCCCCTGAAAGGCGTAGTTACGGGCCGGGACGACCATGGCGGGGGAAGCGGCCCTGTCGGGGCCGTCGCAACCTCCCAGGATCAATAACACGATCAACGGGGCCGCCCAAATCGGCCGGATCAGGGCCACGCTCCATCCTTTTGCTTTCATTTTATCTCACCGTCATTTTGTTAAAACCTTCATCACGGCCGGGGATTCACCCCGTCGCCAGGGACCGTTTCATTCCACGACTTTCTTTTATTGTACAAAGGTCGCTTTCGGAATTCCAGCCGGGCGCCGCCGCGGGATATCATCGACGCGGACCTCGTAACGCCTTGCCCGCAAACCGAAAATATCCACCTATTATTTTATTCGTCTTGAGGTATAATGGGGCCGCGCTTGTCAAACGGCCCACCGCGGGTTACCCAAGGGGAGGGTTGATGAAAGTCCTCGCCACAGTGGACCATCTCGCCCGGGCGGCGTGAACGTTTGCTTGTCGGACCCGGGACCCCGCGTCCGGACTTAACGAAAACCCCTTCAAACCCGAATAATGACAGGCGCCGCGCTGCTTGGTTTCAACCGCCCCCCCGCGCCGATTCTTTTGACCAAAATGCAAGGAGGATTTCAGAAATATGCAACCGTCAAATATTGAACCGAATCAACCCTGGACCATTGACATCTTCAAGCCGGAGGACGCCGAGGGCGTCGCCGCGCTCTTTTTGGAAGTTTATGGCCGGGGCTATCCGATAAAAACCTTCATCGACCCGGAACGGTTGAAGGATGAAAACGCAAGGCGAACGACTATTTCGAGCGTGGCCAAGACCCCCAGGGGGGATATCATCGGTCATAACGCCATCTTCAGTAGCGCGCCCAGCCGGGTCATATATGAACTCGGGTCGGGCGTGGTCCATCCGTCCTACCGGGGCGGCGCGGGCATTTTCACCCAATTGAATCTCCATGGTCTCGAAATGGCGAAAAAATTCGGGGTCGCGGCCATTTTCGGCGAACCGGTCTGCAATCATGTTTTCGCCCAAAAAATGGGGCATTCCATACACACCATCAGCCGGGCCTTGGAAATTGATCTCCTACCGGCCGAGGCCTACGAAAAAGAGAAGTCCAGTTCGGGGAGAGTCGGGGCCTTCCAGAATTTCAAAACCGTTATACCCCGCCCCCACCAGGTATACCTCCCCACCCCCTACGAGGAGGCCTTGAGGTTCTGCTACGATGAAATGGACGACCAACGGGATTTCGCCCGAGCCGACCAACCGATCCCCGAGGGGACCCCGACAACCGTCAAACCGGAATATTTTGAATTCGCCCGGGTGGCCCGCTTGGCCTTCCGGGACGCCGGGACGGATTTCCGCCGGCAATTGGAGGCCCAGGAAGCCGCCCATGTCCGGCAAGGCGCCGCGGTCATTCAAGTTTGGCTCAAGATGACCTGGCCTTGGCTAGGGGAGATAGTGTCGGCGGCCAACGACCTAGGTTATTTTTTTGGGGGCGCCTTGCCGCGCTGGTTTGACGATGACGGGCTGCTTCTGCAGAAAACCTTTCAGAAACCCAATTTCGAAGGCCTGGTCATTCACTTCGACCGCGCCAAAAAAATATATGAATTTGTCAAGGCCGACTGGTCAAGGTTGAACCGCGAGTCCGGAAGCCAGGCTTTATAGGAAAAAATCCGGTTGTCTAGCGGGGAATAAAACCGATGAGGGTCATGTCGTCGCGGCGGGGTTGATCGCCCCGATACCGGGCCAGGGCTTGCCCGATGGCTTCCAGTTGCCGGGCCAGGGGCAGGCCCACGAGAGGCTCGATAATCCCGGCCAGGCGTTTCTTTCCCAGCAACCGTGGGGGAGAGCCGCCCATGTGGTCGGGTATTCCGTCGGTAAACATATAAAAACTCATGCCCGGCTCCACCTGGATTTCATGGTCGGGAAAATCGCCCTTGGCCGGCAGGGTGCGATAACCCAATCCGTCCCGGGCGCCCCGCACTTCCTTGATGACGCCCCTTTCGGCGTACAGGAGGGACAGTCCGGCGCCGGCGAAGGTGATTACTCCCCGGTTGGGGTCCCACAAGCAGACGCCCGCGTCTAGCCCATCGTCCGAGTCGGACTCCGGTTGATCCTGCCGCAGCCTGTCCCGCACCATTTCATCCAGGGTTTTCAAAATGGCCGAGGGCCCGAGAATGCGTTTATCGTGCAGAACGCGGTCCAGGGCGCCGGCCGCCACCAAGGTCATGAAGGCGCCCGGCACCCCATGGCCGGTGCAGTCCATGACCACGAGCAGGCCTAGGTCGCCGAAACGTTCCAACCAGTAGTAGTCTCCGCCCACCAGGTGCAACGGCTCCCAGTGGACGTCGATATCCCTCACCGCGTCGCCCAGGGCGGATTTGCCCGGCAGCATGGCGGTCTGAATGCGCCGGGCGTAATTGATGCTTTCCCAGATCAGCCGAGTGGCCTTTTCCAGCTCGTGGTGCTTTTCCAGAAGCTCTCGCTGGGTCTTTTCCAACTCGGTCAACAGCCGCCGGGCTTCGTCGCCGCTCTTCAACCCATCCACCATGTGGTTGAACGCCTCGGCGGCCCGACCTATTTCGTCCTGGCTCGGCCAGTCGACTTTTTGCCACTTCTTGCGTTCGACCTGGGCCATGGCCGCGAGCAGTCGGTCCAGCGGCCTTTGAACCAGACCGCGCATGATCAGGTGCAGGGTGACGAAAAAACCGGCCAGTAAAAACACCATGGCCGCGACCCCAATGGCCGTCTGCCTGAGAGCGCCGGCCCCGAGGGATTTGGTGGACATCACCACCTGGAAGCGACCTATGATTTCCCGACCTTGCGGACCCTTGATGGATTCCGAGGCTTCAATAAAATGGCCGTCGTCCGGGGCCTGGCCCAGTTGAAAAAGAATATTGCCTCTTTCGTCCCAGAGAGTGGCCCCGCGAAAATTATCATCCTGGGAGATGGCCTTGATTTGGGATTCGTAAACGGCCTGGTCGAGGTTCCATAAAGGCTTGGACAAGGCCTCGGCCGTCAGGTCGGCGATGACCTTGGCCCGCGCGACATGAATGGCCATCTGCTCCCGGTAGTTAATCCAGCCCACCCCAAGCTGGGTTGTCAGGACTATCACGAAAATGACGGGAAAAGTTAAGGCGAAAACCTTCCAGGCCAAGCCGCGCTTGACCGAACCCCAACGGCGACCGGATTCAGACCGCGCGTTGTCCCGGTCCGCTCCTCCGGGAACAGAGTCGCGGTCCAGGGGTCCTCCAGGCCCGGTCAAGGCCCCCTCAGGCATCGGGGGGCAATTCTTCCCAAGCGGCGGCGCGATTTCGCCCCAGCCTCTTGGCGTAATAGAGGGCCTTGTCCGCCCGGGACAGGGGGTTTTCGAGGGCCGTTTCCTGGGAGCCGATTTCGGTGAGGCCGATGCTGACCGTGACCGAAACCACGTCCCCGTCCTTCGGAATATTCCAGCGGGCCAGGGCTTCCCGGAACCGTTCCGCGATCCGCCTGGCCATATTGAGGTCGGCGCCCGGGAGTATCACGCCGAATTCCTCGCCTCCCAAGCGGCCGAAGACATCCACGTCCCTGAGGTTGTCGCGGCCGACCCGGGCCATGCCCACCAGGACTTCGTCCCCGACCGCGTGCCCATGACGGTCGTTAATGCGCTTGAAGTGATCCAGGTCCAGGAGCATGAGACTCAACGGCAGGTCGTTTCGCGCCTTGCGGTGCAGCTCCGTCAGACCCAGTTCAAAAAAACGGCGTCGGGTGAAAAGTCCGGTCAGGGAATCCGTGGTGGCCAAGTCCCGCAGTTTTTCTTCCAGCGTTTTTCGTTGTTCGATCTCGGCCTTGAGCGCCGCGTTGAGAGTTTTCAATTCCTCGGCCTGTTCCGCCAGCCGCTGGTTGGCCCGATGCAGTTCCAGTTGGATGCGGTCGCTCATGCGCAGCATTTTCCGCTGCTCGTGAAACTGCCGTCCATAGGCGTCGGCCAGGGAGCGGACCCCTCCGGCCACCTGTTCGAGCTTCGCCACCATATCCCGCGCCTGGGTTATCACCTCTTCTTCCTGGGCGAAAAGAGTGTAATCCTTCTTGTGGTCGTCGGGGGACTGGTCCATGGGCTTAGTTCATTCCTTGATGGGTTTCAGGTTAAACCGGGCCGCCTGGAAATCCTCGGAAAAATCCTCCCCGAATTCCGCCATGGTGTCGTCGTCGGGTTGATAGAGCCAATTAATTATGACCCTGCTCCCCTTTTCCGCCGCTTTTTCAAGCAGTTGAAACATGTTCATCAGGGCTTTGGCGCTGCTGGAGTTAAAATAGGCCAGTTTAATGTCGAAAACAACCTGATCGCGCCCCAAATGGTCCAAGTAAATTTTCAGGACTTCCAATAAGGGGCCGAAAAAAGCGGCCGCGTCTTCAGGATAGGATTCGCCTTCCACCAACAACTTGCTGTTGGGGAAGTCGAAATCCACCAAGGGAGTGCGTTCGCCGGCTTGTTGAATAATCCTATCCATGGCGCCTTAAATGTAGGTCTTCAAGCAAAAGAAGGCCTGGTCCGGGTCGATGTCATGAAAATCAGCCTCCACCGGTTCGCTGGACCTTCGGGCAATTTCAATCAGGCCCAGGCTGGCCCCCTGGCTGTCCTGCTCGGGCGGCTCCTTGAGCTTTTCCCTGTAATATGCCTTTAACTGGGTCTTGTCCAGTCCGTTGAGATGGGCCAACCGTTCCTTGAGCCGCTGCATGCTCCGGACGCTCACGACATTGCCGCACACGACAAAGAATCGGTCCCTCTCCCGCCCCACGGTGATCACTCCGGAACTCAAGGTCGCGACGCGCCCATCCTCGCCGGTAATCCTATCTTCCGAATAACGGATAATGTTTTGCACCTGCTCCACAAAAACGGAAAAAACCCGTTTGGTCAGGTTCGGGCCCGCTTCCTCCAGAGCCATCTTGCTCCGTATGGCCTCGCCCAGGGCGTACAATATTTTTTCCGAGATATATCCCGTGAAGGAAAAAATAATACCCCGGTCGTTAAGGCCGCTTTTGAATTCGAAATATTCCCTGGCCAGCATCAATAATCCAACCTTATATGACTAGGTTAAGCGGAAAAGACGGTACGGTCAATAGACCACTTTATGCCGTTTCCTGATGGCCTCGACCAACTCGGCTTCATCCGTCAGGAATTGGTCCAGCCTTTTTATTATATCCGGGCGTCTCAAGCTGGACGCCCGATAATAATCCTTTTGATGGGGAAGGCCGGGGTCGAAGGTCAGGGCGTCCGGTTTACCTAGGACCCGGTCCAACTGGTAGCGGGCCACCACCGGGTTGATATAGGCGCCGTCCACGCGGCCCGAGACGGTCTGTTCGAGCAGGCCGCCGAAGGACGCGTTTTCCACGAGTCGAATCTTGCCGCTCGCCATCAAATCCTGGTATCCCCGGGGGGTGAAGCCCAAAACCAGTCCCAGGACCTTGAGCCCGGCCAAGCCCTTGCCCATGTTTTCCGGCCTGACCATCACGCCGTCCACGAACTCCATCACCGGCCGGCTGTAAACAATATTCCGTCCTTTTTTCAACTCCGGCTGCCAATTGGGGTTATCCGGAAACTTGAGGTCCAGGGAGCCGTCCAAGAGTTGCCTGAACAAGCGCTTGACCGGCAGGGGTTCGTATTTGAAGGACAATCCGTTCCCGTGGGCGAAAGCGTCGAGGATTTCCCTGGCCGCGCCTTGGTACTGGCCGTTTTCCAGGTAATAGAACGGTTGATAATTAAGGTCTTCCACGCCGACAACGAATTCCTGGGCGAAAACCAGGCCCGGGACGGCCGAAAGAAGGACGCCCCACAGCAAGACGATCGCCCACGGCAACCGCGCCGGGCCGCCCCGACTATCCCCCGGGTAAGACAAGGATATTGAATTGTTCGTGATGCCAAAGTGTTCTTGAAGGAATCGGCTACTCTTGACGGCCTCGACCCTGGCGCGCCGAGTTGGAAGGACCTGCTGACCAGCCAAAGGTTACATCCTTATGTTGGTGTTGAAGAGCCTGGAACGGACTTCCACCGGCGTCCCGATCTTTTTCTCGCTCCCCGAAGAGCGGCCGGAATGAGGGGCCAACCACGAGAGCGACTGCCGCCAAGGGAATCTTGATCAAGCCGGAGCCGAACGGAAAACAGGATGGATCCTCTTCCCACGCCTTGAATATACCTAACCGCTTTTCGCCTGTCAACCGCGGAAAAGCGCCAAGCATCCCGTAAGTATCAAAACCTTCAAGGTAAAACCGTCTCGGACCTGTCCCGCTGACAATATTGAGGCAGTCGCGAGAAAAGTCGGCGCCATGGCGCCCGCCGGCCCGGCCGACATGGCCGCGGGTTATGTCGGTCACAACAACCGCTGAAAAGGCCCTCGGGCATTTTCAGACAAACCCCTCTAGGCAAACCGGTCGACGCTTTAACAAGAAGCCCCCGGGACTCGCGCCAAGCTCCCCCCACGGCAATAATGTTCAAGACAAAACCCGGCTGTTTTTTTATACTTGGTCATGAAACTCGGGAAAGGGGCTGTGGCGGCGGGAAAAATGTCGGTCGAAACACAAAACGAGGCTCACCTGGGCGGCCCGCTACGGGAGACGGCCAAGGTGTGGACGCCCGAGGAGCTTCCCGGGGTCGAACTTCTAAGCGCCTATTTTTTAAAACAAAACTTCAACCGACATTTTCATCGCCGCTATGCTTTCGGCGTGATCGAATCCGGCGCCCTGGGCTTTCATTACCTGGGACGCTCCCATGTGGCGGCCGCGGGCGAAATTAACCTGGTGGTCCCGGGGGAAGTCCATGACGGCCGAGCCGCGGCCAAGTCCGGCTGGCGTTATCGGATGTTTTACCTCGAACCCGGGATATTGACCCGCGCCGCCGGTGAAATCACCGACAAGGACTCCGGGCCGCCCTTTTTTCGAAAAGGGGTTATCGTCGACCCGCAAGAGGCCCGGCGGCTGCATTCCCTGCACGCCTCCCTGGAAAAAGGAACCCCTTCCCTGCTGGAAATCGAATCCGAGCTGCTGCTCACCCTGACCGGCCTGATAAGCCGTCATTCGGAGAACCGCCCCCGCCCGCGCCCCGTGGGCCTGGAGCGCGGGCCCGTGGACAAGGCCCGGGCCATTATCGAGGACCGGTATTCCGAAAATATTTCGCTGTCCGACCTGGCCCGGGAAGCCGGCCTGAGCCGGTTCCACTTTCTGCGGGCCTTCAAGGACCGTCTGGGACTGCCGCCCCACGCCTACCAGACCATCATCCGGGTGGGCCGCGCCCGGGAATTGATCAGGCGCGGTCAGTCCATCGCCGACGCCGCCGCCCTGTCGGGCTTTGCCGACCAAAGCCACCTCAACCGGCATTTTAAAAGGACCCACGGCATCACGCCCGGACAGTATCGTCTCGCGACTCAAGCCGGCCGCGCCAGGCCGGAGCGAGAGTCGTATTAGCCCGGGAATTATCCCGCCGCCGCAATCCCGTTCAAGACCGCGCCCAAGTCCGGGGTGTAACTTGTCTCAAAAATAAATAAAGGAGACAAGAACATTGAAGGAATCAACCTCGGCCTATCTTGACCTCAGCCTGGCCATGGCCATCGTGGGCAGTTCGGTGGTGGCCGGAAAACTCATCATTCAGGTCTTTCCGGTCTTCCTGGCTTCGGGAATGCGTTTTTTCATCGCCCTGCTTATTGTCATCCCCCTGGCTTGGCGCGGGGGAAAAGCCGTTTTCCGTTTCAGCCCCAGGCAATGGGGGGTCCTGGCGCTCATGGCCTTTTGCGGCCAGTTCCTGTTCACGGTCCTGTTGTTGATCGGCCTAAAATACACTTCCGCCGTGGAAGCGGGCCTGATAACCTGCACCACTCCGGCGGCCATGGCCATCCTGGCGGCCGTGGTCCTGGGCGAGCGCCCCACCCTTCGCCAAACCGCCGGGATCGTCCTGGCCATTCTGGGCGTGGCGGCCATCGGCGGGTTTTCCCCGTCCGCCCTGGAGCAACCGGGCCAAAACCGGCTGTTGGGCGACGCCCTCATCTGTTTGGCGGTTTTCGGGGAAGCCGTTTTCCTGCTGCTCCGCAAAACCCTGCCCCGGGAAACGTCCGACCTGTCGGTGACGGCGGCCCTGGTGACCCTGGGGCTGGTCTTTTTCGCGGGGCCGGCCCTCTTCCAGGCCCGGACGGAACATTTCATCCAGGCCGGCCCCATCGAGTGGGCGGCGGTGCTTTATTTCGGCGCGGTCTTTACCGCGGTCGCCTATTTTCTCTGGTTTCGCGGCGTGGCCAAGGTTTCCGGGGATTCAGCCGGCGTCTTCACCGCCATCATGCCCCTGTCCGCCGTCTTTCTTTCCTGGCTGATATTGAAGGAAGCCGTGGGGTGGAACCACCTGTTGGGAGGCGCCCTGGTGGTGGGGGCTATTTTCTCGACGGCTTTCGAGGCGAAACGCGAACCGGGACGCCGGGCCGAAGTTCCCAATCCCTGAAGAAACCAGGCGCCGGGGCGGGGAAATTATTGCCCGGCGGCCTTGTTGAAGCCCACCGAAACGGCTTACACTTGAGCCAATTGCAAAAGGCGGATTTTTAACCCAAGGCAAGGAAGGCAAAAATTTTAACCCTCTGACATACTGAAGTATTTCGGTGAGTTATAACTAAGCCATACGACAAGTTGGGTCAGGGGCCGAGGTTTTGCAATTGCCTATCGCGCCTTAAAAATCATTTTCCGGTTAAAAAACCTGAAAACGGTCATTAAGGCCGTGGGGCTCGCCGGCGGCGGCCCGCCTTGGCGGGAACGACCGGGGCGGAATTCGGGGAGCAAGAGGCTACCATGGACTTCCAGGATAATTTCTCGGAAGAAAACTATTTAATTTTAGACGACAGCCCCCCCGCCGCGGCTGATTTCAAAAAAAAGCTCGAAAACATCAGCCGCCGAGCCTGCCGCGCCGTCGCTTCCCTGGACGAGTTATTCCAGGTCCCGGACCTGGAAGGGGCCGCCCTGGCCTTCGTGAACCTGGATTTTGGCGGAGACGGGCTGGGAGTCGTTCCGGCCCGGGAAATCCGGAAGCGTTGCTCCCTGCCCATCGTCTTCCTGACCACGCATCTGGACGATGTAAAAATAAGCGCGGCCGAGACGGTCGAACCAGTGGGGTACCTGCCCCGGGACGCCGACCAAGCCCACCTGCGGGCCGTCCTGTAAACGGCCCGCCGCGCGGCTTCGGCCCTTCGACAACCAAGAGCCCTCGCGACCAAGGGCGGCCCGGCAAAACACGCCATGGATAACGACCTAATATTTCACACAATTTTTGAAAACGCCCCCATAGTGATGATGCTGGTTAATTCGGAGGGCCGGGTCGAGAACATCAACCGCCAGGGCGCCACGTCCACGGGCAAAACCAAGGAACAGGTCCTGGGCCTGCTGGGGGGCGAGGTTTTCAATTGCATCAACGCCTTCAAGGACGGAGGCTGCGGCCGAGGCCCCGAATGCGAAAAATGCCCGGTCCGCTCCACGGTCGCCGAGACTTTTGAAACCGGCCAGAATCTTCATAAGGTTGAGGGACAACTGACCTTGCTGGAAGAAGACAAGCCGGTCAGGCATTATTTTTATATCTCCACCATCCCCCTGGAATTCCAAGACGGCCCCAAGGTCCTGGTCAGCCTGGACGATTATTCCGACCGGCATGAAGCCGAGGAAAACATTCGGAACTTGCAGCGTCAAACCGAGTTCATCCTCGGCGCGGCCAAGACGGGCCTGTGCATAATCGACGAGGGTTTTTCCATCAGGTACATCGACCCCGACTGGCGAAAAGTCCACGGTCCGGTCGAGGGAAGAAAATGCTTCGAATACCTGTGGGATTTTACCGGGCCCTGTCCGCACTGCGATCTTCGGGATGGTTTGAACAGTGGACGGCCTTCGGTTTCGGAAAAGTCCTTGATCAAGGAAAACGGTCGCCCGGTCCAGGTGACCACCATCCCTTTTCAGGACCAGAACGGCGACAAGCTTTTCGCCGAGGTTCACGTTGATATTTCGGCGCGAAAAAGGGCCGAGCAGGCCATTCAGGCCAGCGAGGCCCAGCAGAAACTGATCCTCGATTCCATGCAGGCCGGAGTGATCCTGGTTGACGAGGACGACTACCGCATTGTTCATGTCAACGAATTCGCGGCCAAAATCATCGGGACGTCGCCGGGGGAGATTGTCGGTAAAATATGTCACCCCACTTTTTGCCCCACGCCCCCGGCCGCCTGCCCGGTGGACCGACATGGCCGGCCCAGGCCCCTGGGGCCAACGGAACGGAACATCCCGACCGTTTACGGTGAAATACCGATCCAGATGAACGTGATTCCCATTCGCTGGGGCGAAAAACGGCTGCTGTTGGAAACCTTCACCGACATCTCGGAATTGAAGCGGGTCGAGGAAGAACTGAAAAAATCGAAGGAAGAGGCCGAAAGATGGGCCATCCAGGCCACGGCCGCCAACCAGGCCAAAAGCGTGTTCCTAGCCGCCATGAGTCACGAGATACGCACGCCCATGAACGCCATCATGGGCATGATCGACCTGACCCTGCATGACGCGACCGACCCCGAGCAGCGGGAAAATCTGATGGACGCCAGGGATTCCGCCAGGAACCTGCTCAATATCATCAACAATATACTGGACCTGTCAAAAATCGAGGCCGGCCGGGTGGAATTGGAGGAAATCGATTTCGAACTTCACACCCTCGTCCGCGCGGTCATGCGCTCCTTCGAGGCCCAGGGCGGGGCCAAGGAAATGGAGATTGAATATCAAACCGAAATCCCAAAACCGACCTATCTCAAGGGTGACCCGGTCCGGCTGCGGCAGGTCCTGGGCAACCTGCTCGGAAACGCCATAAAATTCACTCCCAACGGCCGGATTACCCTGCGGGTCGCCGCCGGCGGCCCCGAGATTTCCACCGGACCGGAAAGGGCCCCGGTCCGCCTCCGTTTCATGGTCCAGGACCCGGGTATCGGCATTCCCCTTGAAAAACAGGAAAAAATATTCGAAAGTTTTCGCCAGGCGGAATCGTCCACCACCAGAAGGTTCGGCGGCGCCGGCCTGGGGTTGGCCATCAGCAAGCAGTTGGTGGAATTGATGAACGGACGCATCTGGGTGGAAAGCTCCCCGGGACGGGGAAGCCGCTTTTTTTTCGAGGTCGTCCTGAAAAAGGGGCGCCCCCCCAGCGCGGATTCACCCCAAAGACCGACCTCGTCCGCCTTGTTTCGGACCCAATATAAACGAAAAATACTACTGGCCGACGACAACCTGGTGAACGCCCGAGTGGCCGAAAAGTTCCTGGTCCGCATGGGCCACGAAATCAGCTTCGCCGCGAACGGTCGGGCAGTCCTGGAAATATTGCAGCGGGGATGTCACGACCTCGTCCTCATGGACTTGGAAATGCCGGAAATGGACGGGCTGGAGGCGGCCGCCAGAATCCGGGCCTCCGAGGCCGGCGACCACAACCGCGACATTCCCATAATCGCCATCACCGCTCATGCCTTTACCGAATTCAAGGATCGCTGCGAGGCCGTTGGAATGAACGGGTTTGTAGCCAAGCCGGTTGATTTTTACGAACTACAGGGCTTGATCGAAACCGCGGCGGAAGGCCCGAGCCGCCCACGCGGCCTCGTGGGGGCGCCGGCATCGAGGCGGGAAGACGCCGGCCCCCGCCGGCTGGTGGAACGGGAAATAGCCCTTGCCAGGCTGGGCGATGACGAGGAGCTTTTTCTGGAACTCGTCCAGATTTTCGTTGATGATTTCCCCTTAAAAATAAAGAAGCTGACCGAGGCCATCGACGGCGGGGATTGGCCGGAAATCGCCAGGCTGGCGCACACAATCAAGGGCTCGGCCGGAGCGGTGGGGGCCCTCGCGCTCCAAAACACGGCCCTGGTCTTGGAAAAGGCCGCCAAGGAGCAAGCCTCGCCCCGGGCCTTGAAGGAAATCCAACTGCGGTTGGAAAACGATTTCGAGGCGACGAGGAGTCAATTCCTCCGCCGCTGAGTCCAAGGCCCCCGGGGTCTCAATGCCCCGCTTTTCTTACCGCGGCCATGGCCAGGACGAACGAGGCCGCTCCCAGGGCCGCCAAGACCAGGTAGTCTCGCGGTTGGGGGACTTGACCGTAGGCCGAGGCCCTGATGGCCCGGGAGGCGTGGGTCAGGGGCAACAACCCCAAGACGCTCCGGGCCAGGGGCGGAAGCTGGTCCACGGGAAAGAAGGTCCCGCCCAAAAAGGCCATGGGCGTGATGATGAAACTATTGAGCAAGGACTGGTCGGCGTGGGACTTGACCAGCATGGCCAAGCTCACGGCCAGGGTCGCGAAAATGAGGCTGTTAAGAAAAAAAGCCAGCCAAAAAAATAGGTTGCACGATAAAAAAACCCCAAAGGCCGCGCCCAGGACCAGAATGACGACACAGGATAAAAAGGCCCTGGTCATGCTGGCCAGGGTTTCCCCCAGCACGTACGCGGCCCCGCCGATGGGCGCGGACTGAAATTCCTCGAAAATATGCCAATAAAACCTGGAAATGTTTATTTCGCTCGAAATGGCGAAGGATTGGGTCATGCCGGACATGGCGACAAGCCCGGGCAGCAGGAATTCGAGATAGGGATGGCCGTCCACGGTCTTGTTCCGGCCCACGGCGTATCCGAAGGCCACGATATAGAGCAATGGAGAAACGGACCAGGCCGGGATGAGCTTGGTCAGGCGTCGTCTTAAAATCAAAAACTCGCGGTAGTAAACCGCCGTCCAGCCTCGGATCATTTTATTTTCTTACCCGTCATGGCGATAAAGGCGTCCTCGAGGTTCACGCGCCGCACGGTGCACTGGTCCCTTTGGTTTCGGGAATAAGCGACGGCGTCGTCCCTGGTGGTAAAAAATTCGGTTTGGAGCCGGTCGTCCCGGAGAAAATCCACGGCCCAGGTCCCCATTTCGTTCATCAGGTTTTCCGGGGTATCCACCTTGACGATCCGCCCCTCGTCCAGAAAACCGACCCTTTGGGCCAGGATTTCGGCTTCCTCGATGTAATGGGTGGTCAGGAAAATGGTGGCGCCGTCGGCCATGATTTTTTTCACCAGCCCCCAGATGCGGCGTCTGATGTTCGGGTCGAGGCCCACGGTGGGTTCGTCCAGGAACAGGATGTTGGGGGAATGCACCAGGGCCCGGGCGATCAAAACGCGGCGCTTCAAACCTCCGGAAAGGTTCTTGATAAATTCCCGGCGCCGGTCGCCGAGGTCGACATAATCCAGCAGCTCATCGATTTTGCGACGAATTTCCCTACGCGGCATGTGATGGAGCATGCCGTGAATGGTCAGGTTTTCCTCCACGGTCAGTTCCCGATCCAGGTTCAGGTGCTGGGGCGCGAGCCCGAACTGTTTCTTGGCCCCGACCGGGTCCTTGGCGATGTCGATGCCGTTCAGCCTGGCGGTCCCGCCGTTCTTTCCGGTCAAGCCGGTCAGGATGCTGATGGTGGTGGTCTTGCCGGCGCCGTTGGGTCCCAGGAAGGCGAAAATCTCCCCCTGCCCCACCTCGAGACTGATGCCCTTGAGGGCCTCGAATGTTCCGTATTTTTTGTATAAGTCCTTGATCTCGATCATCCGGTCATTATAGGACCGGTCGGGGCGGAGCGCCACGTTTTTCCGACGGGTTCGGGCCGGCCGGGGGGTCCTCCCCGGCCGGCTGGTCGGTCAACCCAGCTTGAAAACGAGGGAAACCTCCAGCTCCACCGGCCCGGAAAAATACTCCCGCGGCGGCGCGGGGAAGGGGGCGGAATCACGCACCGCCCGCAGGGCCGCCTGGTTCAGGATATCCAGGGGGGACTTTTCCGCGAACGAGACCTCATGCGCCGTCCCGTCCGGCCAAATGACGAAGCGGACCACCACCCGCCCCTGGAGCCGCCTTTTGCGGGCGGAATGTGGGTATTGTTTCCGGCGCTCGATCATCGATCTCACCAGGTCGAGGTATTCGTTGGGGGAACCGACGGCTTCGCCGGAAACCGGAGTCCCTCCGGAAACCGCGGCCCCGCCGGAAACCGCCCCCCCGCCGGGGACCGACGGTTTCAGCGGGGGGGACCAGGACGCCGCCCGACTGGGGGGCGGGGCCGCCGCGCCAGGGGCCGGCGGGGGCGGGAACGCGGGCGAGGGGCCATTAACGGCCGGCGGCGGCGGGACGACCGGGAGGGGCGTCGGCGCCGGGTAAGCCGGTTCAGGGGGGAGCGACGGGACTCGCGGCGCCGGCGGCGACGCGCGGCGCGGCGGCCGGGGACTCGGCCGGACGTCCCTCCTGGCGTCCCTTATTTCCAGTTCGATATAGGATGGAGGCTCGGACCGGTAAATCCCGGAAAGATACATCAGGACGAAAAGGTGAATGACGGCGGAAGCCAGAATCAAGCCCCGGATCAACCTGTTCGACCCCCGGCTTCCGTTCGGCCCCGCGACGGTCACGCCTAGTCCTTTTCCGTGGCCAGGCAGAGGCGGCCGGCGCCGGCGGCCTTGGCCGCGTCCATGACCCTGACGGCTTTTTCGAGCTCCACCCGGCGGTCCGCCTTGATCAGCACCAGACGGTCCCGGTTGTCATGGAGCAACGCGCGCAGCCGCTCGAACAGGTCCTTGAGGGTCGCTTCCCGGTTTTCCAGGAAGGCCCGACCCGTTGCATCCACATAAATGGTGATTTCCTTTTCCAATTGCGGCTTGGACGCCTCGGCCCGCGGCAGGTCGACCCCGATGCCCTCGTCCACCATGAAGTTGGTGGTCAGCAGGAAATACACCAACAACAAAAAGACAATATCGATCAGCGAGGTCAGGGGCGTCTGAATTCCGTAGCGGGGCTTTCTTGTTCGGTTGATCAACATGGGGTCACGCCGCTCGGAGCAGGGCCAGGCTTTTGAGGAAAGACACGGCGCCGCCCCGGAGCCGGGCTTCGTGAAGGTCCACCAGCCCGACCAGGTAACTATGGGCCACCATGGTCGGCAAGGCCACGGCTAGTCCCAGGGCCGTGGTCAGCATGGCCTCCCAGATTCCCCCGGCCAACACGGCTGCGTTCACCTTCCCCCCCAGTTCCTGGATCGCCATGAACGCCTTGATCATGCCCAGGACCGTGCCCAGGAGGCCCAAAAGGGGGGCGATGTTGGCGATGGTGGCCAGCGCTTGCAGGTAACGGGACAATTCCCGGGCTTCCTCCTCGATGGAATGGGCCAGCACCGTTTCCAGGGTCTCCCGGTCCTTGTCCGCGACTTCCAGGCCCTGGCCCAGGACCCGTCCCAGGGGCGAGGGGTTCCGGCGCGCTTCCAGCCGGGCGCCCTCATAATCCTTTTGGGCCAAGCGGGCGACGACCCGTTCCGTGACCGTCAACCCCTTTCGGCGCAGGCTCCCCAGCCTAATCAGCCGCTCCATGAATATCGCCAACGCCACCACCGAACACAACAGGATCGGCGTCGTCAGGACGCCGCCCTTGGCCAGCAAATCAAACATTTTAAACTCCAGCGTTTACATTTTCGTTTCTATATCGGCCTCGCCGTCGAAATCCAGGTCCTCTTTCCTCAACAAAACGTTACCAGTTGGTCCGTAATATTCCCAGATATCCGGTCGGCCGTCGTTGTTGGAATCCTCTTCCCCCCGCACCGCCGTTTCGGTTTCGTCGTACCGCCAGGTCAGGTTGAGCCCGCCCTTTCCGCCTCGATTTTCGCGCGATAGGACCAATTTACCCCGGGCGTCGTATTCCTCGACTCCCGTTGGGTCCCCGGCCGGATTGAACGACTCCCTCAGCCGCAAGATTTCGCCCTCGTATGAAGACCGCTCCTCCGGCCGGCCGTCGCCGTCGGCGTCCTTTTCCATGACCATGGAAAACCGACCGGAATTGAACTTCTGGGTGGTTTCGAACCGGCCGTCGCCGTCGGAGTCATAATAGACCATGCTCTTGGCGCCATGGGCGTATTCGACTTTCAGGTCGACCCGGCCGTCATGGTCGCGATCCTGCTCGATTCGCTCCAACGCGCCCTTTTTAAAATACTCCCACGAGTCCGGTCGGCCGTCCCGGTTTTCATCTCCCGCCGTCTCCCGGACGTCGCCGTCGTCATCGTAAAAAACGGTTTTTTCCGGACGACCGTCCCCGTCCCGGTCCACGATTTGCCGTTCCGGTCGACCCTGCTTGAATAGGCTGGTCGTCACGCCGCCCTCCGGGCCGGTTTCCTCCACCTTGACGGTCGCTCCGTCCTCATAAAAGACGGTCCTTTCCGCGACCCCGGGCCGAGGCTTGACTTCCACCATCTTTCGCGGGCGCCCGGCGTCATCGAACCAGACGACCCGCTCCGCTTGTCCGTCCGCATCGAGGTCTTCCTCCCGGGAAAGCGGCCGGCCGCCCTCGAACCTGATTACAACCTCGAACCGGCCGTCGTTGTCGGGGTCCATCTTTTGGAGGGCGGTCCGCCCTAGGTTGTATTCGATCACTGTTTCCGGACGACCGTCCCTGTCCCGGTCCCGTTCTTCGCGAACGGGAGCCTCTCCTTGAAAATAACGAACGGTTTCCAGGCGTCCGTCTCGGTCTAGATCATGGGCGCTCCGGCTAACGCGGCCCCGATCATCGTAATAGGCCGTCTGGTCCATGCGGCCGTCGCCGTCCTCGTCCCGGGAAACCTCGACCAGCCGGCCGTCGACATACCGGTATGCGGCGTCAAGACGGCCCTTTCCGGAAAGGTCCCGCTCCCAGGTCAAGGGCCTTTCCCGGTCGTCGAATACGATCCGGGAAACCAGTCGGCCGCGCGCGTCGCGCGACTCGCTTCGTTCCCGCTTGTTGTTCTTAAAAAATTCTTCCTCGTCGGGCCGACCATCCCCGTCGGCATCCCGTTCCAGGCGCGTTAAAATTCCGGCGACGTAATATTGGGTCATTTCGAAACGCCCGTCGGAGTCTTCATCCACGTCCAAGCGGACCAACGCCCCGGCCTGGTCCAGATGGGCGACCCGATCCACCCGGCCGTCCCGGTTAGAGTCATCCTCGATTTTCCGGGCGTCCCCGGCCCGCCCCAACCCGGGAACAACCAATAAAAACAGGAAAATCAAGACCAGGAACCTGTCGCCGAAGCAAGCGCGCGGCCCCGCCATTTTCCCGCCCCTTTCTCCCCTTGGCCGACCCATGGCCATGGGCCGAAAAAAAGCCATGTCTTCCGGGTTGACTGGAGTTTCCCGGCCTTCATGGCCCGACTAAAAAACATAACGTGTTTATTAGTTTCTTCAACGCCTTCGTGACGTCGCTTCACTGCTGGGGTTGTATTTAGGACGAAAAAAAAAGTCAACAGAAAACAAAAGGGACCCGGCCGGAGGTCCCGCGCCAACAGCACGATTGTCCGACCTATTTTGCCGTCAAGGCCGGGAATCCCTGTTTGTACCGCCCCTCCCCGGGCCGCCTGGCGGTTTCAACCCGGTATTGGGCTTGACAAGGCCGCCCCGGAAAAATATTATCGAAACCATGGTCGAACCGGGATTGAGCCCGGGTCCGGCTTGGTCATATAATAGACAATAAGATATTAAAAAAGGAATAACAGCCCATCAAGCGGCCGCTGACAAATCGGGAAGGCCCAAGATAGGCGCCCCCTAGCCGAACGCCAGGAGCAGTGATATGCCGGCAATGAAAAAAGTGAATAACACCCTGGGGATGCTTACCCTTATCCTTATTTGTCTTTTTTCCCTCCTCACCCTGGATGGATGCGGGTGTTCCTCGGATGACGAAATCCCCGACCAGCCCCTCGCCCCGGCCGTGGAGCCCCCCAAGCCGGTTGAACAAATCGCCCTGACCATCACCGCCGCGCCAAACCTCAACTGGGAAGGGAACATGCCTCACCCGCTCTCGCTATGCGTGTACCAGTTGACCAACCCCGGACCTTTTTCCACCAAGGCCCAGAAACAGGAAGGCGTGGGGGAGCTGCTTTCCTGCGCCCCCTTTGACGCCACCGCCCTATCCTTTGAAAGAATTACGCTTCAGCCTTCTTCCTCGGCCCGGCGGACCATCAACCGGGAAGCGGGGGCCAACTATATCGGCCTCGTGGCCGGGTATTACCTTTTTTCCCGAGGACAGATCACCACTGTTTTTGCGATTGACAACACCGCAGTCCGGCTCCATTTAGGGCAATACGGCCTAAGCGTGGCCAAAACGGGAGAAAAAAAACCGCTCAACTAAAGATGGGAAACGACATTTCCGGAAAGGTGTATTAAACACCGGTTCCCTCGTGTTGGGACCTCGAAAAACAAGTCTGGAGGATTCATGGATTTTTTGCGGCCCATCTATTGGCGCGAGGGAATGCTCCTTCGACCTCAACACTTCCAGCTTCAAGACCGTTTTCACGAAGCCCTGGTCCATTACCTCTTTTCCCTGCATCAGAAATACTATTGGGGAATAGACTCCCTCGAAATCAATCGCGACGCCCTGCAAAACCAAACCCTGTCCATCGATTCCTGCCGGATGGTCTCGCCCGACGGCGCGGTGATAACCTTTCCCGGCAACGCCCGGATCGAATCCCGCTCCTTCGAGGGTCGGCTGCCAACCGCGGGGCGCCCGCTCGACATCTTCCTGGGCCTGCCCTCCCTGAAAACCTCGGAATCGAACCTGGGGGGGGAGGATGGATCGTCATCCGAATCCTCGGCCCATCCTCGCCGGTTTTACCTGAAAAGCGACGACGGGCCGGTAAGCGATCTGTTCGCCTCCGACAGTCAAAGCCTGATCGAGCGCCTGTATTTCGATTTGAGGCTTTTTTTCGGCGAGGAAAAAAAAGAGGCCGGCGAGTTCCTGCCCCTCAAAATCGGAGAAGTATCCAGGACGGAAAAAGGGTTCGCCCTTTCTCCCCGCTACATCCCCCCCGCCACGACCCTGGTCGCGGACCCGATTCTTTTCGGCTTGGTCAAGAAAGTCAGGGACCGCCTGACCGCCAAGGGCCGGGAATTGCAAGAACAGAAACGGGAACGGGGCGCGCGGACCAAGGAAATCGGCGCCAGGGACGCGCTGCACCTGCTCTTCGCCCTCACCCTCAACCGTTATATTCCCCTGTTTCACCAGATTACCGAGGACGGCCTGGTTCATCCCCGTCAGGCGTACGCCCTGTTAAGGACCCTGGTCGGAGAACTATCGTCCTTTTCCGAAGGGGTGAGCTTTTTGGGCGCCGCGGAGGCCCAGGGCGGGGCGCCCTTGCCGGAATACCGGCACGAAGACCTTTGGAACTGTTTTTACCCCGCGGCCGGCCTGATCGAACGCCTGCTGGACGAGTTGGTGGCCCGCGCCGGCTACGCGGTCAAGTTGACCTGGGATGGAGAACTTTATTCCGCCGACCTGGACGAAAAAGTTTTCGATGGGGACAATAAATTTTACCTCGTCATCGACACGCCCCTGCCCTTGTCCGAGCTGCTGGCCATGATGAAGGGGACGGCCAAGATATGCAGCCGCGAAGGGGTCCCCACCCTGGTGAAAAGGGCCTTGTACGGGGCCGCGGTCCAGCACCTTCCGGCGCCGCCGCCGGAGTTGCCCCAACGAACCCAGGCTTGTCATTTCCTCCTGGAAAAATCATCGTCCGCCTGGGACCGGGTGGTGAAGGATAAAAACATCGCCATTTCCTTTGAATTCAAAAAGATGGAACACATGGAAATCGAACTGACGGTTTTGTTCGCGGAAAAATAACCGCCCCATAGCGTCGGCGGACGAAGACCTTGGCCCCAACCAGCGGGAGGCTCGTTTTGAAGGAAAATTACATCAAGCTCCACACCGACCTTTTTATTTACACGCTGTTATGGGCGCGTTCGGTCAACAGCCGACAGCCGTCGCTCGAGGAAGTCCGCTCCAAAATAAAAGGATTGCTGGACGACCAACTCGAAACCGTCAACCGCGAAGGCTACAGCGTGGAAAACTACAAGCAGACCAGGTTCGCCATGCTGGCCTGGCTGGACGAGCTCATCATGAATTCGACCTGGGTAAATCGCGAGGAATGGCAAAAAAAACTCCTCCAGACCGAGTTCTACCGCACCACCAACGCCGGCGAGGAATTTTTCGAACGACTCGAGGCCCTTCATTTCGAACAGAAGGAAGTCCGGGAAATTTTCCTTCTCTGCCTCTGCCTGGGTTTCAAGGGCCGGTACTGCTGGGACGACGACAAGCCCAAATTGGAGGAAATAATAAGGCAGAACTACCTGCTGGCCCCGGAACCGCGAATCGACGTTCGTGATTTGGGCCTGGAAAAATTGTTTCCGGCCGGGCTTCCCGGAACCGAGGAAACGGCCGGACCATCCCGGAAACCGCGGGACCAGGGCGGTCGGGCGAAATTATACGCCCTCTTCCTGGCGGCGCCGGCGGTTTTCACGGTCCTTTTTTTGGTTTATCGCTTCATGCTGGGGGGGGTCCTGGAAAAAACGGTTTTTTAGAACCACGCCAAGGACGCTCCTGTCGCGTCCTTGATAACACGGGCCCGGGACGGATCAGGCCGAGGCCGGCCGATGATCCGATCATTCAGAAACAAAGGCCGACGCTCAAGGTGAGGTTCAATGAAGTTAATTCTGGCGGCCGCCGTGCTGATCTTCCTGATATGCAGCGGAATAGTGGCCTATTACCTGTGGCGGAACAAAAAAAGACTGAAGGCCGAAGCGGCGGCGGAAGACCGGGAAACTCAACGGTCCGTGGACGCCGAGACGCCCCAGCCGAGCCAGGCTAAGCAACTGGAAGCCAAATGGAAGGCCGGGCTTCAGATATTGGCCGATTCCCAGCTCCGGCAACAGGGCGACCCCTTATACGTCCTGCCCTGGTACGTGTTGCTGGGCCGAACCGGGAGCGGTAAAAGCTCGGCGGTCCGCAATTCACGGGTCCACATGCCCTTCACCGAACTCCCCCCCTGGTCCGAAATCGGCGCCACCGCCAACCTTGACTGGTGGTTTCTGGACCCCGTCGTCATCCTGGACTTGGCCGGGCGTTACGCCTCCGGCGCCGACAGCCCGGAAAACCGCCAGGAATGGCAACGGTTCGTCCAACTGCTGTGCGCCACGCGCAAGAACGAACCGCTTAACGGCGTAATCGTCTGTCTCCCCTTGGAAGACCTGAAAACACGCGGCGTCGAGGACCTGAAGGAGGACGCCAAGAAAATTAGGCGCCGCCTGGACGTGCTCATGGACGCCTCGGGCATGGAATTTCCCGTTTATCTCATGGTTTCCAAATGCGACCTGGCCGAGGGGTTTGTGGAATTTTTCCGAAACGTCCCCGAAAAGGGCCGGGAACAGACCCTGGGCGCCTTGAACCGGCCCAGGGGCCGGGAAACGCCCCCCCGCCGGTATTTCGAGGAAAACTTCGAGGAACTGGTGGAAAGGCTGCGGCGGCTCAGGCTGTCCATCCTCTCCGACCTGGTTGACGGCCCCGAGGTGGATAAGGTCTTCCTGCTGCCCGAGGGCCTGACTCGATTGAAGGAGCCCCTGGGCGTTTTCATCGAAACGCTTTTCGCGGAGACGCAATACGAAACCACGCCCTTTTTCCGGGGCTTTTTCCTGGCCAGCGCCAAACAGGAAGGGGAGCCTTTCGCCGGGTTCCCTTCCATGTTCAGCATGGAAAACGAGACCTCGCCCCAGGTCCCGGACGCCCAAAGTTATTTTCTGGCCGACTTTTTTGGAAAAACCACGGCCCGGGACCGGGTCCTCGGCGGTTTTTCCGCCAAAACCAGGGATTGGCGCAAAAGGGCCGTCGCGGCGGCCTTGCTGGCCTGGAGCGCCCTATGGCTGATCGCCGGCATCCAACTGACCGTTTCGTTCGGCCTTAACTGGAAAATAATCAACCAGGCGGCGCCAAGGCTCGATGTCATGGCGGCCCGGGGCGGCCCCCTGGAAAGCGCCCTGGCCTGGTTTGAAGGGAAAAACAGGGCCGCGCTTCAAATTTATCGGGACAACCGCGACTCGGCTCTCCCCAGGTTGGGCCTCGAGCATAGCTTCGCGGCCGAAAAAAAGGTCCGACAAGGCTATGTCGATGAATTCAGGGCCAAATTGCTGGCGCCCCTGGATGAAGCCCTGGCCCGCAAGGTCAAGGAGTTGAACGCCGGCCCCCCCGCTCCGCCCGAGCCGCCTCGCGTGGCGCCGACGCCGGCCGCGGCGGGCTTGGCTGATTTTCGCGGTAAGCAAGATAGTTCCGGCGAGGCCGCCCCGGAACCAAGCCCCATTGAACCCGCGCCGGCCGCGGCGCCGAGCAACGAGCCGCCCTCCGGCCCGGAACAGACGGCGGCCGCGGTTCAATTCATCCTTGACCGCTCGGCGTTGCTTAAATACGCGCAGGAACATCCCGCCGAGGTCGACCTGGCCGGCCTGGCCGCCCAACCCGATTACGGTTTCTGGCTCGCCTGCGCGCTGCCGGAAAAAACTCCCGACCAGGTAAACAATCTAAGGGACGAATATTTAGGGTATTTGCGCTGGCAGGACGACCCGGCGGCGATCCGGGAAGAAATAGACCTCCTGAACGCTCTTCTCCGGGAGGTGTTGCGCCGGGACGGCCAGGGGTTCAACTGGTTGATCGGGTGGGCCGCCGGCCGAGTCGACGAATTCCATCCCCTTACCTACAAAACCTTTTGGGAAAACGATCTGACCGGCCTGCCGGGCGGCGAAACTGAAGTCGCCCGCCCCTTTACCCTCAAAGCCTGGGAAACCGGGATCAAGCCCATGCTGGACCGCCTGAGCGCCGCCGCTTCCGACCAGGAAGACGTTCAAGCGTTGATTTCGGGCTTTAAAACCTCCTACTGGGAAAAGTACCAGGACAACTGGGAATATTTCCTGAAAAACTTCGCCGTCGGACTGGACTTGTGGACCCTGACCGCCAACCGGGTCGAGGCCGCCCCCCGCGTCCTCGGCGACAAGTCGCCCTTCCTGAAGGTCCTGGAAACAGCAGGGTCCGAGCTGCGCCCCCTGGCCGAAAACGCCCCCCAACCGACGAGGCCGTGGGTCCGCTTGATCCTGAACTATGACAAATGGCGGAAACCGGAGTTCCAGGAAGTGTTCCTGGCCTGGATCAAAAAGGAAAAGGAAGCCGGCCAGACTCCCGGGTTCTTTCAACAGGCCGTGGGCCAGGCCAAGGAACTGGCCCAATCGGCCCTGGGCAAGGATTTCGAGGCCTCCGAGGATGAATTGGAAGCCATCGGACTCTGGGTGGACTTCGAGGACAATATCCGTCAAGTCCCCCTCATCCTGACGGACGCCGAAAAATGCTACGGAGCGGCCAAGGCGGCTTTTACCGAGGGTCGGGCCACCAGCGCCTCGGTCCACCCCATCCTGAAGGCCCAGTGGGACCTGAACAGGCTCAGGGAAATAAGCGGCCGGGGGCGAGTGGAGGAACAACCCTTCTGGGGCCTATTCGACCAACTACTCGGTTTCGGCTGGCGGACCGAGTTGGAAGTCGCGGGTGAACACCTTCAGAAACAGTGGGAAAATGATGTGCTGTCCGAAGTGACGGACCTGGAGGGTTGGAGCAAGATGGAAACCCTCCTCTACGGAGAGAAAAGCAAGGTCTGGGAGTTTGTCGACGGACCGGCCGGGCCGTTTCTGGAAAAGAAAAAAGACGGGGGATACGCCCCCAGGGTCCTGTTGGACCAGGGACTTCCCTTCTCGGATGATTTCCTGAAAATGCTGGCCGGCGCCAGGAAGGGTCGCCAGCAGTTGTCCACCGGGGAAGGGGCCCTCAACGTCAGGTTGGAGGCCCGGCCCACGGACGTCAACCAAAAAGCCCTGACCGGCATCGAGAGGACCACGGTCAAGCTGCTATGCGGCGCCGAGGTCCAGGTCATGGAGCATTTCAACTTCCCGGTCTCCAAGGTCTTTACCTGGACCCCGGATAAATGCCGGGACCTGGTGATCGAGTTCGAGGGCGGCCGGGCTTCGGCCCAAAAGGAATACACCGGGTACCTCGCCTTTCCGCAGTTCCTGGCCGACATCGCGGAAGGCCAAAAAACCTATTCCATCAAGGAATTGAAAACCGTGAGCGGCGACCTTCAGGCCCGGGGAGTCAAAACCATTACCGCCAAATTCCGGGCCCAGGGAAACAAGCCCGTGTTGAAATTTTTGGAAAACACGCCCGGGGATATTCCGGACAATATTATCCGGGCGGCCGAGTAAGGCGCGTCGACATGCTCAACCCCATCAGACCCGACGAACCGGCCGGCATCGACGTCAGCTTCGATCCGGAATTCGAAATGCTGGAAGCGGAAATCCGCAAGATGGAATCCGTTTCCGGAGGAACGGTCGACTGGCCCCAAGTCGTTTCCCGGGGGGAAGCGATCCTGAAGGGCAAGAGCAAGGACTTCCGCGCGGCCTCCTACCTGGCGCTGGGGCTTTTTCAGGTCAAGGGCCTGGCCGGGATGCTTGAAGGCCTGGAATTGTACCGGGGCCTGATCGAGGCGTTCTGGGAAAGCGGCTTTCCGGCGGCCAAAAGAGTGCGGGTCCGCCAGAACGCCGTACTATTCCTGGTCGAAAAGCTGGAGGAATTCCTGGCCCGGGGTGAATGCCCGGACCGGGGACCGGCCGCGGGCTGCGTCGCGGCCCTGACCCGCCTCGAGGCCCAACTCCGTTCCGCTCTTGACGACAAAGCGCCCAGCCTGGCCTCCCTGAAAAAAGCCCTGGAAAACATCGCCTCGGACATGGCCGGTTCCAGGAATGAGTCGACGGCCAAGGCAGCCCCCCCCGGGCGCATCGAGGAACCCGGCCCGTCCGCCGGCCCCCAGGCCAAGCCGCCGGTTCGGCCTCCCGTGGACCAGGCTTCTCCCGACCCGGCGCCGACCCGGACGCCCGCCGCCACCCCGGACCTGGTTTCGGAAAGAGAGCTAAACGATATATCCCGGACCCTGAGGCGGGCCGCCTGGAATCTGAGGAACATCTCGCCTCGATCAGAGGCCCCGTATCGACTTCTCCGCGCGGCCGCGTGGCTGAACGTGACCGAGCTCCCGCCCCACGAAAACGGTCGAACCCGGCTTCCCGCGCCGCCTCCGGATGTTATGGGAAACCTGGAAAACCTGGTTGCGACCGGACGCTGGGAGGAACTGTCCGACCAGACCGAAACCTTGGCCTCGGAATACCTGTTCTGGCTCGACCCGCATTTTTGGTCGCATCTGGCCCTGGAAAAACGTGGTCCCGACTTCGATCCCGCCCGCCAGGCCGTGGAATTGGCCGTATCGGCCTTTTTCAGGCGGCTTCCGGAACTGGTCGACCTAAAATTCGAAAACGGTCGGCCCTTTGTCTCCCCCGCGGCGAGGGCATGGTTGGAAAAAATTTCCGCCGCGCCCCAACCGGACCCGGCGGCCCCGGCCCTGGCGGCCGGCGACGAATTCACCGCCCAAATGTCGGAGTTGGTTAGGGAAGCCCGGGAACTCAATCGAAAAGGGGATCTCCGCCAGGCCATGGTCCGGATGCAGCAAGCCCGGGACCACGCCCCGGCCGGAAGAAGCCGCTTTCTCTGCCAGTTGAAAATGGCCCAATTCTGCCTGGAAATCGACCGGCCCGACTTGGCCGCGCCCCAGTTGCAAGGCCTGGAAAACATGATCGGACATTTTTCCCTCGAACAATGGGACCCCAGCCTCTGCGCCGAGGTGTACCGGGACCTCTATCTGATAGAAAAAAAGAAGCTGCGGGAAGCCCCCAACCCGACTCCGGAACAACGACGGATGCTGGAGGACGTTTTTTCGCGGCTGGCCCGGGTGGACGCCGCCGCCGCCGTGGACGTCCGCGCCGGCCGGGAAGGATAAGGCCCATGCCCCGCGAAGGTTCGGTCGGCCCCCGGGAACGAGTCAATATCGTTTACCGGTCCGTGGTGGGCGGGGTCGAACAGGATATTGAACTCCCCTTTAAAATCCTGGTGTTGGGAGACTTTTCCCGGCGCGGGGACGACGTCCCGGTGGAAGACCTGCGCCCGGCCAGGGTGGAAAAAAACAATTTCGACCAAGTCCTCGAAAAATGTAACCCGGTCCTGAATATCAGGGTTAAAAATCACTTCGGCGGCGATCCGGAGGACCGCCTCCCCCTTAAAATCAACATCCGCCGGCTAGGGGATTTCGAACCCGACGCCCTGGTATCGAGTATTCCGGAACTTCGCCTGGCGTTGGACCGCAAAAAAGGCGTATTGGGGCTCCGCCCCGCCCTGGAGACCGCTCCGGCCCCGCGGTCCCTGTTGGCGCTTCTCCTCCAGACCGACGCCCCGCCGGAAAAAATCGACCGGAGATTCATTGACGTCCTGGCGGCGGACCTGGATTGGAAGCTCGGCCGGCAACTGGACGAGATACTGCACCACCCCGACTTTCAGGGCCTGGAGCGGGCCTGGCGCGGCTTGAAATTCCTGGTCGACCGCGTCGACTTCCGGGAAAATATCATACTGGAAATCCTGGACCTGCCTAAAAACAAGCTGCTGGAAGATTTCGCCGATTCCTTGAACATCCTGCAATCCGGGTTTCATAAGCTTGTGTACACGGCCGAATACGGTCAGTTCGGCGGGTCGCCCCACGCGGTGATCGTCGCCGATTATTTTTTCGACCACTCGCCTCGGGATATAAAACTGCTGCAGGACATGGCCGCGGTGGGGGCCATGAGTCACGCTCCGGTTATCGCCAACGCTTCTCCCGAATTTTTCGGCTCGGCCGATTTTTCCGACCTGCCCAACCTGAAAGACCCGGCCGGCCATTTCGCCAGCCGACAGTTCGCCCGGTGGCAGTCCCTGCGGGAGTCGGAGGACTCCAGGTACCTGGGCTTGACCCTGCCCCGCTTTCTGCTGCGAAAGCCTTATTCGGCCGAAGACACGACAACTTCCGGTTATTATCACGAGGAGGACGTTCGGGGGCGGCGCGAAAGCCATCTCTGGGGCGGCGCGGCCCTGGCCCTCGCTTCCAGGCTGGCCGACAGTTTCGCCCGGTATCGCTGGCGCCCCAATATAATCGGCCCCAAGGGAGGCGGATTGGTCGAAGGCCTGATCTTTCCCGACTTCGAATCCCTGCCGGGGATCGAACACAAAATTCCGACCGAGGTCTTTATCTCGGAGCGGCTGGAATTCGACCTGGCCCAGGAAGGCTTCATCGCCCTGACCCTGAGAAACGGCAGCGACCAGGCCTGTTTTTTCTCGGCCAATTCCGTTCAAAGGCCCAAAAAATTCGGCCCGGGCAAGGAGGCCGCCGCGGCGGAGTTCAACTACCGCCTGGGGACCCAGCTTCAATACCTGATGCTGATCAACCGGTTGGCTCATTACCTCAAGGTCATGCAACGGGAACGGGTCGGCGCCTGGAGGGAGCGGGCCGACCTGGAGGAGGAACTGAACCGGTGGCTGCGGCAATATGTCTCGGACATGGACGACCCGTCGCCCGGAGTCAAAAGCCGCCGGCCCCTCCGGCAAGCCCGGGTCACGGTCGAGGACGGCGAGCATCCCGGTTGGTACAAGGCCCGGATACTGGCGCGGCCTCACCTGAAATACATGGGGCTCCATTTCACCCTGGCCCTGGATGGAAAAATGGAAAAACAATGAAGCGCGCGGATGAGTCCAACGGCCGTTCACGTTCGGCCGCGCCCCAAACGACCCGCTAAACCGACCCGCGCCGGGCGGCGCCCGGCCAGGAGGAAAACATGCCTCTCACGGCCCATTTATACATCACCGGCTCGAAACAGGGAAAAATCGAGGGTTCCTGCGACAAGGCCGGTCGGGAAGGGTCGATCCTGGTCCTGGAATTCAACCACCAAGTCCTGATATCCAGGTCCGGCGCCGCGGGGCCGCCCACGGGCAAGAGAATTCACCACCCCCTGACCGCGGTCAAGGGCTTCGATAAATCTTCCCCCAAGCTCTATCAGGCCCTGACCGGAAGCGAAACCCTGAACGAAGTCCGGATGGATTGGTATCGCATCAACCCCATGGGCAAGGAAGAAAAATACTACACCATCCGCCTGGAAGACGCCGTGATTGTCTCCATCGCCGCCACAATGCCCCATGTCTGGGACCCCAGGTTCGAAAAATACAGCCCCACCGAAGCCGTGTCCTTCAGTTACCGCAAGATAACCTGGACTTGGGAGCCGGAAGGCATCGAGTCGGAGGACGACTGGAAAACAGCCGAATAAAAGACATGGCCGGCATGGAAAAACCACCGATAATAAACGAAGAATCCCTACTGGAAAGGCTGCGGTCCCCCGGGCCGGGGAAAAAGCTCTCCGCGACCCTTGATTACGAGCGCCTGGTCAAATCCATCCTGGCCAATCTGAAAAGAATGCTCAACACCCGCCAGGGCGGGGTCCCGACCCTGCCGGACTTCGGCGCGCCCGAATTCGGGGACGTGGCCTGTTCCCTGCCCGACGGCTTGGCCGAATTCCAGCAGGCCATCAGGAACACCATCGAAAAATACGAACCCCGGCTCAGGCATGTGCGCATCACGCTGAAACAAGACGAGGACGACCTGTTAAAGCTCTGTTTCGAAGTCACCGCTCAACTGGCCGTGGGCAAGGAACCGGCCCTGCTCAAGTTCCAAACCCTGGTCGATTCCGCCGGTCAGGTGGATATCAAGGACTGAGGACGCCATGTTCAATAAATATTACCAAGAGGAACTGGCCTTTCTCCGGGAAATGGGCCGGGAGTTCGCCGAAGCCTACCCCGCCGCGGCCCACATGCTGGCCGGACCGGGCGCTGACCCGGACGTGGAAAGACTCCTCGAGGGGACGGCCTTCCTGACCGGCCGGATCAGGCAGAAACTGGACGACGAATTCCCGGAAATCACCCATTCCCTGATGAACCTACTTTTCCCGAACTATTTGCGCCCCATTCCGGCCATGACCATGGTCCAGTTCGAGCCGGTCCTGGAATCGCCGCGGGGCCGAATAGTCATTCCCCGGGGGACCGAAATCGATTCCACGCCCGTGGAAGGCGTCAATTGCCGTTTCCGGACTTCCAGCGACGTGGTCCTGTACCCCCTCGCGCTGACCCGGGCCGCCCTGGAAACCCCGGCGGAAAAGCCGGCCCGTTTGGTCCTGAAATTTTCCCTGCCCGCCGGACTCACCCCGGCCCGAATCGGACTCGGGGACCTGCGCTTATACCTCCGCGGGGAAAACCGCGAAGGCTATCAACTTTATTTCTGGCTCAGCCGCCAGGTGAAGGGATGGAGCATCTCCGTCCAGGAAGAAGGCCGTCAAATCGGCGCCCTGGAACTCCCCCTTTCGGGATTGGAAGCCGCCGGCTTCGAGGAAAACGAGGCCCTCTTGCCCTATCCGCCGGCCGCCTTCCAGGGATACAGGCTTTTGCAGGAATATTTCAGCCTGCCGGAAAAATTCCTCATGATCGACCTGAAAGGGCTGTCCGCCGCCGCCAGGCTTCCCCAGGCCGGCGAGTTCGAAATTTCCATCGAACTACTGGCCCGCCCGGAAAACCCTCCCCGGATAAGCGCGGACAACATCCTCCTCTTCTGCTCCCCGGCGGTCAACCTCTTCCCCCACCAGGCCGACCCCATCAGGGTGGACCGGGAAAAACACGAGTATCCCATCCGCCCCAGCGGCGGTTCGCCTCGAGGGCGCGAGGTCTATTCCATCGACCGGGCCGCCGGATTCGAGCCCGGCACGGCCAAGGCCAGGGAATACAAGCCGTTCTTTTCGTTCCGGACCGGAAGCGACCCCGCCGGCCCGGGTTGTTATTACCAGACCCGGCTAGGGAACCACCCCGTGGGCGACGGAATCGAAACGCGCCTCTCCTTTGTGGACGCCTTTCAGCGCACCGCCTTTCCTCCCACCGAAATAATCTCGCTAGACCTGACCTGCACCAACGGCAGGCTCCCGGAAAAACTGCGGGCGGGCGATCTCAAGCTCCCCACGTCCGAGGCGGCGGGCTTCGCCAGGTTCAAGAACGTGGGACGCATTACCAGGTCGGCCCCGCCGCCCCTGGGTAAAAACATGGCCTGGCGCCTGATAAGCCACTGGTCCCTCAATTACCTGTCCATGACCAAGGTGGAATCGCTGAGGACTATTCTGGCGTTGTATAATTTCCACGCCTTGTTCGACCGCCAGGCGGCCCAGGAAAACGAGCTGCGCATGCAGGGCCTGCTGCGGGCCGAGGCCAAACCCGAGGAAAGATTCTACCTGGGCCGTCCGGTCCGGGGGCTGTCCCTGGAACTCGAAGTCCAGGAAGGCAATTTCGCGGGGGAAGGAGACATTTTTCTCTTCGGCCGGGTGTTGAGGGAATTCCTGGCCCTCTACGCCACCATGAATTCCTTCGTCCGGCTGACGATCAGGGGCGTTGAAAAACGGGAAACCTATTCCTGGCCGGCCCGGATCGGCCGCCGGAACCTGCTCTAGGCGGCCACATGGAAAAGACGACCGGAAAAATACCGACGGAACAAGGACCACGCTGCTCCTTTTTCGAACTGGTTCGACGGCTGGAATCCCTGGGGCCGGAAGCCTCGCGCCTGGGTCGGACCGGACCGGCCAGGGATGAAAACATCAGGCTCGGACCGGATATCGCTCTGTCCTATCCCGCCGCGGACGTCTCCTCCCTGGAACAGGTCCAGGGCCCGGACGGAAGGGAACGATTCCAGGTCAGGGTAAATTTCCTGGGGCTCTACGGGCCGACCAGCCCCCTGCCCTCCTTCTTCACCGAAAACCTTTACGACGAGGATGACGAGGACGCGGCCCGGGTGCGCGCGTTCCTCGATATCATCCACCATCGTCTCCTGTCGCTGTTGTATCGGTCCTGGGCCAAGTACCGCTATCAAGTCGCCTTTCAACCGGACGGACGGGATGAATTTTCCGCCAAGCTATTACCCTTGACCGGCGCCGGGACCGCGCCCGACTCCGGCCCGCCGTTCCTGGACCTGCTCCGTTGCCTGGGCCACCTGACCCGGCTGCCGAGGTCCGCCTCGGGGCTCAAGGGCCTGCTGGAGGATTTTCTGGAAGGAATACCGGTTAAAGTGGAACAATGCCTGGAACGGTGGGCTGTTTTGAAACCGGACCAAAAATCGTCCCTGGGCTTGGCCAATTCCAGCCTGGGAGTCGACTGCCTGGCCGGGGAAAAAGTCCGGGACCGGGGCGGCAAATTCCGGGTGACTTTAGGCCCCCTGGGTTATGAAGATTTTCTCCGGTTGACTCCGCCGGGCGAAAAATTCAAACAGGTTTGCGCCCTGACCGCCCTTTTCCTGTTCGACCCCCTTGATTTCGACCTGGAAATTGTCCTGCGGGGCGAGGAAACCCCACCCGCGATTATCAACGACCGTTCCCGGCTTCGCCTCGGCCGCGACGCCTGGTTGTCGGCCGGCCCCGGCCCGGACAAATCCGTGACCTTCCCCACCGGTAAAGGATGAAAAAATGGTCCTGCTTCGGCTGAGCCGCGAGGCTGATTTTCTTTTCCAGGCCGCCGGGTTCGACGGCGACCTCCGGGTGACCGGCTTTAGGGGCCTGGAAGCCCTGTCCGAGCTTTTTTCCTTCAGGATATCCCTGGCCGCGCTCGATTCCGACCTCGATTTCGACGCCCTGGTCGGCAAGTCGGCCCTGCTGACTTTTTTCCACGAAAACGGCGAAAGGTTCGTGAACGGTCGCATCCTCAGCCTCGACCAGGTCAGGGAAGGTCCGGAATTCAGCTATTACGAGGCCCGGCTGGTCCCCCTTTTCCACTTTCTCCATTTTCGGCGCGACACCCGGGTTTTCCAGAACAAGACCGTCAGGGAAATAGTGGAAAAGGTCTTCGGCGACGCGGGCATTCCCGGGGACCAATATCGCTTCTCCCTGCAAAAGACCTACGAACCGCGGGAATATTCCGTCCAATACCAGGAATCCGACTATAACTTCGTGACCAGGCTGTTGGAAGAAGAAGGTATTTTTTTCTTCTTCGAACACTCCCGCGATAACCACGTCATGGTCCTGGGGGATGGCCCCGTGACCCATGTCGCCATGCCGGGGGAAGCGACGGTCCCCTTTCGGGAATTGACCGGCCTGGTCCAGGCCGAGGATTATATCCACCAGTGGCGCTTCGGACGACAAATCCGTTCCGGCGCGGTCGCCCAGCGGGATTTCAACTACAAGCAGCCGCGCCTGGACCTGGAAACGGCGGAATCCGCCTCCTCGGAAACCCAACTGGAAGTCTACCGCTACCCCGGCGGCTACGAAACCCAAGCCCGGGGCAAGGCCCTGGCCAAGGTCAGGCTGGAAAGCCTGCAAGCCCTGAAATACCACGGTTCCGGACAAACAGTCTGCCGGAGGATGATCCCGGGATTCAAATTCAAGCTCTCCCAGCACCAGCGTTCCGATTTCAATCGGGAATACCTGCTGGTCCGGGTCGCCCACGAGGCCGCCCAACCCCAGGCCGCGGCCCAGGAAACGATCCTGCCGTCGGACGACCGCCCCATATACCGGGCCTCCTTCGCCTGCGTTCCCTCCAGCCAGGTTTTCCGGCCGCCGTTCAAGGCCCGCAAGCCGTTGATCCATGGGACCCAGACCGCCATTGTCGTCGGCCCCGGCGGCGAGGAAATCCACACGGACGAGCACGGCCGCGTGAAAATCCAGTTTCACTGGGACCGGGAAGGGCGCCTGGACGAAAAAAGCTCCTGCTGGGTCCGGGTCGCCCAACCCTGGGCCGGGGGGCAATACGGCTTTCTTCACCTGCCCCGCATCGGTCAGGAAGTTGTGGTGGGATTTCTGGAAGGAGACCCCGACCGGCCCCTGATCATGGGGAGCGTGTATAACGGGGACCACCGCCCCCCCGGCTCACTGCCGGGTGAAAAGACGAAATCGACCATAAAATCAAACACCTCCAAGGGTGGAGGAGGGTTCAATCAAGTCCGTTTCGAAGACCTGCGGGGCCGGGAACAGGTCTTTGTCCACGCCGAAAAAGACCAGGATGTCAGGGTCAAAAACGACCGGAGGGAATGGGTCGGCCGGAACCGGAGTCTCACGGTCAAGGGCGACAAAAAGGAACTGGTGGAAAAAAATTCATCCACCACCGTCAAGGGAAACCGCCTGCTCCACGTCGAGGGAGACTGTTCCGGGAACGTCAAGGGCCAGGCCATGGTCAACGTGGACGGAGACCTTTCCCTTAGAGTGAAGGGCGACCACAACGTCCGGGTCCTGGGACAAAGATCGACCACGGCGACCGGGGATGTGGTGGACAGTTTCGCCGCCGCCCACAAGGAAACGGCGGGCGGCGAAATTGTGCTCAAGGCCGGAACCAAGGTGGTGGTGGAAGCTGGTTTGGAGTTGACCATCAAGGCCGCCGGAGGATTCATCAAGATCGATCCCGTGGGGGTGACCATTGTCGGGAACCTGCTGCTGATTAATTCCGGCGGCGCTCCGGGGATGGCCGTCCCCGGCCGGGCCAAGGCCCCCCGGGCCCCCGAGGCCCCGGATCAGCCCGACGAGGCCGACGACGGGACTCCGGGCCGGGATATGTCGAAGCCCCAATCCCCTCGGTCGCCGCAAAAGGAACAATATGAGTCCCTATCCTTTCCGGAGCCCCGGTGGCCCTTGGCCTGGCAGTCCCAAGCCTTGAAGGACGCCGCCGCGTCCGGCAAGCCCTTCTGCGAAAAATGCGAACAGGCCCGGACAGCCGGCGCCCGGGGCGCCTGACCGCGCCCCTCGACGCCTCAAGAGGACGAACGCCCATGAACGAGGACAAGACAAAGACCCTATCCGGGGAGGAACAGGCGGCTGAACCGGCTTCCCGGGACCGGCAAGTCAAAATTATAGCCGCCTTTCTGCAAGCCCGGGCCGGCCGCCGGGGCGGCGGGCTGCATGCGATTCTGGACGCGGCCGCGTCGCCGGAAGTCCTTTCCGGCGTCTTTCGTTTCGGTCGACGGGACAACTCCCTGTTCCGGGGACTTCCGGAAGAGCCCCTGGCCGACGCGGCCCCTTATCTCATGGACTTTTCCGCGGCCGAGGAAGGGTTGAACTGGTTCATCGACCAAGGCTCGGGAAAGGCTTGGGGGGTCTTTCTGGTCTCGAAATCATCCCCCGACGAAATAATCGACCATTTCGGCCGGTTCATTTCCGTGCGGGATGAAAACGACGCGGAAATGTATTTTCGCTTTTACGATCCCAGGGTGCTCCGGGTCTTCCTGCCGACCCTGACCAAGAGTGAAGCCCGGGCCTTTTTCGGACCGGTCGCCGCGTTTATGATCGAAACCCCGGACAGCGGCGTTATTGAATACTGTCTAGGGGAACAGGGGCTCGAGGCGGCGCGCCTATCCCCGGACCAAGGATTTTCCGAACCTGTTTCAATCCCCTTTTCGTCCTGCCCGGGAGAAGACCGCCCGCCCCAACCCGGCGCCTGGGTCATCAGGGACGACCAAATAACGGCCTTTTCCGAGCGGTTGCGCCGGGATTTCGAGGACCGGCTCGCGGCCTTGCTCGGGGTCGCCCACCCGGACAAGGCCGGCGGACTCTCCCGGGAGGAATCATCCGGGTTCGCGGCCCGGGCCGTCGCCCAAGCCGCGAAATACGGAATAACCGAGGAAAGGGAGGCGGCCATGTTCGCCGAATTCGTCCTGGAATTGGGGGAGGACTTCAATAAAAACAAAAAAAACGACTGGATCGAGGAATTGCTGAAAGACCCCGACCTGGACGGCCGGGCCAAGGTCCAGTTGATCCGCAAGGGATTGGCCGAACGGGACGCCCAGCCGCCGGAAACATCCTTCGCCCTGGCCCGGGCCGCCGCCGGAAGATACTAGGAGGTCCAAGGTCATGCCCAAAAAAATCGATTACGCCCAGGCTTACGGGGAACATCAGGTCGCCGGGAAAAAAATGGCGGCCAAATACCCGGACAAGGCCCAAACCACCAGCCTGGGTGAAAAAACCATCAGCTCCCGGGACCTCCCCGAGGGGTCCGACGATCAACGGGAACTGTCCGCGGCCGAGGACAATCTGGCCGCCGCCACCAACGACATGTTCGCGGCCCATCGGGCGGCCATGTCCGGCAATGTCGGCGCCACCGGCCAACCCTGCCCCCTGGCCGGCAAGCAAGGGAACGCCGGGCGCAAGAACGCGCAAAAAAAATGTCCGCATAAATGGGTGGAAAAAAAACGCGAAACCCCGGCGGCGACCAAGGCCAAGAACAATAAATGCATCGCCGATAAAAAGGACGACCCCAAGTGGGAAAACCAACGCCGCGGCTGGGCCTTTGAAAACAAGGCCATCGACGCCAAGCAGGCCGATGGGATCGAGGCCGCCGGCCTCGTCTATGAATGCGAGGATTGCGGCGCCGTCCAGGAAATGGACATGATGATGTCCGACGGCCAGGCCGTGGAAATCAAAAGCGCCTCGGCCAGTCAGGCCAAGAACTTGGCCGCGCAGTCGTTCAGGATGAAAACCCTGCAGGCTCAACATGGCGACCCGACCAAGCCACCCCGGGCCGTCCTGGACGGCTCCCGGCCCGACGTGGAGGATATGGCTGAAATATATCGAAAAAAAGGATACGAGGTGGAAATTGTCCGACCATGACCCCGCCAGGAGGCAAGCCCCATGACCCAATTCTTTTCCTTTGTCGCGACCGGTCCGGCCCGGGACCCGGCCCGGACCATGGTCATGCTCGATCGCGGCTTGACCGCCCTCGGCGCTAGAATCGATTCGGACCTCCATCCCGTTGTGTTCGACTCCCAAAGAGGGGTTTTCGACGTCCCGCCGGACCGGCCGGGCATTGATTTCGACAAATTTTACGACAATATGCTCCCGACCTTGAACTGGGCGGGCGCCTATGTCGCCTATCAAGTGGAAGGGGCGACCTTCCATTTCCTGGTCGGACGCGTGAATAACGACTGGGCCGACATTTTTACGGAAATCGACTTCAAGGCCTTAACCAGGCTTTTTCAAGCGGGAAAAATCGGGACCTACTATCGGGCCCTGGCAGCCGCGGCCCGGGCCGGCCGGGCGACAACCGGCTTCGGTCGGATCGAGTTGCCCTTCCGTCCCGCGTCCCGGGACCAGGCCCTGGCCGCCATCTTCAGCGACCCCGACCACCCCGGCGCGCCCTGCTCCCTGGGCCTGGCGAGCCGGGAAATTTATTCCGAAAAGGAACTGGAGCGCAAAGCCGGGGGAAGATTTATAATCTCCGAAGCCCCAAACGGGTTTTGGATACTGGAGGAACGGGATTGGCGCCGGGCCATGACCGCTCTTCCCTGGTAAAGGAGAAAAAAATGGGACAACCCGCCGCCCGAGCGGGCGACATGACCGTCCATGGAGGAATCATCGTCACGGGGCTTCCGACGGTCCTCATCGGTTTAAAACCCGCCGCCCGGGTCGCCGACTTCCATGTCTGCCCCCTGTTCACCGGACTAATACCTCATGTGGGCGGACCAATACTGCCTCCGGGGTCGACCACGGCCCTGTGGGGCTCCCTTCCGGCGGCCCGGGTGGGAGACCGGGCCTTGTGCCTCGGCCCCCTGGACGCTATCGCCCAGGGCGACGCGAGCGTCTTGGTCGGACCATGAGAAAGGAAACCAGGCGCGGGCTGTTCACGGCGGTCGTCTTGGCGGCCCTGGCGTTATTGGGGCCGCTCCCCGCGGCCGAACCGGCCGGGGTCGGGGCCGGGACCCTCGACCGTATTCAAGCCCGGGGCGGCCTTCTCGTGGGAATGGAGATCGGGTATTTCCCGTTTGAATACCTGGACCCGCTGGGCCGCCCGGTCGGGTTTGACGTGGAACTGGCCGGGCTCCTGGCCGAGGACCTGGGCGTCAAGCTCGAAATACGGGACATGGCCTGGAACAACCTCATCCCGGCCCTGCGGTCCGGCCAAATCGACTGTATTATTTCCGCCCTGACCCGCACTTCCGAGCGGGCCGCCTTGGTTGGTTTTTCCGAGTCGTATTTCGAAACCGGGCTGTCTCTTCTCCTGAACCGCAAGCGGGCCAGGGGGGTGGAATCGCTCCAGGGCTTGGACGGGAAGGATAGGATCGTGGTGGTGGTGGACCGCTCCAGCGCCGCCGGGGAGGCCATGAAGCTGTTCTCCTTCGCCCAGGTTAAGCCTGTTTCCCGGGAGTTCGAGGGGGTTGAGGCCGTGCTGGGGGGCGCGGCCGACGCGCTGTTCATCGATCAGCTCACGGTCTGGAAACGCCGCCAGGATTTTCCGGAAGAAACCTTCGCCCTCCTCGCACCCTTGACCCTGGAATTCCTAGCGGCCGCCGTCCCTCCGGGAGACCAGGTCTTCCTCGACCGGGTCAATTCGTTCCTGGCCCTGATCAAGAAAAACGGGAAGCTGGAGGAACTAAAACAAAGGCATCTGGGCCAAATGGGAAGAACGGCGAATTAGGGGCGGCCCGCTCCAGGAGGGATATTTATGAAAATTCGGTTAATCGCCCTGCTCCTGCTGCTGGCGAGCCTGCCGCTTCCCGGCTTGGCCCGGGCCGACGACCAGGCTTATCGGGAGGCCCTGGACCTGGCCCGGAAAGGCCGGGCCCTGCATCGGTCCGATGACCTCGATTCCATGAGGTCCGCCCGGGACTTGTACCTCGGCGCCCTTAAAAAAAGCCCGGATTTCTGCCGGACCACGCCCCAACTATGCGCCAACCTCGGCCACGCCTATTTCGTCCTGGGCGAACCCGAGGCGGCCATTGAGCAGTACCATCGGGCCTTGAAATTTTTCCCGGACTATGGCGCCCCATATTTCGGCCTGGGGCAGGTTTACGAAAACCTGAACCTACCGGGCTTCGCCTTGGACTCGTATCTCAAGGCCTATTTCCTGGACCGGAACGACCTTGAATCCAGGGCCAAGGCCGCGCAAATATTTTACCGGCTGTGCGAAAAACCGGAAAGGATCGGGAACACGGCCGAGGACGTCGGCGGGAAGGGCCTGGACCAAAGAAGCCTGGAAGACAAGCTGCTGGTGGAAAAAGCCTTTTCCGAGTGGAACCGGCGGCTTTTTTTCTGCGACCGCAAAAGGACCAAGGTGGAATTCGTCATGCGCGACATTACCTTTGAACCGGCCAAGGCCGTCCTGGAAAAATCCGCCTATCGCCAGATCGACTTGGTGGGGCGGATACTGGCCGAACGTTCCGACTTGAGGGTGATCATCGAAGGGCACACCGATTCCATTCCCTTTGCCAATAAAAAAGTGGAAGTAAACCCCGGGGTTTTCTGCCGCGACAACCTGTGCCTGTCGAAAGCCCGGGCCCAGGCCGTCAAGAACGCCCTGCTGGAAAGGTTCGGCCTGCCGGCCGAAAGAATAAGGGTCGAGGCTCATGGCGACTCGCGTCCCCTGGACCCCGGGAACACCCCCCGGGCCCAGGCCAAAAACAGACGCGTGACCCTGGTTCTCGACCAACAATAACGAAACCCTCGCGGTCGACCGCGACGCCGGAGCCTTAAATGAAAATTCACCTGACCGCCGGAGCCAGGCCCAACTTCATGAAGATCGCCCCACTTTACCGGGAGTTGAAAAAACATTCCTGGGCCGAGGTCCGCCTCATCCATACCGGCCAGCATTACGACCAGGCCATGAGCCAGGCTTTTTTCCAGGATTTCGGTCTGTCCGCGCCGGATATCAACCTCGCCGTCGGATCGGGCTCCCAGGCGGAACAGACCGCCGGGGTCCTGGTCGCCTACGAAAAAATCCTCCTGGCCGACCGTCCCGATTGGGTCGTGGTGGTCGGCGACGTCAATTCAACCCTGGCCTGCACGCTGGCCGCTAAAAAACTGAATCTTCGCGTCGCTCACCTTGAAGCCGGGCTCAGGAGCTTTGACCGGGAAATGCCGGAAGAAATCAACCGGCTGCTCACGGACGCCATCGCCGACCTACTCCTGACCCCATCCCCGGACGCGGACCTGAACCTGCAAAGAGAGGGCGTCGCTCCCGCGAGAATCGTCCGGGTCGGCAATATCATGATCGACTGCCTCCTGATGATGACTCCGCAAATCGAGCCGCTGCGGGCTTGGCGGGATTTCAACCTCGAAAAAGGCGGGTACGCCCTGGCGACCCTGCATCGCCCTTCCAACGTCGACTTCCCGGACGCCCTGCGAGCCGCGGCCGCGGAGTTGGCCCGGGTCCAGGAAATAATCCCCCTTATTTTTCCGGTCCACCCCCGGACCCGGAAAAAACTGATGGAATTCGGGCTGTGGGACGCCCTGGCCGGCCGGCCCAACCTTGTTCCGACGGAACCGCTGGGTTACATCCAGTTCATGAGCCTGGTGTTCGGATCAAAACTCCTGATAACCGATTCCGGAGGCATTCAGGAAGAAACCAGTTGGCTCGATATTCCCTGCCTGACCTGGCGGAATTCCACCGAAAGACCCATTACCACCACCCATGGAACCAACGAGCTGACCCCAATTGGGGAAACCGCCGCCGCCGTCCGCCGGATACTCGCGGGCGCCTGGAAAAAAAGAGGGGTCCTGGAGTTATGGGACGGTCAAACCGCCGCCAGAACCGCGGCCGCGCTTCACGACCAAATTTTTTGACCGGCGTTCGAGCTCGTTTCCATCTGTTCAAAGACCCGGAAAAAGGATATCATAAGCTGTTTAACGATTCGTTTCGCGGTCGGGAAGGCGAATGTCCACGGACGATAAAACCCGGGCCTGGTCAAGATTTCAAACCGCCGCTTGGAGTTTCGCGCTTTTGGTGGTGTTGATCGTCGTTTGGGGAGTATCCCGCATCACGGTCTATAACACCCTCAAAAACAATGTCCAGGCTGAAACCATTGCCGCGACCAAGGCCCAGGTGGAGATGGGGACCCAGTTCATCGCCGAGCATCAGTCCAACATCCTGGGACGGCTTTCCACCCTCGCCTCGCGCAACTTTTTCATCGAGGCGTTCCTCTCTCCGGACCCCGATACCGTGGTCTCGGCCCTCGGGGAAATAACCAGGGAGAAGGACCTGGACGCCGCCTTCATCACCGACCCAGAAGGAATATTGCTGCTCCACGTTCCCGCGGCGGGTCGACCCGGCGCCCTTGACCTAGTTCCCGGAACCCCGGTTTTGACCGAACAGACCCCGCGGCAGCCACTGGCCGTCACGTTTTGCGGTCCGGACGACAAAATCAAGGGACCAGCCGTAACCATGACCGTCCCCATTTTCGACCACCAAAAAAAATTGTCGGGGTTTCTCGGGGTCCGACAGAATATATCGGTCTGGGAGGAATTCTTTTCCAGGCTCACCGCCAGGCCCGGTCGGGGTTTTTTTATCCTGGACTCTCGGGACTGCGTCATCGCCGGGGCGCCCAGCGCGAATCTGGATTCCGACATCATCGAAAAAGTCCACCAAATGATCGACCCCGCCCTCGAGCCCGAATCCCCCATCGGCGAGTTGGTTTCGGGGCATCTTGGGTTCCATCCTACCTTCCTGGCCGTCGCCAAGGTCCCCCGGGTCGGCTGGTATTTTGTGGTGGCCCACGACTTCAAGCCGGTCATGGCCCCCCTGGGAGTTATGTTCCGTAACATAACCATCTTCCTGGCCCTGCTGTTTTTCTGCCTCTTTTTTCTAGGCAGTCTTCTGACGGCTCGCTATCAAGCCCAGAAACAGACCCTGGCCAAGGCCGGAAACGAGGCCCGCCGCCTGGAGGCGGAAGTTCAGGCCCGCACCGTGGACCTCTATTATTCGACCGAAAGATACCGGAGTCTCGTGGAAGGTCAACCCGACATAATATACGAAATGGACCGCTCCGGCCGATTGGCCTTCGTCTCCCACGCCGTGGAAAGCATCCTGGGGTATACCCCGGAAGAATTGATCGGCTTGGACTGGCGCGGCTTGGTCTTTCCCGAGGACCGTCCCAAATTCGACCGTGAATCGCGAGACGCCGAAAACGGCGGCGACCTGACCCTGCCCCGCATCCGGCATCAGGGCAAAACCGGACGAATCAGGTGGCTGACCATTCATTCCCGGGGGTTGTTCGACGACCGGGGCGAGTTGGTCGGACGATTGGGGGCCGCCCGGGATGTCACCTACGAAATAATAACCGAGGGCCGGGTCGGCGAACTGTCCCGCCTGCTCATCCGGGCCCAGGAAGAGGAACGTCGCAACCTGGCCCTGGACCTCCACGACGAACTAGGTCAGGTCCTGGGCGCCTTGAAAATAGGCCTTCAATCGCTTATTGAAAGGGGGCCCCTGGAAAACGGATTCATGGTTTCCGAGGTCTCCCGACTGATCCGGCTTTCGCAAAAAATAATGGACAAAATCAGGAACCTGGCCTATACCCTCCGGCCGGCCATTCTGGACAATTTCGGCTTGGTGGCCGCCATTGAGGATTTATGCGAATCGCTCACGGAAACCGGTGAAACGGAAATAATCCGCCGCCTCGCGGAATTCGACGAAACCCGCGCCGGCCAGGAAATTAAGACCACGCTCTTCAGGTTTGTGCAGGAAGGCCTCACCAACGCGATCAAACACTCCGGCAGCCGTAAAATGGAAGTCGAATTGAAGATGAACGGTTCCCGCCTGGTGGTTTCGGTCGCCGACCACGGTCGCGGCTTTCAGGTGGACCAGGCCCTGAACAAGGCCTTGACCGAGAAAAAGCTGGGGCTGTGGGGCATGAGGGAACGAATCGGCTTGGTCGGCGGGGCGCTGGCCATCAAATCCGGACCCCGGGGAACAATACTCACAACCGAAATCGACTTGGAGGAAAGAAAACATGACCGCCGGGCCTAAGGTCTTGATCGCCGACGATCACGCCATATTTCGCGAGGGCATCCGCGGCGTCCTGACGCGCAACCAGGCCCTGGAAGTGATCGGGGAAGCGGCCACCGGACGCGAGGCCGTGGAAAAAACCATGGTCCTCAAGCCCGAATTGGTGATCATGGACGTGGCCATGCCGGAACTGGGCGGCATCGAGGCCACCAAGGCCATCATGGACGCGCTGCCCGCCACCCGAATAATCATTCTGTCCGTTCATTCCCGGAAAAAATTCATTCTTGAATCCCTCAAGGCCGGCGCCAGGGGGTATGTGCTCAAGGATTCGGCCGGGGAAAAACTGCTGGAAGCGGTCAAGGCGGTTTTAAAGGGAGAGTTTTATCTGGACTCCCCGGTGGCGTCCCATATCGTCATGGAATTCGTCAACCTGCCCCAACAACGAGGGATGCAGGAAACCCACTCCAAAAGCTTGACCAAACGGGAAACCGAAGTCCTGCGGTTGATCGTGGAAGGCTTTTCCAGCAAGGAAATCGCGGAAAAACTCTTCCTCAGCCCCAAGACCGTGGAAAACCACCGGACCAATCTCATGAACAAGCTGGATGTCCATGACGTCATCGGGTTGGTCAAGCACGCGGTGGCCACCGGCCTGGTGGACCCCGATTCCTGGTCCCGCTAGGGAGCGGCGCCCGCCGGGCCGGCCCTACAGCCGTATCTTCAACTCCGCCAGCCGGGCCTGGGCCCCGGAAAGGTCTTCCAGTCCCTCCCTGTCCAACAGCCGAATCCGCTTCCCGTCGACTTCAATCAGTCCCTCGCGGCTCATCTTGGCCAGCATCCGGGATAGGGTCTCCGGAATTGTCCCCAGCAGCCCGGCCAACTGGGTCTTGGTCACGTCAAGCTCCAGGTCGGACGCCGCGCCTTCCCGAGCGGACAGAAAAAGAAGGTAAGCCGCCAGGCGGCCGGGCACTTCCTTCAGGGACAGGTCTTCGATCAGGTGGGTGAACCGCCGCAGGCGAATCGATAGAATGGCCAGCATTCCCAGGGCCAGGTCGGGGTTGCGGCCGATCAGCTCCAGCAGCGCCGACCGGGGAAAAAAAATGGCGCCGCACTTTTCCAGGGCCTCGGCGTACGCCGGAAAGCGCCGGCCGGAAAAAACGGCCACTTCCCCAAAAAGCTCCCCCGGTCCGAACAAATGAAGAATCTGTTCCTTGCCGTCGGGCGCCATTTTATAAATCTTGACTCGCCCCGCGGCCACCACGTAAAGGCCGGCGGCCTCGTCCCCCTCTGAAAAAATGGTCCGACCCCGTTCGTAGTCCCGGGAATGGGCGATGGAAGCCAAGCTGTCGAGCTGGGCGTCGGCCAGCCCCTCGAATAAAGGTATGGCGGCGATAACGTCCCTGATTTTCATGACCAAGACTAATAACATCCAATTTATTCCCAGTCAACGGGCGCGGGACCCTTCCGAAACCCCTCCCGGGGGATTATTTTTAAAAAAACGCCCCTCGCTCGAAAAAAAAGTTCCACCTTGACCTAAGTCAAGGTCGGACCAAGCCTAAAAGGTTATGCTCCCATTCAACAACGAAACGGACCAGGAGTTCCTGGGCCACAACAGCCAGACCAGGGGAGGATATAGGAATGTTTTGCTTTCAATGTGAACAGACCGCCAAGGGCGAAGGTTGCACCAAAGTCGGCGTATGCGGCAAGCAGCCGGAAACGGCTGGAACCCAGGACCTCTTGATTTACGCCCTCAAGGGGCTTTCCCAGGTGGCGGAAGAAGGCCGCAAGGTCGGCGTCTCCGACAAGGAAGTCAACCGGTTTACCTGCGAGGCCGTCTTCTCGACCCTGACCAACGTCAACTTCGATCCGGCCAGGTTCCAGGTCATGCTCCAAAAGGCCGCCGCCCTTCGGGAAGGCCTCAAGGCCAAGGTCGCCGCCTCCGGCGGGCAGGTCGACTTCAAGGAAGGTCCGGCCCTCTTCCAGCCGGAATCCACCCTGGAGGGACTCCTGAAACAGGCGGAAGCGCCCAACGTCGGCGCCAAGGCCGGCCCCCAACAGGACGAAAATATCGTGTCCCTGCGGGAAACCCTGATCTACGGCCTTAAAGGCGTGGCCGCGTACGCCGATCACGCCGCCATCCTGGGCCAGGAAGACGACAAGGTCTACGCCTTCCTGCACGAAGCCCTGGCCGCCACGCTCCGGACCGATCTTTCCCTGAACGACTGGGTCGGCTTGGTTTTGAAATGCGGCGAAATCAACCTGCGGGCCATGGAACTTCTGGATGCCGGCAACACCGGCGTCTATGGACACCCCGTCCCCACGTCCGTTCCCCTGGGCCCCAAAAAGGGCAAGGCCGTGCTGGTCTCCGGGCATGACCTCAGGGACCTGGAACTCCTGCTGAAACAGACCGAAGGCAAGGGAATCAACATTTACACCCATGGGGAAATGCTGCCCTGCCACGGGTATCCCGAACTGAAGAAATACGGTCATTTCCATGGCCATTACGGGACCGCCTGGCAGAACCAGGGCAAGGAATTCGCGGAGTTCCCGGGCGCCATCCTGATGACCACCAACTGCATTCAAAAACCGCGGGAAAATTATCAGGACAACATCTTCACCACCGGCCTGGTCGGTTGGCCTGGAGTGGTCCACCTTGAGGACAAGGATTTCTCCCCGGTTATTGAAAAGGCCCTGGCCCTGCCCGGTTTCGACGCCGACGAGGACAAGGGCTCGGTCATGGTGGGTTTCGCCCGCAACACGGTCATGGGCGTGGCCGGAACGGTGATCGAGGCTGTCAAGGCCGGAAAAATCCGCCATTTCTTCCTGGTGGCCGGCTGCGACGGCGCCAAGCCCGGACGCAACTACTACACCGAGCTAGTGGAAAAAATCCCGGCCGACTGCGTGGTCCTGACCCTGGCCTGCGGTAAATTCCGCTTCTTCGACAAACAGTTGGGGGACATCGGCGGCATCCCCAGGCTGCTGGACGTGGGCCAGTGCAACGACGCCTACTCGGCCATCCAGATAGCTGTCGCCTTGTCCCAGGCCTTCAATTGCGGAGTCAACGACCTGCCCTTGTCCATGATTCTGTCCTGGTACGAACAGAAAGCCTGCGCCATTCTGCTGACCCTGTTCTACCTGGGGATCAAGAACATCCGGCTCGGCCCCACCCTGCCGGCCTTTATCACTCCCGCGGTTCTGGATGTGTTGGTCAAGAACTTCAATATCATGCCCATCTCCACTCCCGACGAGGACCTCAAGGCCATTTTGGGCTAGCGTCCTGCCTATCTCTCCGGGAGAGGCCCCGCCTCTCCCGGCCGACTTCCGGCCACATCAACCACGCCCTATACAGCCCCCGGACCTGGCCGCCTTCCATTGTTTTTTTTGTCATATCCATTTATAGTAATATTTAGGGTGGGGCTCCTTCTTGTGGGCCCTTTTTATCATAAACAAGCAGGAGCGTCATTATGCCCAGCAGCGCCTTGGAATTGAAGGAGCGCGGCCGGGATCGCGGTCCCGCGAAAAAGTCTTCCTCTTCCGCGCGGCCTCCCGTCCAGGCGTAAACCCCAATATTTTTAAACGACAAGGGACTTCTCCCATGACTGACCAAAAAGAACCGCCACGAAAGGCCGAGAAATCAACCCGGGAAAAAACACTTCAGCCACCCGGGGAGTTCGAGGCCCTGTCGCCCGAGGAGGCCCGGCGGACGCGGAACGAACTGCGCATCGCGTTGGAAAAATATCAAGTCCTGTTCGAGGCCTTTCCCCTGGGCGTCAGCATAACCGACGCCGCCGGCAATATCATCGAGACCAATCGAGAATCGGAACGTTTGTTGGGCCTTCTAAAAAATGAGCATGTCAAGCGCCAGCAGGACGGACCCGAATGGCGCATCATCCGCCCGGACGGAACGCCCATGCCGTCCTCTGAATATGCCGGCGTGAGGGCCCTAAGGGAAAAACGGCTGGTGGAAAACGTGGAGATGGGCCTCGTCAAGGACGACGGGAAGGTCACATGGATGAGCGTTACCGCCGCGCCCATTCCGCTGGAAGGATTCGGCGCGGCCATAACCTACGGGGACATCACCCAGCGCAAGAAAGCCGAGGATGAACTGCGGGAAAGCGAAAAACGTTATCGCAAAGCCCAGGCGGTGGGGCGCGTGGGGAGTTGGGAATACAACATCCAAACCGCCCGGTTCTGGGGATCGGATGAAGCGAAAAGGATTTACGGCTTTTCCAGGGCCGAGGACACGTTCAGCACCGATGAGGTTGAACACTGCATCCCGGAACGGGAACGGGTCCATCAAGCGTTAATCGATCTCCTCGAGGACGATAAGGAATACAATTTAGAGTTTGAAATAATTACCAAGGACGCAAAAACAAGAAAAACGATCATCTCCCTAGCCGACCTGGAAAGGGACGAAGCCGGCCGTCCCTTGAAAATTACCGGCGTGATCGTTGACATCACCGACCGCAAGCGCGCCGAGGAAGAAAAGGAAAAACTCCAGGAACAGCTTCGAAACGCCCACAAGATGGAGGCGATTGGAACGTTGGCCTCCGGCATTGCCCACGAATTCAATAACCTGCTCCAAGCCATGACGGGCTACACCCAACTGCTGCTTATGGACAAAAGTCCCGACGACAGCGATTATCCAAGCCTTTTAGCCATCCAAAACTCCGGGAATCGAGCCGCCGACCTGGTCCGTCAACTTCTCCAGTTCAGCCGGAAAGCCGGCGCCCAGCGCCGACCGGTGGACCTTGGCCAGGAAGTCAAGCAGGCCCGCCAACTGCTGGAGCGAACCATTCCCAGGATGATTCAAATCAACATTCGCTCGGCCGGCGACCCCTGGACCATAAACGCCGACCCTATCCAGATCGAGCAAATCCTGCTGAACCTGGGGACCAACGCCGCCGACGCCATGCCGGATGGGGGTGAACTGGTCATCGAGACCGAAAACGCCGTTTTAAACGAGGACGACGCCGACCGCCGCCTGGACGCGCCGCCCGGGCGCTATGTCCTCCTAACCGTCTCCGATACCGGATATGGCATGGACCAGGAACTAGTCAAGCATATCTTCGACCCGTTTTTCACCACCAAGGAAATCGGCAAGGGGACCGGGCTCGGCCTGGCTTCGGTTTACGGCATCGTCAGGAGCCACGGCGGTTCCATCACCTGCCACAGCAAGGTCGGCCGGGGGACGAAATTCAAGATTTACTTCCCCGCCATTGATCGGCCGGAAGCACGGGATGCCGCGCCCAACCATCCCCGGGGCGGCGGCGAGACCATCCTGGTGGTCGACGACGAGGAAGCGATCACTGGGTTCGTCCAACAAGTCCTGGAAAGATTTGGATACAAGGTGCTGACCGCCGCCGGCGGCGAGGAAGCCTTGGAAGTTTATTCAAACCAACCAGGCGCGATCGACCTGATCATCATGGACTTGGGAATGCCGGGCATGGGCGGTCGCCAATGCCTCCAGGCGCTACGGCGAATGAACTGCGCGGCCAGGGTCGTCATCGCCAGCGGTTATTCCATGGATAATCAGGTCCCAAAATCCAGTGAAGCGGGCGCGGACGGATATTTAAGCAAACCCTATCAGTTGAACGATTTGTTGAGCAAACTGCGCGAAATTTTGGATTGACCCCCCTCCACCCCCGACGCCGCCGCAACCCCGGGACCGGCCAGGAGGGACAGGCGCGGCCTTTTATGAAGCCTCGGCCCCGGGTCTTCCCGGAGGGCTGATGGTCCAGGCCCGCGACCTCCCCTTCCCGTCTTTTCCCGCCCCAACCCTTGCACTTTCAGCCGCTTGAAAGTAATAATACAAGACGCTGGTTTTTTTTAGACTTCATGCTCAAGGGGAGGTTCCCGTGCCGTTCGCCAAAATCAATGGACGGAGTGTTTTTTTCGAGGTTCAAGGCCAAGGCGAAACGATTGTTCTGCTTCATAACGGGTTCGCCGGTCTCCGAATGTGGGGCGACATTACCCCCCGCCTGGTCGCCGCGGGCTTTCAGGTCGCGGCCTATGACCGCCGCGGGTTCGGCGACTCGGAACAAGGCGAGAATTTTGAGGAATTTTACGCCGGCGACAGGTACCGGGAAGAATCCGTCAAGGAGTTGGCGGGCCTGACCGATTACCTGGAATTGGATAACTTTCACCTGATCGGACAGTGCGAGGGCGGCGTCGTGGGAGCGGACCACGCCGTGCAATACCCGGACCGGGTCAAAAGCCTGATCATGGCCTCCACCTTGTGCCGAGGCGCCGTAACCATGGAGGAATTCAACCGGCTTAAATTTCCCAAACCCTTCCGGGACCTGGAACCGGAAATACAAAAAAAGATGGTTTTCTGGCATGGACCGGAAAGAGCGCCCTGGCTGTACGATCAGTTCACCAGGTTCGGCGGGGCTTATGGTCGGGATGTCTTCGACCTCGGACCGGTCCTGTCGCGGCTTACCTGCCCGTCCCTGGTCCTTTTTCCGGACCGCAGCTATTTTTTCGAGGTCGAACAAGCCGCGGCCGCCTACCGTCTCCTGGCCCGGGGGGAACTGGCCGTCCTGCCCAAGTGCGGCCATAACTCCTACGCCAACCATCCCGAGGAATATGTCCGCCTGGCCGCGAGTTTCATCAAAAGAAACAGCCTGGCCGGCCGCCTCGGGGGGGAAGGCGAAGACCGGATTTAGGGGCCGCCTGGCCCCCGGCGTAAATATTATGCGCTTGGCGTGGGAAAAAAAGTGAAGAACGAGATACCGGTTTATACAAAAGGTCATCCGCCGGCCTTCCTGTCCTGGTCGGTCTGGGGGTTGGCGGCCTGTTTCTACCTTATCGGCTTTTACCAGCGCGTCGCTCCCGCGGTCATGACCGTTGAACTCATGACCGACTTCGGCCTCGGCGCCGCCGGACTCGGCAATCTATCCGCCTTTTATTTTTACGCCTACGTGGCCATGCAGATTCCAACCGGCCTCCTGGCCGACGCCTATGGACCGCGCCTGGTCTTGACCCTGGGAGCGGCCGCGGCCGCCTGCGGCATAATCATGTTCGCCCTGGCGGACACCTGGGCGATGGCCGGCGCCGGCCGTCTCCTGATCGGCGGCGCGGTCGCCGTGGGTTACGTGGTGATGCTCAAACTGGCCGGTCACTGGCTGCCCCACCGGCAGTACGCCTTTTCCTCGGGCTTGGCCCTGGCCTGCGGGGTCCTGGGGGCGGTTACCGCCGGGGTCCCCTTGCGGCTTTTAGTCGATTATTTCGGCTGGCGGCCGGTCATGCTGGTTTCCGGAGGCCTGACCCTGGTGGTGGGAACGGCCATTTTCATCTTCGTCCGTAACGATCCTTCCGAAAAGGGGTATCTTGGCTACGCGCCGCCCCCGGGACTCGGCCCGGGAAAAAAAGGCGGCCCGTCGGCCCTAGCGGGGTTGATTCAGGCCTTCAAATACCGCAACATCAGGTTGCTTTTTTTGGCGCCGGGCGGCATTGTCGGACCGGTCCTGGCCTTCGCCGGGCTCTGGGGAGTTCCCTTTCTTCAAGCCCGCTACGGTTTGAGCCAAACCCAGGGCGCGGCCGTCTGTTCCACCCTGATGACCTGCTGGGCCCTTAGCGGACCGATCATGGGAGGGTTGTCGGACCGGATCGGCCGGCGCAAACCCTTGTACCTTATCGGCGCAATAATCTCCACCGCCGCCTGGGCCTTGATGATTTTCACTCCCGGCCTTCCCTTGACGGCTTTTATCGTTCTCATTGTCATCACCGGCTTCGCCTCGGGGGTCATGATCATCGGCTTCGCCTTTGGCAAGGAATCCACCCCGGCCGGCATTTCCGGAGCCGTGGCCGGCGTGATCAACATGGGGGTTATGTCCGGACCGACTATTCTCCAGCCGGCCATCGGCTGGGTGTTGGACCGGTTTTGGACCGGGGAAACCGCCGGCGGCCTCCGCCTTTACAGTCAGGGTTCCTACCAGGCCGGGTTCGCCCTGATGATCGCCTGGGGCGCCTTGGCCTGCCTGTTCATCGCCCTGACCAAGGAAACTCATTGTCGGGAAAGCCCGTGACAAAAAAAGCCGCCATGCGGGACCACTAATGCGAAAAAGCAAGGGTCGTTTATTGACTAAACCCACTAACACCGGATATCTTTACAATAAAAGGTCATAGAGACAAAGAGGCGGGTGTTTTTTGTCCGAGGAAAACAACTTTCAGCAAAAAAACGGAGAAAGGTTCGGCGCCCCGGAATTCAAGGGGGCCATGTTGCGGACCATTCATATCGTCGGCCTGGGACTGGGAACAGACAATTTAGGCGCCCTGGCGCTGAGGATAATCGAGGCCGCCGACGTCCTGGTGGGGACCGCCGCGAACCTGGAACTTTTTCCGCAACACCAGGGCGGCCGAATTAACCTGGACGAAAATCCGGATGCCTGGCTCGAGGCCGTGGCCGAGGCGGCCAGGGAAGAACGCGTGGTGGTCCTCTCCTCGGGCGATCCCAATTATTTCGGCGTCGCCGGCCGAGTGGTCGGCCGGGTGGGCATGGAAAACGTCAGAATCCATCCCAACGTGACGGAAGTCCAGGCCGCCTTCGCCCGGTTAAAGGAATCCTGGGACCAGGTCAAGGTGGTGAACCTGGAAAAAGACGGCAAACGGGCCCTCTTCGCGGCGGTCAAGGATAGTTCCCGAGTGGCCGTTCTGGCCGATTCCTTTTACACTCCCCAGATGATCGCCGAGCTTCTCCTGGCGCGCGGCCAAAAAAGCTGGCGCATGTGCGTGATGGAAAACCTGGGGAAACAGGATTCGAAAATCAGTTTTTTTCGCCTCCACGAATTGCCTTCCAAGGAATTCTCGGAATCCAGAATAATTATTTTACTTAAAAAAGACGACCTGTCCCCCTTGACCCTGGGCGTTACGGCCCAGGACCTGGGCCTGTCCGATACACCGGCGTCATCCCCGGAAATCCGGGCGGCCTTCCTGTCCCGCCTGGCCCTCGAGCCGGGCATGACCTTGTGGGACCTGGGAAACGGCGCCTCGGGCTTGGGGCTGACCGCCACCGCCATTCTCGCCGCGGGCAAGGTCATCGCCGTCAGAAACGACCCCTGGGACGTCGAAGCCCTGGAAAACAACCGAACCAAATTCGGGGCCGCCAATTTGGATATCCGCCAGGGAGACCTGCCCTTCCTGCTCCCCAACCTGCCCGACCCGGACAGGATATTCGTCGACGCCCCGGCCCCGGAAGCGGCCGAGATCATTCGTCTCTGCCTGCCCCGGGTCCCCGAGGGCGGAATTATCGCCGCCTGGTCCCGCGACCTGGCGGGGCTGGAATCAATCCGCCACATAATCCTGGGCCTGGACGCCGCTCCGGAATCGGCCAAACTCATGGTCAGCCGGGGCGCCATGGATTGGGACGAACAGAGCCTGGAATCGCCCCGGCCGGTCTGGCTCATTTCCGGGGTCGGAAGAAAAAGGCCGGCCGGTCCCGGAAAATAAGGGGCCGGCCGCCGGCCACGTCAATCCTCGAACCGGCCAAGGAACCCGACCAGGCCGACCCAACTGCCCTGGACCCTGATTTTCCCTTGAATCAAAAGGGTATAGGGACTGACCTCGCCCCCGACCACCTTCCGGAAATCCTGGGAATCGAAGGTCGCGACAGCCACGGGGTCTGGCGTTCCCGGCCGGGGCGCGCCCTCGACCGTTTCCACTATCCCTTTCCGGACCGTGACCACGAAACGTTTTTTTTCATCGGGAAAAACAAAGACCGCGGTTTCCGTGAGGTCCATGGCCTCCTCGACCTTCAATTTGGGACCCAGGGCCCTGAATAGATACTCCAGGGGCAATCGGGACGCCAGGGCCGAATTGGGAGCCGACGGCGCGCCGGGCGCCGGGCCTTCCCGGAGTTCCACCGCCGATTCGAGCAGGTAGGCCCGACCGATGGTGTTGACGGCAACCCGGCCCAATACTTCCAGGCCCAGGGCCAGCTTCCGGGTCGCCTCGGCTTTCACCGCTTCGGGAAAATTGCCGACCACGAGCTTGGACAACAGGTGCACGCCCCACTTGACCTCCCCGCCCATCAGGGCTTTTTCAGCCAGTACCAGGACTTTTTCCGGACCGCCCATGAGCGCGATCTCCCGGGAAGCGGCCTCCGCCGCGGGCAGGGGAAACAAATTTTCGGGCCGGCCGGCGAGGGCCCCGCGGTAACCGGCGTAAATGTCCCTGGCCGCCCAGTCGATCCGGCCGTAAATCTCCTTGAGGAATGGTTTTTCAGCCAGGTGGGGCGGGAGGCCGATGTTCGCGGCCAATTCGTCCGGTCCTTCCCCCCGGTTGATTCCCCGAATGACTTCGTCCCGAACCCACTGCAGGGCGTCCCGGTACTCGGTCAGGGTTCGCGCCGCCTGTCCGGCGTTAAGGATGGGCCGGCCATGGCTGGGGACCAGGCGCGTGGGCGCCAGGGTCCTCATGGCGTCCAGGGTTTCAATCCAGTCGTCCACCGACCGGGGGGAACTCCCCTCGAAAGAATGGAACACCGGGAAGGACTCGTAAAAACCGTCGCCCCCGATCAAGGTCCCGTCCCGGGGGACCCAGACATAAAGACGGTCCTGGTCCGGTCCGGCGAACTGTCGCAGTTCAATGGCCATCCCGCCGAAATCCAGTTCCTTTTTTCCGGAAAAAAGGTCCGTCGGCGGCAGGGTCCCGGCCGCGGTCCGTTCCCCCGGCTCTCTTCCCGGTCCCAGGCGGTTGCAGGTCAGGAACTCCCTCGGGACCCGGCCGCCGGAAAGCCGGTCGTCCAGCAAGGCCTCGGCCGCCTGGAACCTCATGAACCGATTGAAATAATGCGACGGGAACGCCTCCGTCGCCCAAACGCGGGTATTTTCCCCGGCCAGGGCCAAGGCCCCGCCGATATTGTCCTGGTGGCAGCGAGTATAAACCAGGGCCGCGACCGGACCCGAACGGGCCGCCGCGAACAGGGCTTTTTTGACGACCTCGGCCCGGTCCGGGCTTCCGGCGGCGTCGACGATAACCACGCCCTTGGGGGTGTCGATCAGGACCGTGGAAGCCTGGTCATATCCGACGGCGACCCAGACATGGTCTGAAATTTTTATCACCCGGGGAGAACCCACCGTTTCCCGGCAGTATTTTTTTAATTCCTCGGGCGTGGGAACGGTTTGGCCCTTGACCCGGGCCCCCGGTCCGGAGGTCATGCAGGCGCTGAGAATCAAGGCCGCGAGCAACAGCGGCGCAAGGCGATTGAAGGTTGATGTCATTTTTCACTCCTGAAATTCACGCGAAATGGCGGCCATATTACCAGGCTCCGGAATTTCGGGGTAACCTTTTATCGGCCCATCGAACCCGAACCGAGCGCGCCGCCGGGACGGGAGGCTAACTTTTTCGCAGTAATATTAAATTGTTGCTAAAATAAGTTGTCCCAACTCCAAAAAATGGGGTATTCTGATTTCCAGGGCGGGGCCGCGTCGACGGCCCCGCCGGCTGTTATGGAGGTATAGCGCATGTCCAACAGATTGACCGTCCTAGCCGGTCCCAAGGCCCTCGAAAAAATCCGGGCGGAAGGGCTTCGGCCCGAAATGATAACCGTTCTGGCCGGGGCCGCGGGCGGCCCGAAATGGCTGGTCCTCAACCGGATCGACCGGGCCCTGTTCCAAACCTGGTTCAAGGGCCGAACACAACCCCTTTTCTGCCTGGGATCGTCCATCGGCGCCTGGCGGTTCACCGCGGCGGCCCAGGAAGACCCCCTCGCGGCGGTGGAACGTTTCGAGCACGCCTACATTCATCAGACCTACACCGAAAAGCCCACCCGGGATGAAATCGCCGGCGAAACGGAAAGAATTCTCGACTCCCTGCTGGGGCAAAACGGCGCCCGGGAAATCCTCAACCACCCCTTTCTCAGGGTGAACATGCTGTCGGTTCGCTGCCTGGGGCCCACGGCTAGCGAAAACAAGTTGGTCCTGGGCTTGGGGTTCCTCTGCGCCTATGTCCTCAACTCCCTCGGCCGCGTCAATCTCAAATACCTGTTCGAAAGGACCTTGTTTCACGATCCCCGGGAAAAACCGCCCTTTTTCGACATGACCGAATTCCCCATCCAACGGGTCCCCTTGACCGCGGACAACTATCGCCAGGCCCTTCTAGCCACCTCGGCCATCCCCCTGGTCATGGCCGGCGCCCCGGGAGTGGACGGCGCCCGGCCGGGCATGTACCGTGACGGCGGAGTCATCGACTACCACCTGGATGTGCCCTTCCAAGACGGCGACGGCCTGACCTTGTTCCCCCACTTCAGCGGCCGGGTCATTCCGGGGTGGCTGGATAAAAACATCAAGTCGCGCCAACCGTCGGTCCGAAACATGGACTCCGTGGTCCTGGTCGCCCCATCGCGGGCATTCATCGCCGACCTGCCCTCGGGCAAGGTCCCGGACCGGGAAGATTTCACTCGTTTTAAGGGGTTGGATAACCAAAGAATTTCAACCTGGAAAACCGTGGTCGAGAAGTGCGAGCCCCTGGGCGAGGATTTTCTCGAACTCTGCGCCGGCGGCAAAATCAAGGAATTGGTCCGGCCACTCTTTCCCAAAAAATAAAAGTAAGCGTATGTATGAAAATGCCCGAAGGGCATTTTCATTGGTTGTTGTGACCGACATGGCCCGCGGTCATGTCGGTTGGGTTACGCTTCGCTGTCAGCGGCCGGTTGAAAATGTAAGGAAAATGGCCAAATGAAAATCTGTAAGGCTGGTTCCCAAGCTCTAGAGGCTGTGAAAGTATTCAAAATTTGAGAATAACGTCATCGTGATTTCAACTATTTACGTGATAAAAAATGGACAAAATGGCAATTCTTTCACGATCTCTCTAGCTTGGGAACCTCGGCCAGGGAAGCTCCAGACACCTATAGGCCTTGACTTCTTTACAAACAGATCAAGTTTTTACTTGACGGTTTGAGGCGAAGCTTCGCCGGCTTCCTCACTCTAGAAATTAAGGATGTCCTTGTTAACCTAAAGCCCCCCTCACCCCAGCCCTCTCCCCCCATGAATGG
>JAZDGM010000172.1:0-31030 GCA_043806915.1 Pseudomonadota bacterium | reverse complement strand
TTGTAAGCAGCCTCGTCGAACTTTTGAAAATTTCAACAGAGCCTATTAGGTTGGGCCGAAAATACCCAAGAAATAAAAAAGTAAAGCCTAAAAAACATCAGATGTGCTATAAGCCTTGCCGCTAAAGTCAATGACATTGATATACTATCGGCTATGACCTCGACCGATTCCTTGACGATGAACGAACATCGGATGCCGTTGTACGGAACTTGGAAATAATAGGAGAAGCGGCGTCCAGACTATCGGTTGAAGTCAGGCAGAAATATCCGCGGGTCGAATGGAAAAAAATTATCGGGCTTCGCCACAGAATCGTACACGAATACTTTGGCGTCGATCTTAATATAGCATGGCACATAATCAAAAATGACATGCCGTTATTAAAAAAAGAATTGATGATGATTGCCGACAACCTGGAAAACTGAACCAATTCCGTTTTCCAGGCTTAAGGCAAGCAGGAAGCTATCCGTGCGCCGTCGATGCGTCGAATATCCGCGCGGTTTACAGGAAATTGGCGCCCTCGAACCATTCCAGGTAATCCGAAACCGAGGGCATGGCCCGCGGTCATGTCGGTTGGGCTAGGGATATCCGGCGTCACCATGGCCTTATACCCAGGAGGAGCGTGGCCGGTGGAACCGGCCATTGATATCACGAGAGATAAAGTATATACCGCAACATCATCCAGAAATGGCAAAAGCTGCCGGCCATGACCAGGAGGTGGAAGATTTCGTGAAAACCAAAGACTCCTGGAACCGGGTCGGGACGCTTGAGCCCGTAAATGACCCCGCCCACGGTGTAGAATAGGCCCCCCAGCACCAGCCAGAACAGTCCGCCCGAGGGTATTTTCAACACAAGTGGATAAATGGCCGCCAGGCAGGTCCATCCCATGAGCAGGTATATTCCCGTCGATATCCAGCGGGGGGCCTCCAACCAGAACAGCTTGAAGAACAGCCCGCCCACGGCCAATCCCCAGACAACCCCCAAAATGCTCCAACCCCACGCCCCGCGTAAAGGCGCCAGGCAGATGGGCGTATAGGTCCCGGCAATGAACAGATAGATCATGATATGGTCCAGGGTCCGGAACATCCTGGTTCCCTTGGCCGACAACGGCAACAGATGATAGAGGGCGCTGGTGGCGTACAGCAGGATCATGGATGATCCGTACACCGAAAAGGATACAACATGCCAGGTTGTGGCCTGGAATGCGGCCAAGGTAACCAGAAGGGCCAATCCGGCCGACGACAAGAGGGCACCGAGGAGATGGGTCAGTCCGCTGACAGGGTCTTTCAGGTTCGACGTCATGCTTCACCTTGGGATGAATTAAAAAATTAAACCGGCAAGGCCTTACGGCCGCGCCGCCCCCGGCAAGTCTTCCTTCGCCGCCGTCCGGGCGAAACACAGTTACCGCGCGGGCTAATTATCGTGGCCGTTCCCTATCCCCAAGCGGCTTCTTGTCAATTACCCCACGGGATCGGTTTCTGTCAAGCGTTGGGCCGTAATCCCGGCCGCATCGGAAAACGAGGCGAATTACCCGCGGCGGCCGGACATCCGGGCCGACAATGGCTGCGCGGGCTGAAGGCCGGCCGGAGGGCCTTTTTGTAGGTCCTGAGTTCGGTCTCAATCAAATATTTTTTCCTTGAGGCTGTTTCCTGTCGGAAGAAGGAACCGCCTTGCCATTTTCCAGCCTTTAAACGTATTCTTTTATAATGGTTACCTTGTGACTCCCCGGATTGGACGAAACCCGTGGTTTGTGCAACCCTTGAAATAACAATCGCCAACATCATCTCCCCTGGCTTGCAAAAACCCCTATGTATTGATATGAAAATGCCCGAAGGGCATTTTAATTGATTGTTGCGACCGACATGGCCCGCGGTCATGTCGGTTGGGTTAGCGAAGCGAAACCAACATCTTGTCTCGCCCCGGCCGACCCGGGTGGAAAAATCCCCCCTCCCCCCAGCCCTTTCCCCCGTTGGGAGATAAAGGCCCGGTATTAGCCCCGCCACTTCGTATATTGACACCCCGCGGTCTTTCTGCCATGCTGATGGCCGCCAACTGAAAAAACTCCATCGAAAATTCTTGACCGGCGGCTGGTAAAACGATTTTTCGTCCGGGACCACTCGAAAAGAATGGCCCCCAGGGAAGACGAGACGATGAACCCGCGGCGACTGTGGATATTGTTGGCCATCGGCCTGGCCTTGTTTCCGTGCTGCCAAGATCGCGACACGGAAACAGCGCCGGCGTTTTTCCTGAATCCGAGAAATTACCTCACCGTCACTCCGGCCGACGACCTATATGAGGTTGTCGCGGCGGCCCCGGACAACACGGTCATCACCCTGACGGAGGGGACCTTCAACCTGACCGGTCACGAATCCAATGACGTGGGCGTCATGATCCAGGGCAAGGACGGGTTGACCATCACCGGGCAGGGTTGGCGGCGAACCAAGGTCAAGCTTCCCGCCGACCTGGATTTGGGATTCTATATCGGCGGCGACGTCCACGGCCTGACCATCGAAAAAATGCATATTGAAGGGACCCGGCCGCTCCTGACCAACACTCACGCCATCGGGAATTACACTTCGTCCACGAATGTGACGAACATCCGTTTCCGCGACCTGCGGGTGAGCGACGTCGCGGTCGGGATCAACATCGGCACGTCCCCGGACGGGGTGTACGACCAGGTCGAGATATCCGGGAATATTGTAACCGACGCCCTTGGGACCGATTCCGGTTGGGGCTACGGCATTGTCTGCGGTAATTCCACCAACGTCGCCATTTCCCGGAACTTCGTCATGAACGCCAACCGGCACGGCCTCTATTTCGGCCGGTCGAACCCCGGATCGAATATCCTCATCGCCAACAACTTCATCTACGAGCACGACCGTTTCCAGGTCCAGCCGCTGCGGGTGGCCTCGGCCCTGGTGGCGGCCCGCTCCAGCGACGTCCGCCTCGCGCACAATATCGTCCTCAATCCCCATACATACGGGCTGAGCGTGGAAGCGGCCGAGGATTTCGCCTGGCCCACGGTCGACATCGTGTTGCTCGGCAATCAAGTCCTTGGGGCGTACGACGCCGGAATCTGGATCGATACGGGCGAGACCCACGCCGCCCTCGGCAACAGCGTCGTCCTTCGACCAGGCAACCCGTATTGGGAATTCGAGTATACCCGCGGCAGCGCCCTGGCCAGTCCCGACCGCCGTTGGGACGACGACGACTCTTTCTTCGATTTCATCACGGAACTCAACGGATTGGTCTTCGTCTTGAAAAACGGGGTCCTGGACAAAATTACGCCCTACACCTGGGAATACGTAAGCTCCCCCGACGACTGGTCCGGAGCGGTGAACCTGACCGCGGTGAATAACGCCGACGGTTGGGGAAACGGCCGGCTCTATATCGGAAAGGGCGAGACGCTTTTCGAGGTGGACCCCAGGACCATGAACTTTCGCGCGGCCTTCACCGACGGCCCCCACCTGGCCAGGATCGGGACCATCCCGGAAACGCCGGCCTGGGTCGCGGACGGCGTCACCGAGTATAGGCTGGACGTTTTCGCGGACACGACCCACCTCCCGGGCCAAGCCTTTTTCCTGGCCGAATGGGACCTCGTGGTCCCGGATGTCCTCACCCTGACCCGGGCGCTCCTCCCCGACCCGGCGGAAGCGGGATGGGGCGATTTCTTTTCTTCCCTGGAGATGGACGATCAGGCCAACCGAATCGATTCCACTATTGACCAAGGGGAATCCGACGACAATGTCCGACTGGTCCGCGACGTCTTTTCCGGCGCCGCGAACAAGGTAGGCCTGTTGGGGAGCTACTTTTTCACCGTCAATGTCGGCGCGCCGCCGGGACCGGTGGGTTTCGGATTGAACCAGGTCGTTTTATCCGCCGTGGATTTCAAGGTTTACACCGAACAGAACGGCCTGGCCGCGAGCATCGCTCCCGTCACGATTGTTTCAGGGCCGTGAGTCATGGTTTCCGTCATTAAATACTGTCAGCGGCCCTCTGATAATGTATTGTTCCTTTTATTCTAAAAGACAACACCTTGTTCCAAGCGGAGGCTAGGGCCGGGCCAGACAATTATCTCCCTCGCCCCCCACGGGGATGGGGCGAGGGGGGGAGTCCTTGGTTCACCCGGGCCGACGGGGCTGGCCAAGATGTTGGGTTTCGCCTACGGCTCAACCCAACCTACTGAAATCACATTATTTTTAGGCCAGCGGAGGCGCGCCGGGCCAAGCAATTCCAAACGCCTCGGACTTCTTCGGGCGGGCATGGACGCCCGCCCTTTCCGCCCTCGAAACAGGACGTTTCGGGGCGTGAAACCGCCGCCAGGCGGGCTTGCCCGCCGCAGGCGGGTTCTCCGGAAAAAGAGCCGGGGGTCGCCGGGGGCGCCGGCTCCGGCGCGCCCCTGACCCTGGGACGGCAAGGAGTCTCTCGAAGCCCAACGCCAGGCGCGCGGGGGGCGGAGCAGCCCCGCCGCAAGGCGCCGGCCAAAGTCTCCAATTTACCGTGGTCGGTTGCGCAAAATAATAAAAGATGGTGCGCGTTGCGCACCCTACAAACTATCGCTGGTTCCCAAACTCTCTAGCTTGGGAACCAGCCTTACTCATTTTCATTTGGCCATTTCCCTTACATTTTCAACCGGCCGCTAACAATCAACCGCCGAACCGGGCAGCGAGGTAGAGTTCTATTCCATGATTTCTCATTGAATACCATGGCGTTTGTAATATAGGGATTTCGCCAGCCCTCGCCGTCTGGTCCGGTGAGGCAGCAATGTCTTTTCAACAAGGTCGAGTTATGGCCGAGCATCGCGTCGTCCAACTCGCCAAGGCCAATAAACACAAAATACTTCAGCGGCTTGGGAGGGAGTTCGTCGTTCAGGTGCAAATAAAGGAAGGAATCTTTTAATTTTGGAGCCAAGGCCTTGGAAAAAAGAGTTTGACTTTTCAGTTCATCCAGGAAATCATCCTTCTTTCCCTCCCGACATTCCGGGGGGATGCGGCCTGATGAAGGGTCCTTGACTTCGACCAACCAGAGGCTGTCCGGCCACTCCACCAGAAAATCAATTCGCTTAAAGCAATGAGACAGCTTGTGTTTTTCCTCGTCGTCAAATCTCTCGGCGCAAACGGCGGCGGAAAAGTCGAATTCAATATCTCCCTCGACCAAAACCCTATTCATCGCCATGCCCCAAAGCGCGTTCTATTTCAAGATCATATATCCGGGTGTATTCCTCATCGATTTTATTGGGAGTAAGTCGGTCATAACGGTCAACCGGGTCAACTCTGACCAGGCCCTGTACATTAAACCGTAGATTGAAATACCTCACCAGGCGATCACGGTGTTGAAGATCGAACTCCTTCAGCAGCGGATAGCTATGGGTGGCGATGAAAATTTGAACGCCTAGCTTGACTAGCCGCAGCAGAATATCGACCACCATTGGGAGCATGGAGGGGTTCAAGTTCGTTTCCGGCTCATCCCAAAAAAGCGTCGCCCCGGAGGTCAGCGACCCATTACGAATCAAGAGCCACAGCAAGGCCAGCTTGCGGAGGCCCTCGGCGACAAGGGAGAACTCTATTTCTCCTGCCTTTTCAAGCAGATAAAAAGTTTCTCCCTTCAATTTCACTTCACCCTTCATCCCCTGCCTCAAACGATCAAGAAGAGGTTGGTATTCCGAGTTTAATTTCTTCAAGGGCGGCAGGTAAGCCTTGTCCAGGATGTCCAGGTAAACTTCCTCGAAGTATATTTCCCGGCTTGAATACAGGGACCTGAAACCAGGCGCGCTGGCGAGCATCTCCTTGACCGGGACATATACTATGGGCTTTTCTCCAATAATTGATATTTCGGTCGGGATGTCAATAAATTTGTCCAATTCCCTGGAATAGGTTTGACCATTGACCTTAAGATCGAGATAGCTTGGACCTCCAGTTCCGCCTTGAACTTGCCTATGGAGGGCGTTAAGATTTCTCTCGCCGGCCAGGAACACCCTTTTTATTTTATTGCCGACCTCATCATTATTAGTATCGCCGGGCCCTTTTTGAAGGGCCGATTGAGTTGCGTACATTAATTTAATAAGATGGGTTTTCCCTGTCCCATTCTCGCCAATGAATATGTTGATATCGGAAGGAACTCCAGCTCGAGTTCGTCAAATACGGTAAAATTTTCAACCTTAAGTTTTTCGATCATAACGTCCCCGCGGCGATGACGCCTCCCAACGTGAGTTACACCTAAAGGAATTAACTTTATCCATATTTTTACACAATGAATAGACTAAAGCAAGCGCTTCCCCGTCCCCGGAGCATTTCCAACCCTATCCTGTCCCCGTCATTTTTTATTTTTCGGCTTGGCCTGGGGCCAGTCGGGCAGGATTATATTGTCCATCTGGCGGAGGATATGCTGTTTTTTGGAGGTCAGGCAGCCCTTGGTCCGGAAGGGCGACCAGCGCTTGGGGGCGGGCAGGATCATGGCCAGGGAGGCGGCCTGGTCCCGGGTGAGGCGGCAGTCGGGGGACTTGAAATACTTCTCGCAGGCGGCCTTGACCCCAAAGATGCCGGGACCGAACTCGGCCACGTTGAGGTAAATTTCGAGGATGCGGACTTTACCGAGAATTAGCTCCAAGAGGACCGTGTAATAGGCTTCCAGGCCCTTGCGGACCCAGGACCGGCCCGACCAGAGGAACAGATTGCGGGCCAGTTGCATGGAAATGGTGGACGCCCCGCGCAGGCGCTCTCCTTCGTCGTGGTCCTTGACCGCGCGCTCGATTTCCACCCAGTCGAAGCCGCGGTGCTCGAAAAAACGCTGGTCCTCGGCCGCCAGCACGGCCCGGGCCAGGTTCGGGGAGATGAGTTCCGCCGGCAGCCAGGAGACGAACCAGGGGACGTGGTAGGTCCCGGGGCCGATCTTCTCGGCCAGCATGAAGGCGGTGACGCGAGGGTTGAACCAGCGGAGCGACAGGACCTGGAGCAGGCTGTACGACAGGAGGCCGACCAGGATGAGGACGGCCGCCCGGCCGACCCGCCGCGCCGTTATCTTGTTTCGGGCCAAAGGGAATTTCATGGGCCTAAACGATTCACGCCGGGAGCGCGAGGAGTCCCGGCCGGTTTCGGCGAGTCGGTCCGGCCCCGGCGGACGGGGCCATTTGTTTTATCCCGAAAGGGGGTCCGCTCAACCTCCCAAGTACGCCTTCTTGACTTCCGGGTCGTCCATGAGGTCCTTGGAAGGGCCCTCGGCGGTCACGGCGCCGGTGTCCAGCAGATAGGCCCGGTGGGAAAATTTAAGCGCGATGCGGGCGTTCTGTTCCACCAGGAGGATGGTCATGCCTTGCTCGTTCAATTCCCGGAGGGTCCGGAAGAGTTCGTACATCAACAGGGGCGAGAGGCCCATGGACGGCTCGTCCAGGAGAATGAAATCGCATTTGGACATCAAGGCCCGACCCACGGCCAACATCTGCTGTTCCCCGCCGGACAGGGACTCGCTCCGCTGCTTTCTTCTCTCGGCCAGGCGGCCGAACAGGCTGAACACGCGGTCCAGGTCGGCCCGAATCTCCTCGGCCGAATCGTTCTTGCGGGCGTACGTGGCCAGGGTCAGGTTTTCCATGACGCTCAGATTGCCGAAAATATGCCGCCCCTCGGGAACCAGGGCCATGTGGAGGGTCCGGACCACCTCGTGGGGGGGGACCGGGAGAATGCTTTGGCCCTTGAACTTGATGTCCCCGGTAATCACCTTGGGCGCTTCCGGAGGCGGCAGGCGCATGATGCTGTAAAGGGTGGTGGTTTTTCCCGCACCGTTGGCCCCGATGAGGGAGACGACCTCCCCTTTCGCGACGTGGAAGGAAATCCCGTGCAAGGCCTCGATGTTCCCGTATCTCACAACCAGGTTTTCAACCGAAAGCAACATTAGATATTATCGTCCCCTAGATAGGCTTTTATCACGTCCGGATTGGCTTGAATCTGTTCCGGGGTCCCCTCGGCGATGGTGGCGCCGAAGTCAATGACCTGAATCCATTGACACAGACTCATGACCACCTGCATCTGGTGCTCGATCATCCAGATGGTGACATTGAATTCCTTGTGAATCCAGCGGATTAGATCGATCAAGTCCCCCAAGTCGGCGGTGTTCAAACCGGCGGCCGGCTCGTCGAGCATCAAGACCGAGGGGTTGATGGAGAGGGCCCGGGCGATCTCGACCTTGCGGCGGAGGCCGTACGGCAGGTTCTTGGGCAGCTCGTCGGCGAACTGCCGCAGGTTGAGGGCTTCGAGGGTTTGGTAGGCGGACGCGGTGATCCGCTTTTCATCCCGGGTATACCCGGGGGTCCGCAGGGCCAGTCCAAGGAACCCGTAAGCGAGCTGAATATGGTGCGACACCTTGATGTTGTCCAGGACCGTCATGTCGTTCCATAGGCGAATGTTCTGGAAGGTCCTGGAGATGCCCAGGCCGGTGACCTTGTGGGGCTTGAGGCCCCGGGTGTCCTGGCCCTTGAAGATTATCCGGCCTTCGGTCGGCTGATAAAAGCCGCTGATCAGGTTGAAGATGGTTGTTTTCCCCGCCCCGTTCGGTCCGATAAGCCCGTTCAGTTCCCCGCCCTCGAGACGGGCGTTGAACTTGCTCACCGCGCAAAGTCCGCCGAACCACTGGGTCAAATCCTTTATTTCCAGGAGAGCCATGCGTCTGCACCTATTTGAATTGATAGTACTTGCGGAGTCCGGGGAAGATGTCCGAAAATTCCCGGTTCCCCATCAGGCCCTCGGGTCGACGGTGCATCAGCAGCACCAGAAGCAAGGGTATCAGGACCCACTTCCAGACCTGGGACACTTCATATCCGTCCGGAATGACCTGAAGCCAATGAAGGGCGGTGTCGATCCAGGGAATGATGAACCGCAAGGCTTCCAACAGGATCGTGTACAACACGGCGGCCACGACCCCGCCCGAAAGCGACCCCATCCCGGCCAGGTAAACCATCAACAGGGCCTCGGTGGATTTCAGCACCGTGAAGGAGCCGGGGTTGACGTAGCCGATGACGTGGGCGTATAAGCCGCCGGCCAGGCCGGCCAGGGCCGAGGAAAGCATGAAGGCCGCGGTCTTCATCCGGTTGGTGTCGACGCTCATGATTTCGGCCGCGATCTCGTCCTGGCAGATGGCGATGATCCCCTTGCCGTAGGTCGAGGAAACAAACCGGCGCAACAGCCAGACGCAGAAAACCGTGCCCAGGAAAACCCACATCAACATCCAGGGAAGATACCATTTTCCGCCCAGGCCCAGCGCCTGGGGGGCCCTTTCCATGGCGGACACCACCTTGCCCATGCCCATGAACCCGCGCGCGCCGCCGATGACGTTGACGTTTTCAATGGTGCTTTTAATAATGTAGTTGACCGCGATGGTAATGATGGCCAGGTAATCCCCGCGGGTCTTGAAGGACGGTATGGAGATGACCAGCCCGACCAGGGCCGCGGCGATCATTCCGGCCAGGAGGCAGACCGGAAAGAGATACAAGGCGTATTCAGGGGAAAAGAGGGGGTCTCCAAAGACCCGGTCCTGGGAAAACCACCAGACGCTGAGCAGGGACGAGACGTACGCGCCCACGGCCATGGGTCCGGCGTGGCCGCAGTTGAATTCCCCCATGTACCCGTTGACCAGGTTGAGGCTGGTGGACATGATGATGTTGATGCCCATGAACATCACCACGGTCTGCCAGTAAAGGTTGATCGATTCCTGGTAGGCCAGCCAGGTCAGGGACAGAAAAAAAGCGGTTAGAAGCAGCGGCCCCGTGCCTTTTTTCATTTTGGGTCCGAAAAGAAGGATGACCACCACGGTCATGACCATCAGGTTTATCGCGGCCAGCCAGTGAACGTCGATTTCCTGGAAAAGGAACAGCCAGATGGATGTCAGGGAAAAAGAGGCCAGAATAAAGGGAATTTTCAGCCGGCCGGCCTCGGGCTTGGCGAACGCGGCGAAGGAGAAAACGGCGCCGAGCAAGGCGAGCGCCGCCAGCCAGGGCGCGTCGACCCGGCCGGTCAAAAACAGCCAGGCGATGGTCCCCCACATGACGGCGATGGATATTTCTCTACGGAATCGTTTCATAATTTCCAGTTAACCTCGGTCGGGTCTTCCCGCTGGGGAAAACGTCATATTTTCTGGTGTCTGGCCACCCCGAACAAGCCGGTCGGCTTCATCCACAGTATAAACAACAGAATGGAAAAGGCGATCAGGTCGCGAAAAGTGGACGGGAAAAAGGCCACGACCATGATTTCCACGAAACCAAGAAGGAACCCTCCGGCGAAAGCGCCCCGAATCTCCCCGATCCCGCCGACGACCGCGGCGATAAAGGCCTTCCATCCGATCATGGCGCCCATGTAGGGGTCGAGGATCGGGTAGCTCATGGCGAACAACAAACCGGCCAGGGCCGCGAAACCGGAGCCGAGGACAAAGGTGAAGACGATAACCGTGTCGGGCGGGATGCCCATCAGGGGCAAGGCGAAACGATCGTAGGACAGGGCCCGCATGGCCATGCCGATCTTGGTCTTGGAAATGACGAATTCCAGAAACAGGAAGCTCAGGATCGCCACCACTATGACCACGACCTTCAAATTGGTGAAATTGACGCCGCCCACGGAATAAACCACGGTGTCGACCAATTCCGGAAAACCGCGGCGGCTGGCGCCCAACAGGGCCAGGTTGGCGTTTTCCAGGATAATGCCGCACATCAAGGCCGTAACCACCACGTAGAGCCGATGGGCGCCTTTTTTCCGCAAGGGCCGGTAGGCCACCCGTTCCAGGGTCACGCCGACCGCGGCGGTCAGGGCCATGGTCAGGGGCACGGTCAGGGCCAGGACCGCCCAGCTAGGCATGACGCCCGTCCCCAGGAAGAAAGTGGCCACGAAAAAGGCGATGTACGCCCCGACCATGAAGATGTCGCCGTGGGCGAAGTTGATCAACAGGAGCACGCCGTAAACCAGGCAGTACCCCAGGGCGATCAGGGAATAGAAACTTCCCCACTGCAGCGCGTTCAGGATATTTTGAAAGATGCCTTCAAACAAGGGTCGCTCCCTGTGTCGAAAAGGGGCCGTCGCGGGGGGAGGAATCCCCCCGGGCCGGCCCGGCTAGGAATTTAGATTACGGGCAAACCGACTCGTAGAACTCGTATTTGCCTTCATCGTTGATGCGGACGACCACGGCGCATTTGATCGGGTCGCCGTCGGGCTTGAAGGTCATGGTCCCGGTCACGCCCTGGAAGTCCTTGACCTTGCCCATTTCTTCCATGACCGCCGTGCGGTCGCGGCCGATCTTGCCGGAAAGGCCGCCGGTGTTCTTAATGGCCTGGAGGACGACGCCCAGGGAGTCCCAGGTCAGGGCGGCCACGTCATCCGGCGTCTTGCCGAACTTGGCCGTGTATTTGTCGATGAATTCCTTGGTCTGGCCCTTGGCGCCCACGTTGCTGTAGTGGGCCGGGAAGAAGTAGCCCTTGCAGGCGTCGCCGCAAAGGCCCATCAAGTCGCCGCTGGCCCAGGCGTCCGCGCCCATGACCGGTTTGGTCCAGCCGAGCTGCTTGGCCTGTTTGACCAGCAGGGGGACTTCGTTGTAGTACTGGGGCAGGAACAGAATGTCGGCCTCGGACTTGACGATGTTGGTCAACTGGGCGCTGAAGTCCTGGTCCTTGGTGGTGAAGGTTTCAAAAGCCACCACGGAGCCGGCGCCGTGAATCTGCTCGAAGGCTTCCTTAAAGAATTCGGCCAGGCCCTTGGGATAGTCGGAGGCGATGTCGTAAAGCACGGCGGCTTTCTTGGCCCCGAATTCCTGGGTCACGAACTTGGCCACGACCGGTCCCTGGAAGGGGTCCAAAAAGCAGCCGCGAAAGACGTAGTCGCGGTCCAGGGTGGTGTTGGGGTTGGTCGACCAGGGGGAGATCATCGGGGTTTTGAGGTTATTGGCGGCTTCGCCGGCCGGAACCGCCTGCTTGCTGGACTGGGGTCCGAGCAGGGCCAGGACTTCATCCTGGGTTACCAGCTTCTGCACCATCGCCACGGCGGACTCGGCCTTGGTCTCGTTATCCTCGTAGAGGAACTCGAGCATGTACTTCTTGTCGCCCACTTCCAGGCCGCCGGCGCCGTTGACTTGTTCCTTCAACATCTCGCCCGCGTTCTTGGACGACTCGCCGACGTCCGGGATGTCCCCGGTCAGCGGAATATTGAACCCGATCTTGATCGTGTCCGCCGCCAACCCGGCGCCCGGCAGCAAAAGCAGGAACGCCAAAAACCCAACCAATACCTTTCTCATAGCACAACCTCCTGAATTTTGATGTACTAATTCCCCCAAACCAGGCGGGTTTGGAACTATTTAACGTAAGGATTGCGTCGCGACAGGCGTCCATCAAAACACAACCCCCCCTGGATTTCAACAAAAAAACTCACGCGTTCCGCCCCGCGCCGGCGGCCGGTCATGGAATTCCCCTTAGCCCGTTACCCGCGATGAATCGCTTCCCTGGTACTTAGCCGGGCTTAACCAACGGGGCCTTTATTCCTTGAAAGTCAGGTCCAGGTTCATCTCCGCCGCCAGGCGGGAAAGTTCGTCCTTGACCCGGACGATGGACGCCGACTTGGGCACGCCCGCCCGCAGGTAAAGATCGAACAAGGGGGTCCCCGACCAGGGGGCCTGCTGAACCTTGGTGTTCAGGGACTGAATATTGACGTCGAACCGGTTGAGCAGGCCGACCACGTTTTTGACGATGCCCGGGTGGTCCATGGCCATCACTCTAATTTTCAGGGGCAGCTCGGCCCGGACCGTCAGGCCGGCCGGGTCCTGGGCGTCGTGAATGAAAAATTCGAACCCCCGGCCGGTCAGTTCCCCGCCGTCCGCCTTGATCTTTTCCGCCTCCGCCGACGAACACGAAAAAAGGACCATGACGGCGAACCGGCCGCCCATGGAAGCCATGCGGCTGTCCTCGATATTCGCCCCGCGGTCGAAAAGAAACGCGGACGTTTCGTCGGCCACGCCGGGGCGGTCCAGGCCAACCAGGGACAAAATGTAGTAATTTTTCATGATAATCCCCTCGCCCTCGCGTCGGGCCAGGTATTTCGTCTTTGATTGTGACGCCTCGGCTTGGTCCTCGTCCGGACCGCTTTCAGCCGCCGACGCCGTCAGCCGGCCAACGCCGTCAGCCGATCAGGCAGGGCCGCCGGGCCGCCGCTGTTTCATCCAACCTTCGCACCTTGGTGGACCGGGCGCTTCCCGCACGACGTCGGGGTTTTCCCGGACTTCGCGTTCCACGGCCCGCAGGGCCCCGATGAACTGGTCCAGGTCTTCCTTGCACTCGGTTTCGGTGGGCTCGATCATAATGGCGCCCGGGACCACCAGGGGGAAGTAGACCGTGGGCGGGTGGTATCCGTATTCCATCAGGCGCTTGACCATGTCCAGGGTCGAAACCTTGTGGACCTTTTGATACTTGTCGGAAAAGACGCATTCGTGCATACAGGGGCGGTCGTATTGGAGATGAAAGACGTCCTTCAGCGATTCCTTGAGGTAATTGGCGTTCAGCACGGCCAGGCGGCTGGCCTGGTTCAGGCCGTCCGGCCCCAGGGACCGGATGTAGGAGTAGGCCTTGACCATGACTCCGAAGTTGCCGTAAAAGGCGTGCAGGCGGCCGACGGACCGGGGGAAGTCGTCCTTCAAGCTCAAGCGGCCGTTTTCTTCCACTATTCTGGGAACAGGGAGGTACGGGGCCAGGAACTCCCTGACGCAGACCGGGCCGGAACCGGGGCCGCCGCCGCCGTGGGGCGTGGAAAAGGTCTTGTGCAGGTTCAGGTGCATCACGTCCACGCCCAGGGCGCCCAGGTTCGCCTCGCCCATGACCGCGTTCATGTTGGCCCCGTCGCAGTAAACCAAGCCGCCCCTGGCGTGGACAATGGCGGCGATTTCCGCCAGGTTTTCCTCGAACAGCCCCAGGGTGTTGGGGTTGGTGACCATGATCCCGGCCGTGTCCTCGTCCATGGCCGCGGCGACCGCTTCCGGAAGCAGTATCCCGCCGTCGCCGGACGAGACCTTGACCGGCGCGAACCCGCACAAGGCCGCGCTGGCCGGATTGGTGCCGTGGGCCGTGTCCGGGACCACGATCTTGGTCCTCGGCCGCCCCAGGTCCCGGTGACGGGCGTGAATGATCAGCATGCCGGCCAGCTCCCCCTGGGCGCCGGCGGAAGGCTGGAGGCTGACCGCGTCCAGTCCGGTGATCTCGGCCAGGTATTTTTCCAGGTCGAACATCAAGCGCAGGGCGCCCTGGGACAGGTCCTCGGGCGCCAGGGGGTGGCTGCCGGCGAAACCGGGTCGGGCCGCCTGCTTTTCGTTGGTTTTGGGATTATATTTCATGGTGCATGACCCCAAGGGGTACATGCCCGTGTCCACCCCGAAATTCCAGGTAGACAGCCGGGTGTAGTGCCGGACCACATCCAATTCGGACAAGTCGGGAAAATCGGGCGCTTCCCCCACCAGTTCCGGGTCCAGGGGAAACGAGTCCACGTCCCGCCGGGGGATGCTGAAGCCTCGTCGCCCCTTTTTTCCTTTTTCCCACAGCAACGGCTCGTCGAGAATCAGGCCGCTGGTCCCTGGAAAATCCTTCATGACGTCGCCTCCCTGACCAGAAGGTCCATTTCTTCCCTGGTCCGGACCTCGGTGGCGCAGAACAGATAACAGCCGTGGAGTTCCGGATGGAACCGGGCCAAGGGCAGGCCGGCCAGGACTCCTTGGTCCAACAGCCGACGGCGGGCCGGTTCGAAATCGCTTTTAAAGCGGATGGTGAACTCGTTGAAGGTGGGGGCGGAAAATCGGACTTCCGCTCCGGCCCTGACCAGTTCCCTCTTAAGGTATTCGGCTTTGTCGTGGTTCAGGAGGGCCAGGTCCCGCATACCGGTGGACCCCAGGGACGCCATGTACATGGCGGCGGCCAGGGCGCACAGGCTGTTGTTGGTGCAGATGTTGGAAGTGGCTTTTTCCCGCCGGATATGCTGTTCCCGGGTGGCCAGGGTCAGGACGAAGCCCGGGCGTCCATCGATGTCCGTGGTCCGACCGACCAGGCGGCCGGGCATGTTCCTAATGTATTTCATCTTGGTCGCCAGCATGCCCAGGCCGGGGCCGCCGAAGGACTGGGGCAGCCCCAGTCCCTGCCCTTCCCCGCAGGCGATGTCCGCGCCCAGGCTTCCCGGGTTCTTCAACAGCCCGTAGGCCAGGGGCTCGGAAAAACAGGTCACGAACAGGGCGTCCCGGGCATGGGCCGCCGCGGCGGCCCGGGACAAGTCTTCCACGCAGCCGAAAAAATTGGGGGACTGCACGGCGACGGCGGCCAGGCCGTGGGTCCCGTCGATCGAGGAGAAATCGGTGCGGCCGTCCTCGCCATAGGGCAACTCGATCAGTTCAAAGCCGGAAGGACGGAAATAGGCGGCCGCGACCTGGCGGTAAAAGGGGTGCACGGCCCGGGAAACGGCGCACTTTTCCGACCTGGTCACCCGGACGGCCATGAGCAGGGCCTCGGCCAGGGCCATGGCTCCGTCGTAAACCGAGGCGTTGGCCGCTTCCAAGCCCAGGAGGCGGGAAGTCAGCGTCTGGTATTCGTAAATGGCCTGAAGCGTGCCCTGGCTCATTTCCGGCTGGTACGGAGTGTAGGAGGTGACGAACTCGGACCGGCCCAGAAGGTAGGCGATGGCCGCGGGTTGAAAATGCCGGTAACTGCCCGCGCCCAGAAAGGAAACGTAGTCCGCCGGCATGTCCCGGGACAGGCTTTCCAACAAGCCGTCCAGCTCCATCTCGGTCAGCTCCGCGGGCAGGTTCAAGGGTCCGGAGCGACGGGCCTGGGGGGGAAGGCTGTTAAAGAGATCATCCACCGCGCCGACGCCCACGACCTTCAGCATGTCGGCGACATCTTCCTCGGTATGGGGAACGTAGCGCATTTAGTCGCTCTCTTCCTGGGATTCCAGAAAATCCAGGTATTCCTCCCTGCTCATGAGTTCGTTGTATTCCTCGCGGTCCGCGGGCCGTAGTTCGATCATCCAGCCGTCCTTGTAGGGGCTTTTGTTGACCAGGTCGGGGGAATGTTCCAGGGCGGAGTTAACGGCCGTGATTTCCCCCCCCACCGGCATGTAAAGCTCGGACACGGCCTTGGTCGATTCCAGCGTGCCGAATTCATCGCCTTTTTCCAGGACGTCCCCCACTTCCGGCAGCTCCACGAAGGTAATGTCCCCCAACTGGTCCTGGGCGTAGTCGCTGACGCCGACCCGGACCACGTCTCCCCCGAGCCCGGCCCACTCATGGTCCTCGGCGTAGCGGACATCCTCGGCGAGAATCAATTCACTGATTTCCTTCATGCCCTTCCTCCTTCCGGGTTATAAAAAATCCTTGATGGGACGGCGGGCGGTCCTGGCGGGACGGATGTCGGCGACGATCTCGACCTCGATCTTTCGCCGCTTGTCCCGCAATTCCACCAGCACGCCGTTTTCGAGCTTGTCGGCGACCTTGACGAAGCCGCAGCAGAGTCCGCGGGGCTTCCATCCTTCCGGCTTGTCGGCGGAGGCGACGCCCACGATCCGGCCCTCGACCCGGCCGATGGAGACCTCCCCGGCGCAGGTCAGGACCCGGCCGATTTCGCGGCCCTGGAACAGGACCGCGGCGTCGTCATGGACCATCACCTTGCGGGGATCGAAACCGGCGAAGGCGAGGGTGTGATCGGCCCCGGCCCGTTTTTCCAGAACGATATCCCCCCAAAAACTCTTGGTGAAAGCCGTTTGCCCGCTGTTCCAGGGCAGGGCGAGGGACCAGGGATGATTGATGAAGGGCCAGGCGCCGATGTCCTGGTGACTCAGGGGCAGGACCGCGCCCGCCCGCAGGGAGTCCCGGGCCGCCAGGCCGCAGGGAATAACCCCCAACTCCCGCCCGGCTTCCAGAATCGCCGCCCAGACCGACCCGGCGTGCTCGGCCCGGACGAAAATCTCGAACCCGAATTCCCCGGTGTACCCGGTCCGGGACAGCAGGAGCGGGACCCCGGCGGTAGTGGAGACCAAGCTTCCGGACGGCCGGTCGGGGTCGAAGCAACCCTTGAAGGAAAAATAAGGCAGGTTTTGGAAAACTTCCCCGGGCCGGTCCAGAATTCGGCTCATGACCCTGGCCGAGGCGGGGCCCTGGAGGTCCATTTTGCCCAGCCGGTCCGACAGATCGAAAATTTCCACTCCCCCGGCCAAGTCCCGGGATTTCAAATGGTTGCCGACAACCCCGCCCATGCCGGCGTTGACCACCACCATGAAATCGGTTTCCCCCAGGCGGTAGGCGATGGCGTCGTCCAGGCAGCGGCCTTCCAGGTCCAGAAAAGCGCCGTACACGCAACGGCCGACGGCCAGGGGTTTTCGCCCGGGGCCGAGACAGGACCGCAGGTCCTTGGTGAAGCATTCCTGGAGCAGGTCGAAGGCCGCGTTTCCCGAGAGCAGGATCACGGCCATGTGGCTGGTGTCGAACAAGCCCGCGGCTTGAATGACGGACATATGTTCGGCCACGGCGCCCGACGGATACCAGAGCGGCATGTCGTACCCGCCGAAACCGGCCATGTTCGCTCCCGTGGAATGATGAAACCCATTGAGCGGAGTGGTTTTTAACGCCTCGGTCATGTTGCCTCCCCGGCCCGTCGCCAGGCCTAAAGCACGTAGGGGACCCTTAGATTGAAGGCCTTGTACACCACGAAGGTTTCCACGGAGCCGACGCCTTCCAGGCGGGACGCTTCCTGGGTGTAAAATTCCAGGATGCCGAAACCTTCTCCCAAAAGAACCGTGACAATCAGATCGAAGCGCCCGGTCACCACGGAAACCGACACCACCCCCCGCAGACGGCTGAATTCCTCGGCCTTGCTCACCAGGTCCATGCCCTTCAGGCTGACTCCGATCATGACCACGGCGTGACCGGGCAGGTGTTGCGGGTCGACCCAGCCCGCGATATCCAGGAGCCCCTCATCCTTCATGCGGGCCACCCGGCCGCGGATGGTGTTTTCCGAAAGAGACAGGTCCTCGGCGATTTCCCGAAACGATTTCCGGCCGTCCCGGAGGTGTTTGATGATGGCTATTGTTATTTCGTCTATCTTCATACCGGCTCGCCTTCCATAAGGGCCGCCGGCCGTGACGCGCCGGTCGGTGAACTTTTCATTTTTTTTGGAATAAAAATAACCTGAATTGCTTTTTTTGTCAATTATTTTTCCGAATTTTTAGGCATCCTTCAAACCAGGCCGGGAAATATCTTGTTTCCATCATTGCGACCAGATATAATTCCCTCATCCCAATAAAACCGACAGCGGAGGACCTTCACCGATGACCCTAAAAATAGCCATTATCGGGGCCGGGCCGGGAGGATACATCGCCGCCGCGCGCGCGGCCGAACTCGGGGCCAAGGTCACGGTCGTGGAAAGAGACAACGTGGGCGGGACCTGCCTCAACTGGGGCTGCATTCCTTCGAAAATAATGAAAAACACGGCGGAACTCCTGGAAAGGCTCCGGAACGGCGGGGAATTCGGCCTGACCGGCGGCCAAGGGGCCGAAATCGACCTGGCGGCCCTGGCGGCCCGAAAAAAAGCGGTCGTCAACGGCCAGGCCGAGGAAATAATGAAGTTGTTCCAAAAGCACAAGATCGCGTACCTCCGGGGCGACGGCGCGATCGTCGGGCCGGGACTTCTGGAAGCGAGACCGGCCGGGGGGGGAATCGAAAAGGTCGAGTGGGACCGTCTGATAATCGCCGTCGGGTCCAGTCCCAAGCCGCTTGGGGGGCGTCCCTTCGACGGTGAACGGATTTTGTCCTCTTCCCACGCCCTGTCGCTGGAAAAAATTCCCCGGTCCATGCTCATCGTGGGCGCCGGGGTGATCGGCTGTGAATTCGCCTTCATTTTTTCGTCGTTCGGCTGCGAGGTCACGCTGGTCGAGGCCCTCGGCCGGGTCCTGCCCCTGCCCTCCGTGGACGAGGACATATCCAAGGTGCTGGGACGGGAATTGAAAAAGAATAAAATCAAATTCCTATCCGGCCGGGTGGTGGAAAAAATCGAGGAGCGGGGCGGCCTGATGGAAGCGACCCTGGCGCCTTCCCCCCTGGTCCCCCCGCCCAGGAAAAAGGACCCCCAGCCACTGGTCGCGGCGGCGGAAAAGATACTGGTCTGCATCGGACGGGTCCCCAACACCGCGGGCCTGGGCTTGGAAAGCCTCGGGGTCGGGTTGGACCGCCAGGGCTGGATCGAGGTCGACGACTTTTTCCGGACCAATGTTCCCGGGGTTTTCGCCATCGGCGACATTTTGGGGCCGGAAAAAATCATGCTGGCCCACGTGGCCGCGGCGGAAGGTCGGGCCGCCGCGCAAAACGCCCTGGGAGGCTCGACGACGGTCGACCATTCCGTTGTTCCCAACGTGATCTTCACCAGCCCGGAAGCCGCCGGAGCGGGCCTGACCGAGGCCCAGGCCCGGGAAAAAGGCCTGGATGTGGACGCGGAAACGGTCCACTTCCGGACCATCGGCAAGGCCCAGGTCATCGGGGAGATCGCCGGCCAGGCCAAGCTTGTCTGGGAGCGCCCGGGCGGACGGATTTTGGGAGTTCATCTGGCGGGGCCCCACGCTTCCGACCTGATCGCGGAAGGAGTCCTGGCGGTCAAGCGGGGCGTGACCATCGGGGAGTTGGCGGAAACGATTCACGCCCATCCCACGCTGGCCGAAATAATGGGCGAAGTCGCCCTGGCCGCCGCTAAGCGGGCCGGTTGAGAGGGTTGGGGGGGCCGGGGTGGAGGTTGAATATTTCCGCCCCGCCTCCGGTTTCCGGTAAGGCCCCCAGCCTCCTGTTCAGCCGAAAATAGCCTCGGCAAAGGCCTCGGGGTCGAAGTCCCGGAGGTCGTCCATGCCCTCGCCGATGCCGATGTACCTCACGGGGAGTCCCAATTCATGACTTATGGCCACGATGACCCCGCCCTTGGCCGTCCCGTCCAGCTTGGTCATGGCGATATGGTCCAACTTCACGGCCTCGTGGAACAACTTGGCCTGGCTGACGCCGTTCTGACCGGTGGTGGCGTCGAGGACCAGAAGGGTTTCATGGGGCGCCCCCGGCATTTCCCGGTCGGTGATGCGCCTGATTTTCTTCAATTCCTCCATCAGGTTGACCTTGGTGTGCAGGCGGCCCGCGGTATCGATGAGAACGATGTCGACCCCCCGGCTTTTCGCCGCCGCCAGGGCGTCGAAGACCACGGCCGACGGGTCGGCGCCGGTTTTCTGCTTGACGATTTCCGCCCCGACCCGGTTGCTCCAGATGGAAAGCTGCTCCACGGCCGCGGCCCGGAAGGTGTCGCCGGCGGCCAGCATGACCTTGCGGCCTTCCTCCACGTAACGATGGGCCAGTTTGGCGATGGTGGTGGTCTTGCCGACCCCGTTGACTCCCACCACCAGGATCACGTGGGGCTTGGCCCGCCAATCGATGGGAGCGGGAGGCAGGTTGATCATGCGGGTGATTTCGCGGCGGAGGACTTCCTTGAGTTTTTCCGCCGATCCCAGTTCCTTGCGAGCCACCATCTTGCCGATGATTTTCATCAGGTCCTGGGTGGTCTTGACCCCGAGGTCGGAGGTGATCAGGATTTCCTCCAACTCCTCCAGGACGTCCTCGTCGATTTCCTTGATGCCCAAAAGGAGATGGTCCACCCTGGTGGTCAGGACGGCCCTGGTGCCGGAAAGACGTTCCTTGAGCCGGGCTAGGAAGCCCTTCTTTTTCTTCTCGGGCTCTAATTCCGGTTCCGGCCTGGGTTCCGGCCGGGGCGCCGGCTGGGGCTGGGGCTGGGGTTCGAGTTCGGGCTCGGGTTCAAAATCATCTTCAATCCCGGGTTCTTCCTCGGGCTCGGGCTCGGGTTCGGGCTTGGCCGCGGGCTCGGTTTTGGGCTCGGGCTGGAAGAAGCCCGCCGCGGGTTCGAACTCGCCGACCTGGTCGTCAAAGTCAAGGGATGGGCCGGTGGGCGCCTCGAAGTCCTCGTCAACGGCCTCGAAAACAAACTCGAGTTCCTCCTCGGCGCCGGCCCCCCCGCTTTCCTCGATTTGGACCAGGTCCCGGGGCTCCTCCCTGCCTTCCTCTTCCCGCTGGGATTTACCCCGCTTTAACCATTTGAGCATTTTGTTCCAAACCCTCCAACTCGGACAGGTTGACGCTGACCATCTTCGAGCACCCGGGCTGTTCCATGGTCACGCCATAAAGTGTTTGAGATATCTGCATGGTCCTTTTATTGTGGGTGACCATGATTATCTGCGACGATTGGCCCAATCTGGTCAGGAGACGATTGAACCGGTCGATATTGGCCTCGTCCAGGGGCGCGTCGGTTTCATCCAGCAGACAAAACGGACTTGGTTTTATCAGATACAGGGCAAAAATCAAGGCCAGGGCGACCAAGGCCTTTTCCCCGCCGGAAAGCAGGCTCATGACCGTCAGCTTTTTTCCGGGAGGATGCACGTGTATTTCCACCCCTGAATCCAAGGGGTCGGTCTCGTCCGTGAGGGTCAGCCAGGCTTCCCCCCCCTCGAACAGCAAGGGAAAAATTTCCCGCAACTTTTCATCCACCGCCTTGAAGGTGCTGTTGAAACGGATTTTGCACGTCCGGTTGATCTTGGCGATGGAGTCGCGCAAATTTTCGATGGACCTGGTCAGGTCCTCGACCTGGTCCCGGTAGAAGCCATATCGTTCCATCAGGGCGTCATGTTCGCCGATGGCGGTCAGGTTCACCTCGCCCAGGGCTTCAATGGCCTTCCGCAGCTCGCTTCTTCTTTTGAGGGCCGGCCCGGGGTCCCCATCGGCCGGCGCGGCGTCCTCCACGAAAGGCTCCTCGGCCAAGTCAACCTTATATTCGTTTTCGATGCGTTCTTTCAAGGCTTGTTTTTTAAAAACGATTTCCTGCAGGTCCAGTTCCAGCTTCCGGACGGCCTCGTCCAGCTCCGACCGACGCCGCCGGGCCTGGCGGGCCTCGGTTTCCCGGGCGTTGAGGTCGGCGCGCAGCCCATCGACCTTTTTTCTCTGTTCCGACACCAGGGACTCGGCCGCGGCTAATTTAGCCTCGAAGCCTTCCAACCTCGCGGCGATCTCGGCCCTTCGCCCGGTCATGGCGGCTAGGTCTTCCTCGGCCCGGGCCAGTTCGTCCTTTATTCCCGCGGTCTGCTTTTGTATTTCCCGCAACCACTCCTCGGTCCCGGCCGTTTCCTTGGTCGCGGTGTTGAGCCGTTCCCGCATGGCGGCGGCTTCCAGGGAAGCGGCCTGCTCCAACCGACGAACAGCCTCCAGGCGCCCGGCGAAGGTTTTCACCCGCTCGGCGGCCTGTTCGAATTCGCCGGCCAACTCGTATTCCGCCTCGATCAGGCGTTCCTTTTCTTCCAGGGCGGACTCGATTTCGGCCTCGATCCGCTCGGCCCGGGCCGCTTGCTCTTCCAGGGTCCGGGCCAGGGAAGAAAGCCTGCCCTGAAGGTCGCCCCGCCGGCCCGTAAAGCCATGGAGGCTTTTTTCCACGTCCACCAGGGCGTTGTTGGCGGTCCGCCCCGCTTCCTCGGCCTCGACCAACCCGGCCTTGAGTCCCTCGAGAGTCCGGGCCGCTTCCAGTCCCGAGGCGGCCAGGCGGTTTTTTTCCTCTTCCAGGGCCGCGACCTTGACTTCCAAATCCTCGATATCCCGACGCCGGGCCAGCAAGCCCCGGTCCTTGTTCCGGCCCTTGCCGCCGACGACGACTCCCCCCGGACCGAAATATTCCCCGTCCCGGGTCAGGGCGACCCGGCCGGGTCCAAGATCGGCGGCCTCGGCCAGGGTTTCGCACAGGGAAAAGTCGCCCAACAAGGCCCGGGTCAAATCCTGTTCGCCTAGGGGTCCAAGGTCGGCCAGGGACAAAAAGCCGCACCGTCCCAGGGATTTTTGCCGGACGAATTCCAAGGCGCCGGCCGCGGCCAGGCGGTCCCTGACCAGGATGAAATTGAGTCGCTCCCCCAGGGCGGCCTCCACGGCCGCTTCATAACCCGGAGGCGGATCGAGGCGTTCCGCGACCGGCCCCACAATACCGGTTTCGATTAGTTCCGGCGACGACATCACCGCCTTGACGCCTTCGGGGTACCAACCGAAATTAGCCTGCAAGTCCTTCAAGGTGGCCAGGCGGGAACCGACCCCGGCCAGTTCGGAATCGATCTTTCTTTCCCGGGCGACCAGGGACTCCACCTCGGAGCGGGCGAGGGCCATTCGGCGCCGGAAGTCCCCGGCCCGGGCCCGGGCTTCCTCGAGATTGAAGGCCAGGTCGTCCCGCCGGCCGGCCAGCCCCGAAATCCGACGGTCCACCTCGGCGAGTTCCGCTTGCGACTCTTCTATCTCCCCGGCGATCTCTTCCCGTCGGGCGGCCTGGCTTTCGGCCATTCTTTCATGGCCCGCCGCGGCTTCCTCCAACCGGGCCAGCTTGTTTCTCGCGTCGGCCAGTTCCTGCCGCGCGGCGTCCCGGTTGGAAACGGCTTCGTCATGCTCCCCCCTCAATTCGTCCGAGTCGCCCCGAACCTGGGCCAGGCGGGCCTTTTTGGCCTCGATCTCTCCCGCTAGGTCTTCCACCGACGCCCTCAACCGAACCAGATCGGCGCTCCGCCGTTCCCGCTGTTCGGCCAGGCGGGCCAGTTCCTCCCCCAGTTTTTGACGGCGGGACCCGTTTTCCTCGATGCGGCGTTTTTGGAAGGCGTCTTCCTGCAAGAGTTTATCGAACTCGGACTTCAAGCCGAAATGGGCCTCGGCCTTGGCTTCGGCCTCCCGTTCCTCGGCCACGATATCCAAGCGAATTGTTTCCAGGTCGACTTCGATTTTTTCCAGGCCGATCAAAAGTCCTTCCTGCGAGGTTTCCAACTCGTTTTTCGACCCCGCCAATTCGGAAAACCGACGCTCGAGCGCGGCGTATTCCCGCCTGGTCAGCCCCAGATCGAGATTTTTCAGCTCTTCCCGCAGTTCCTTGTATTCCGCCGCCTTCCTGGCCGCCCTGGTCAGGCTGTTGATCTGGCGCTTGGTCTCGGCCATCAAGGCCGAAATATGGGTCATGTTCTGCTCGGCGGACTCGATCTTCTTTTCCGCCTCCTTTTTCTGGGCCTTGTACCTGGTGATGCCGGCCGCCTCGTCAATCAGGGCCCGCCGTTCCTCGGGCCGCGCGTCCACGAGAAACCCGATGCGGCCCTGTTCGATGATGGCGTAGGCCTTGGTCCCCATGCCCGTGTCCATGAAAAACTGGATAATGTCCTTAAGACGACAAGGAATTTTGTTGATCAGGTATTCGCTGTCCCCGGAACGGAAAAGACGCCTGGTGATGGATATTTCGCTGGGTCCGAGACTTTTGCCGTGATAAGGCTCGCCGTCGTTGCACAGGGTCAACGAGACCTCGGCCAGGCCGGCCGGCTGGAGGTTCCTGGCGCCGTTGAACAACACGTCGTCCATCTGCCGGCCCCGAAGCTGCCGGGGACTCTGTTCCCCCATCACCCAGCGGATGGCGTCCACGATGTTGCTCTTGCCGCAGCCGTTGGGTCCGACCACGGCGCAGATGCCCGCCGGAAAATGTATCAGCGCCCTTTCGGGAAATGATTTGAACCCCATTATTTCCAGACGTTTAATCCTCATGGTCTTCCTATCGACCCCGTTATTTTCCGCGGATTGGAAAACAAGCGGCCCCTCCCCGCGACTGAAGAGCATCCCCGGGGCTATTTTTACAAAAAAACCAATTTTTGTAAAGCGCAAAATACAATAGTGTGTGCGGGCCGATTAAGCCATCACAATATGTTGTGGATCGATTCGACGGCTGAAAATAAATTGCCAAATCTCGACAAAATATTTTAAATTCAATTAATTGGCCTGGTATAATCCATGGTAACTAGAGTCAGCGTCTTGTTTTGCAGTAAGGAGCAAGCGGTGTTCAATATATGCACTCGCCCGCGGTCGATCGCGGCCGCATCCGTTCTCTGTTTGATTCTCCTGTTCCAGCCCGGGGCCGTCCGCGCGGAGGAAGACCCGTCCATATCCCTGGTCAAGACCCTGGTGGTCCGGGAAGTCAACGGAAGGCAGGTGAGCACCGAGGAATACATGGTTCGGAAAGGCGACTCGGTGGCGCGACTGCTGATTGGCCGAGGCGTGACCGGACCGGGAAAAATCCCCGGGGAGCTGCTGAAGGTGGTCCTGGCCCTGAACCCCGGAATGCGGGACCCGAACCTCATATTCGAGGGGCAGAAGTTGATTTTGCCGACCGGTCCCGTGGAAGGCCCGCCCTGGGAAAGCGAGATGGATGACGGGCCGGCGGCGGAAAAGCCCGCGGCCGCGGCGGAACAGCCGGGAGAACAACCGGCCCCGGACAAACAGGAAGCGTCCACCGCGCCGCCCCCCCAACCCCGACGCGAGGAAGCCAAGGCCCCGTCGACGGAAAAATTTAAGACGGTCACCCTCAAGTCCGGGGAAAGCCTGGCCCAACTGCTGAGAAACGAAGGCGTTCCCGAGTCCTTGATTTTCAACGAATATCTCCACCTGCTGATCAAGATGAACCCGCAAATCAGTAATCCGAACGTTGTTTACTCCGGTCAGCAGGTCCGGGTTCCCTTAAACGCGGACTGGGCGGAGGCGGTTCTGTCCGAGGAATCCCAACCGGACCGGAAGCCCGCGCCGGGTCCGAAAACATCGCCGGTGATGGCCAGGGTCCCGGCGGCGGCCCTGCTGTCCGCCCCGCCGGTCAAGCCTCAATCCATCGTTCCGCCGCCCCAGCTTCCCCCGGCCAGGAGCGTGGCCGCCCGGACGGCCCTGGGACTGATTTTCACCCGGATAGGGGAACATGTCATCACCAAGGGCCAGCATTTCCTGCCCCTTAAGACCGGCGGTCAAATAACCATCAACACCCAAAGTTTCCCCATAATCGAACTCCAGGGCGGACAACGGATCGTCCTGGACCTTGATCGGCGGCTTCCCCAAAACATGGTCGAGCTGATCCGCGCCAACTGGTCCAACTATACCGTGTTTCGCCCGGAAAACGAAAAGACCCTGGCCCAGATGCTGGGCCGCCTCCTGGATTTGGGCCAGTATTACAAGGTTAAAAACGACGGGACCCCCTGGGTCCTGGCCGGTCCGGCCCATATCAGCCTCGGCGCCGACTGGATCGTCTGGCCGACCCAGGATGATTGGGCCCACCGGCGGGCCGTGGCGATCAACATGCCCGAAACAGCGGACCTGGGCGTCTCCCCGCCGGCCGCCGCCTTCCTGGAAAAAGCCGGAATCAGAATAATCGACTTCCACCCCCAGGGCAACCTCATCGGCCCGGAGCCCTGGGGCGGCTCGACCACCCCCCGGGGCGAGGTGACAGACCTGCAAGCCGAGGACGTTCAAAAACTGACCCAAGCCCTCCTGGAGTTACTAGGGCAGAAATATGAACCCCACCTGTCCATTCCCTTGATGGAGAGCAATAGCTCCTCCCAGGATTTTGTCCTGACGGTCGAAGCCCCCATCTACTTTTCCCGGGGTGGAAAAAACTTCGTGGTGGACCTGGACGGGGCGCCCAAGGAAGTGAAGGAACTGTTGAGGAAATCCAAGTTCGAGGTGATTTCGAGAGCGCCGGGGGAGGGCCCGGAAATCCTGATCCGCCGGCTTTTAAAGGCCATGGGCGTCTCCACCGAGGAAGGGCTGACCATTAAAGCCTCGAGACGACCGGCGCCCCGTGACATCGCCATAACTTTTTCGGGCCTGGTCTTCTCCACCGGAGGCCGCCGGATTTTCCTGACCCGCAAGCAGGAAGAACCCGGCCTGGAACTGCTCCTGGCCCAACCCGGCCTGAAGGTGGTTCAATACAGCCTGGTCAATCCGACCTGATCCCGCCTACCTTTCCAGGCAGGCCAGGATTTCCAGGTGACTGGTCTGGGGAAACATATCGAACGCCGCGGTTTTCTTGAGGGAATAGCCCAGGGAAGCGAATTCGGCCAAGTCCCGGGCCATGGCCGCGGGATGGCAGGAAATATAAAAAACCGTTCTCGGTTCCAAGCGGGCCAGGGCCAGGGCCAGGCCCTTGGCGCCGGCCCGGGGCGGGTCCAGGACCACCAAATCGAATTTTTCGCCTTTTTTCGATAGCTCCGTAACCGCGGCCTGGGCGTCGGCCCGGAAAAGGCGGGCGTTTCGCACCCCGTTTATCCGGGCGTTGTAAATGGCGTTGGCCGCCGCCGCCGGGTTGGATTCCACCCCGGTCACCCTCATCCCCGCCTTGGCCAGGGGCAGGGTGAAGTTCCCCAGCCCGGAAAACAGGTCCAGAACGTTTTTCGGGCTTCGGGCCAAGGCCTCTTCCAGCACCTTTCGAACCAACAACAGATTAATCGCGGGATTGACCTGGGTGAAGGCCCCGGGCCAGGCTTCCAATTTCAAGCCCAGATCGTCCATCCGCAGCCACTGGACTCCTGGCCCGGCCGGTTGGTCCGCTTTCCCCGCCAGCCGTCCCTTGACCGAGATAAAAACCCGCCGGCTGTTTTTAAGCTCCGGTCCCGCCGCGACTAGGTCCATCTGGCCCGGAGAAGGTTTTTGAGGAAAGTCCAGGACGATCACCGCCCCTTCCCGAGGGGTCCCCATCAAGACTTCCATTTCCGTGGGCGGGTTATCGAACCTGGCCAGGGGCGCCATCCAGTCGGCCAGGGCGGGCAGGTCGAGACGAGGGTGCAATTGATGGCAGAATGAAACCGGAACCAGGCAGCGCGTCCCGGCGGAAAAAAAACCCGGGGCCAAGTTCCCTCGGACCGGGGAAAGCTGCAACCTGACCCTATCCCGGTAAAAAAGGGGAAACGGGGAGGGAACGAGTTCGGGTTGACCGGCGGAATACGCCAGGACCTTTTCCAGGGCCGCCCCGACTTTCAGCTCCAGTTGCCGGGCATAGGCCGCGTGCATGAATTGGCAGCCCCCGCAGACCATGAACAACCGGCAGGGAGGAACAACCCGGTCCGGGTGGGGCTCCAACACCTCGACCGGCCTGGCCCGCAAATAATCGGATTTTGTCTCCAATACTTCCACTTCAACCATTTCGCCCGGTAGCACGCCGGGCAAAAAAACGATCCGGCCGTCCAGCCGGCCCAACCCCAGGCCTCCGGCGGCCATCTTTTCAATTTTCATTCGCATCCGTCGACTCATGAGGCGCCCGCTGTTTATTTTTCGTTCACTATACCACGGCCGGCGCCAAGACGATGCGGGAAAATCCGGTCCGGACCGATCCCCGGGCGGCGGGGCGGCGCTCGTTTTCCCAGGGGTTGAAAAAATAGAAAAAATCAATTTGCCATATCGAGTCCGGCGATATATATTTTCATCATGATTGAACCACCGAAACTAGCCTGCTGCAACTTTTTCCCGGACGTCGATCGGACTCGGAGCTTCGCCCTGGCCCATGGTTTTTCGGGAGTCGAATGGACCTTCACCTGGGACGACCTGGCCCATTCCCTTGAGCGGGAAGAACGCTTGGCGGAGGAAACGGCGTCCCTATATCCGCTGGAGGTGCGTTTCCACGCGGCCTTGAAAAAGGTCGGGTTGGGACTGGCCGACGAGGCCCGGTCGGCGGAAGGCCTGGAGATTATGAAAAGGCTGTGCCGGTTGGCCGTCCGGTGCGGAGGCCGTTTCATGACCATTCATCTGGGGTTGGGCCGGGACTCCACCTGGTCGCATTCCTGGGACGGCGCCCTGGCCCGTCTGAAAAAGCTGTACGAGTACGCCCGGGAACTAGGCTTGACGCTCTGCCTGGAAAACCTGGCCTGGGGCTGGACCAGCAAGCCCAATTTATTCGAGAAACTGATTCGGGGCTCGGGGATGCACGCCACCCTGGACATCGGTCACGCCCGGGCCAGCGAATCGGTGACCAGCCTGTATTACCAACTGGAAGACTTCACCCTCCCCCACCCCGAAAAATTTCTCTCGGCCCATATTTACCACGAGGAAACGGATGACCGGCACGTGGCCCCCACCGGGTTGAACGACCTGGTCGACCGGTTGAACCTGCTCTGGCGCCTGCCTCATTGCGAGTGGTGGGTTTTGGAGCTGCGGGAAGAAGAGCCCCTGCTCCAAACCCTGAACGCGGTTCGGGAATACCTTGGCCGCAAGCTTTATCTCGGCGGGGAGATGCATGCCGGCCTGACCTTTGAGGAAGGAATTCTCAACGGCCGCTCCCCGCGCTGACGTGAACAATTTCATGGGCGGATATAGCCCCGAGTGACCACTTTTAGAATCGGAACGCGGCCGGCTGGACCGCGCTTAGGATAAGCGCTTCCAAGGCGACGCAGTAAGGGTTCTTGTCAATAATCCAGTGATCCTAACTAGTTGGTTCCTGAAACACATCTACAAAGGGCTCATCTTATCATTACTAAAGCGGGCTACTGCTCGCGAGCTGGAACAAGCCTTAAAGTCTTTTTCCGTAAGCGTTCACAGACAACAGGGAAAACTCGAATTCACGATGAACCAGTACACTACAACGAATAATTGTACCGTCCATTGAGTTGAATTATTTTCGATTGAACACCGGAAAAATTGGCATTAATCAAATACTATTGCACAATGGACGGTTTTGAAAATTTAAAAGAAATTTTTAATTAATTTAAATATTTCATAAGTGTATTATTATTGATGAATAGACTTTGTATTCGTTAAGATCCTCCGAAAAGTCACGAGCGGATAATATGTCCTTACCAACATTCACTCCAAAGCGATATTGAAAAGCGACGTCAAAGCTGATGATATCATAAGTCAGTCCAGAACCGGCGGAAAAACCGAAATAGTTATCAGGAGCGCCTTCGGAAGGAGAAGGGTCATAGAAGACGCCGGCTCTCAGTGGCAGGACGGTTTTATCTCCAATCAAAAGGTATTCCGCTCCCACACGCACCTGGTGAGTAGCTTGAACATTCGAATCCTTCTTGGCTTTTCCGCTAATGGGAGAGAAGTTATTGCCATCGGCGTCTCTTTGGATAAAATATCTCCACTCAGTCCGATAAACATCCGCCGAAACAGTAAAAGCGTCGTTAAAACGGTAAGAAAAGCCAATACCGTAGGAAGTGGGCATATCCAGGCTTTCCGTTGTATTTTTGACGCCGGTCATAAGAGTATTGGCGGCGGGAAAATCAGGCCATAAGGTCCAATTCGTGTATTCTGATCGGTGTTTCAATACTGCCCTAAATGGAGATTTGAATACCGCGCCAACGGTAAAATTCCCGGTTACATTCCACATCATACCCAAGTTAAAATTGACGCCCTTGAAATTATATTTGTCCTTGGAAGTGGCGCCTGTTTGATAAATGCTTCCGGTGTCATAGCCGGTTTGGGCAGTCTGGTATTTTTGTTGCCACCCGTTTTCACTGGGCCAATTGTCCCAAATATTAAGAGTTCCACCGATGGAAAGCGAGGGCGTCAATTGAACGCAGTATGCGAAACCCCAAGCATATAGACCTCCCTCTTGTTTGTAGTCGAAATGACTGTCATCGAAGTTTCCGTTGGCAAGATAAGTTTTGATTGGAAAATTCCATTTTCTTGTAAAATCATATAGATGTTGATAGTTAAGGGATATGATCATATTATAATCTTCAAATTGAAACGGTAGCGCAAAACTAAAATAGTTAAGGCTTGCCTTGTTGACGCTTTGAAGACCGGAAGCTTCGGGATTCGTTCCAAACTTGATTTTTTCATCACGTTTAAACCAGGCGCCAACAACAGAAAATTCAGGTTTTTCAAGTTGAATCAAGCCTCCTGGATTCCAGGAAGCCGCTGTGGCATCATCAGCGACGCCTATAAACGCACCTCCCATTCCGAGGGACCTGGCGCCGGAGCCAACAGGGTTAGGCGAGGCGGGAATTTCGATCCGTTGTGTTTGTTGTGCGTAAATGTTACCGGCAAAAAAGAATACACTTATTAGACTGAACAGTACCAGGAAAAAAGAGAATGATTTCAGTTTTTTGTACATTACGAGCTTCCTTTCTACGTATAACGGTTAAAATAAGTTAGTAACATTTATTGTGGCAACCAAGCGCAGACTAGGGTTGCCCCATATATATAAATG
>JAZDGM010000171.1:0-46233 GCA_043806915.1 Pseudomonadota bacterium | reverse complement strand
CGGTTCAACCCGAAATAATAGAGGAACACGCTGTCCTGCCTAAAGGGGTGGACATTGGCAGGATAATTGACCGGGCTGGGGACGTTCCCGGGGAACAGCAAAATTCCGCCGCCCAGTCGTTTTTTCAGAAGATCGCGTCTATCTTGATAAATACGGGGTCCGAACATTTTGCCTCCTCGCGCTGGGTCTTGGTGCGGCGCCTGGAAAAGTTTCGTCGTGATTCTACCATATCCCGGCGCGCGCCGCCCGGGGACCGGCCCCTAACATTTTATTTCGGCTTTTAACTAAGGCTAACAGGTTAAAAATTTTATCCTTTATTGACAGCCGCCATCATTTCCCGCAAGATGGGAGCATTTTTCCCGGAACGATTCAATGGACGCCCCGCGGACGCCGTCCCGGGCCCGCCGACAAATTCTAACAAAGACGGTTTAAAAAAATGCCTGGATTAAAAAAAGTAACTCACAAAATATGGTTGACCCTCGTGGTCTTCGCCACGCCCCTGGCGGGCTTGGCCTTTTTCTTTCTGGTGACGGGGATCAACGACAAGATCGAATTCGCCTCCCTGGAAATTTACGGGAACCTGTACCAGCGCCCGCTGGAAAAACTGCTGGCCCACCTGCCCTTGGCCCGGGACGCGGCGCGGAGGGAACGGGACGGCCGGGCCGGCGCGGGGTCCCTGGCCCACGAAAGCGCGGCCCTTGACCAGGCCTTTTCCGAGTTGGAGTTGGTGGACCGGGAACTGGGCCGGGCGCTCCAGTTCACGGAAGAAGGGCTGGCCAAGCGCGGCCGGGAGCAGTCTCGCGCCGACCGGGTCCAAGCCGGGTGGCGTGCCCTGAAAGCCGACCTATCTTCCGGGTCGCCGGAGGAAATCCGGGCGCGGTTCCAGGAACTGATTCAACACGTCCGGACCATGATCACCCATGGCGGGGACGTCTCCAATCTGATTCTCGATCCGGACCTGGACAGTTATTATCTTATGGACGCGACCCTGCTGACCCTGCCCCAGACCCAGGTCCGCCTGGCCGATATTTTGGACGTTGGGGAAAAAGCCCTGACGGCCCCGGAAATATCCCTGGCAGACCGCTCCCGGCTGGCTGTGTTCGCGGCCCTGCTGGAAGAATCGGACCTGCACCGGATTCGAGGCAGCCTGGAGACGGCCCTTAACGAGGACCCCAACTTCAACGGCCCCAGCCCAAGCCTGGGCGCAAGGGTCCCTCCGGCCTTGACGGCTTATCTTGAAGCCACGTCGCGGCTGCTGTCCTTCCTGCGCGAGGCGGCGGCCGGGAAAAAACAAGGCCGGGTCGATGAATTCCGCGCGGTCGCCCTCCAGGCCCGGGAAGAGAGTTTTCGGATGTGGGACGTCGCGGCGGCGGAATTGGATTCCCTGCTGAACATAAGGATCGCCTGCCTGCAAAAGCAGCGGCTTGGGGCCCTGGGCGCGGCGGCGGCGGTTTTGCTCCTGGCCGGCCTGGCCGCGGCCCTGATCATGTCGAGCCTGGTGCGGCCGATCAGGGAAACCCTGGCGATCCTGGACGACATGGCCGAAGGGGGAAGGGGACCTGACCAGGCGGTTGAAGGTTCACGGCCGGGACGAAGTGGGGCGCATGGCCGAAAGGTTCAATATCTTCCTGGACAAGCTCCAGTCCCTGGTGCGGCAGGTGGCGGATAACACCGGGACCTTGACCGAATCGTCCGACAGGGTGGCCGAGGTGGCCGTGTCCATGGCCGCCGAGACCGTGGAAATGGCGCAAAAGTCCGGAGCGGTCGCTTCCGGCGTCGAGCAGGTTTCCACCAACATCAACAACATGGCCTCGGCCGCCGAAGAGGTCAGCGCCCAGATTTCGGCCGTGTCCCAGGTGTCCGGCCCGGCGTCCCGCGACCTGGAAGCCGGCGGCCAGGTCACCCGGGCCGTGTCGGAAAAGCTGGACCGCGTGGCCGTATCCGCGGAGCACATGTCCCGGTCCATCGGCGCCGTGGCCACGGCCGTGGAGGAAATGTACGCCTCCCTCAACGAAGTGGCCCACGGCGCGGCCCGGGGAGCGGGGATTACCAGCGAGGCTTCCAACCGGGCCGGGGAAACTTCCGGAACGGTCAATTCTCTTGGCGTCTCGGCCAGGGAAATCGGCGAGGTGGTCGACTTGATCCGGGGCATCGCGGCCCAGACCAATCTGCTGGCCCTCAACGCCACCATCGAGGCGGCCGGCGCCGGCGAGGCCGGAAAGGGTTTCGCCGTGGTGGCCAACGAGGTCAAGGAACTGGCCAAGCAGACCGCGGGCGCCACCGAAAAAATCCGGGACAAGGTCGGCGGCATCCAGTCCATCGCCGAAAACGCCGTCCGGACCATCACGGCCATTGTGGATTATATCACCGAGATCGATTCCATCATGCACACCATCGCCTCGGCCGTGGAGGAACAGACCGCCACCACCAACGAAATTTCCAAGAGCATCGCCCAGGTGGCCGCCGAAGCCAACTCTGTTTCGGAAAACGTCAGCGAGGCGGCTTCCGGGGCGGGCAACGCTCACGAGAGCATACAAAACGCCGTGTTGGCCGGGATTGAAACCGCCCGGAACATCGAGGAAGCGTCCCGGGCCACCGAAATGATCGCCCGGGACGCGGCTCACGCGGCCCGGGGCACCGAAGGCGCCTTCCAGAACGTCAAGGCCCTCGACGACGCCATCGGACACATGGCCCAAGGGGCGTCCACCACCAACGCGGCGGCCCGGGAATTGGTCGGGTTGACCGCCAAGCTGCGCGAAGTGGTGGATCAGTTCAAGGTTTAAACCGCGAGGGCGGGCGAAGGGCCTCACGCCCCTCGCCCGCCCCCGCTTCCGCTTCCGGCCGGCTATCTCTTTTTATTGATAATTACTATATTTTCCGCTTTATCGCCGGTCCCCCGAATTTCCGGACGATACATGGATTCCGCGGCCAGGGGCGGCCGGGTGAAGTTCCCGGGAGACACCGCCCTGACCAGGTAAAACAGGTGCGCGGTCTGGTTCTTTTCCAGCTCCAGGGCCGCCATGTACCTATCGTTAAGGAACTCCTCGATAAAGACCTGGTTGTTTTCCTTCAACTTCCAGATTTCATGCCCGGAAAGGCTCAGGTTCTGTATCTTTTCGTCGTCCAGCTTCAGGCTGTTCCTGAAATTCGGGTTCTCTATTTCGAGCCCGGCCGGCAGGAAATCGACGAGCAGGCCGTCCGGAACACGCTTGGACGACTTGACCGCCAGGTGGACCAGGACCAGGTCGCCCACGAAGAATTGATTGGTCTCGATGGCCTTGCCGGCCAGGCTGTAGAAATATCGACCCACGAATATCTTGGAAAAATCCTGGGCCGGCGGAGAAGTCGGGTACCCGGAAGCCGTCAGGGAAACGAAGAGCGGGCCGGGGAAGGAAGAGGTGAAGGACAGGCCCTGGGCGGCCTCTTCCCGCGCCGGCTTGACCAGGTACGGTCCCTGGCCGGACAGGCTTTCCTCCTCCCCGTTCCTGGTCAGGGTCCCTCGCCAGGATTCCTTGGCCAGCCGATCCAGGGCCAGGCCGGCCTGGAAAAGAGCGAACTGTTCCTGGGTGCTATACCAAGCGCTTTCCCGGAGAAGGTCTTCCAGGTCGGACATCATCCGGTCCAGGCCGGCGGGCGCGGGGCCGTTGTTGAGCAAGAGGGCCATGGTCAGGGCCAGGTCCCGGAGCGGGCTCCCGTAATCGCCGTAATAGGTTTTGGGGGAACGCCTTCCGGCGGCGGCTTCGGCCAGGGCCTTGGCGCTACTCTTGCCGACCCCCATCAGTTTCAAGGCCAAGCCCAGATGGGCCAGGGGCAGTTCCGATTGAAACTCCTTGAGGTGTTTATCGTACATAATCCGCAGGGCGCCCAGGGGGGCCCGGCCGACCCGGGCCAGGACATAACCCGCGTAAGCCCGCGTCGCCGCGGCCAGGGCCGGGTCCCCGGGTTCGCCCGGCCACTGGTTGTTGAGGTAGAAATCGAGCCGGGTCAAGGCCTTGTCCATCATCTCCGCGGGCGGATTAAAGCCCAGGGACCGGGCCTGAAGAAGGAAGTCGGCCGCGTAAACCGAGAGGTAGGGTTCTTCCGCGCCCTGCTCGTTCCACAGGCTGAAACCGCCGGTGGGCAGTTGCATCAGGGAGATGCGCTCGATGGCCTTGTCCAGCCGGGCCGCCCGCTCCGAGGTGTTGATGAACGGCAGGCCGTACTTTTCAATGTTTTCCGGCAAGGCGGCCAGCAGGGGAAAAGCCTGGCTGGCGGTCTGTTCCAGGCAGCCGTAGGGATACCCTATCAGGTCGCGCATGGCCCCGGCCAAATCCAGGGGAACAGCGGGTGAAATTTTCAGGGCCAGGTAGAGCCCGTCGTCCATCAGGCCGTCGGCCAGTTTGGGGTCGACGGTAAATGTTTCCCCCTTTTTCAGGGTCTTCCGGGATTTCCGGGTCTGGGCCGGATAGCCCGGCCTGACGCCGAGCTTCCATTCCTGGTTCACTTCCAGGTCGACGCCCTGGACCCGGAGGTGGATAATTCCGGTCCCCACGCCCAGGCCGGCTTTCAGCGGAAAGGACAGCGTGGTTTTTTCCTGGTCCCGGAGGTTGATTTTTCTTTCCCCGCCCTCGAGGATCAAGGGTTCGGAGGCGGTCAGGTTGACGCTGAGTTCCTGGTCCAGGCCCGCAAGATTGTGCAGGTCCAGGGTCAATTCGGTGGAATCCCCGGGCGCCAGGAAACGAGGGGTGGAAATCTGGGCGACCACGGCGGCGGCGGCCGTGGTTTCCACCTCCGCGGAACCGTAGTCGTTCCGGTTGAAGGCCGCGGCCATGAGCCTGATGCGGCCGTTGAAGTCCTGGGGCAAGATCAGGGAAGCCTCGGCCCGTCCCTGCTCGTCGAAAACCAGGGGGCCCTGGAAGAACGAAAGCAGTTCGACGTTGTTTTCCGGCCGCTTGCCCCCCTTGGACAGGTCGATGTCCCCGCCGCAGGCCAGGCGGGCCTTGGCGCCGCTTTGCAGTTCCACGACCTTGCCGTAGAGGTCGTAGGCCTCGGTCCCGAAACGCCGCGGTTCAAAGAAAAAGACGAAGGGTTCGGGGGTGACGAAATCGGTGATGCTCAGTATCCCCGCGTCGACCGCGGCCAGGGTGAAGTAGGTTTTTTCCCGGGGCGGCGGGTCCAGGGTCAGTTGGACCGTCAGGGGCGACGCGCCCTTGATCACCATTCGTTCCGGGGCCTGAATCGTCAACGTCATCTCGCGTTCCGAACGGTCCAGGGGGAGATGGATCAACCCCACGGCCCGATTGGGGGTTATTTTTTCCTTGGCTTCCCCGGGCCGCAGGACCAGCGCGGAAATATAAAGGTCGTGGCTGTCCCAGGCCGCGGAGAGGGGAATATCCAGGGTCAACCCCCCACCCGGGACCTCCATTCTCTTGGACCACAGCATTTTCGAGCCTTCGACCATTATCACGCCTTCGCCGGCGTGGGGCGGGTTGATGGTCAGATGGACCACGTCGCCCGGGCGGTAGGAAGGCTTGTCCAGGGCCAGGTTGACTTTTTCCGGCCTGGCGGAACGGGCCTCGTCGCCCTCGGACCAGGAAAAGCCCACGTAAAACCGGTAGCTGGACGCCATCCCGGAGTCGGGATCGGACACGGACAGCAGATAGCGCCCGTTTTCCAACGGGGTCTGGTAAACCGCGGGCTTCACGCCGTCCAGGTTAAGGCTGTCGGTCAGGAATTGATAATTTTTCTCCGTGAACCGATGTTCCCAACCGTTGGTTTCATTGTATTCCCAGTAATAATCCCGGTCTTCCCTGGTCAGTTCGACCTTGAGTCCCCTGGCCGGAAGCAGGGCGCCGTCCGGGCCGGTTTTTATGACCTCGAAGCCGACCATTCCTTCCTGGGCGTATTCCCCCGTGAAAAGAGGCCGAAGCCCGATCAGGGCCTCGGTCGGCCACATCACTTTTTCGATGCTCCGGACCACGGCCCGGCCCCCGGTCTCGAACAGGCTGACCGAAGCCCTGACGCTGACCGGAAAAGGCAACTCGCTCCAGCGGCTTTCCAGCTTGATCACGGCCCGGCCGGCCGGGTCCAGGGTTTGTTCCGGGGCGTCCCAGTCGTCGTGGTACTCGGAACTGTTGGCGTCCCCGAATTCAAAGCCGGGCCGCTTTTCGAACAGGTCCCGCTTGGCGGCCACCCTGACCGCGGTCTGCAAGTTCGAACCCGAGGCGGGGGCGCCGTAGAGGTATTCGCCCTTGACGTCGATATTCCAGCCCTGGTCCGGCGCGAGGGTTTCCCGGGGGGAAGTCAGGTCCAACTTCATTCGTTCGGGCAGGAACTCCTCCACCAGAAACGAAAAATTTCCCATCGCGACGGCCTTGGCCGGGTCGTCGTACACTTCCAGCCGCCACCGGCCGGTCTGGGCTTCCGCCGCCATGACCAGTTCGGTCAGGTAGAAGCCCGGCCCGGCCTGGTCGGGGTTTTCCGGATGCCAGGTGAAATTGCGGACTTTTTTGCCGTCCGGACGAAAGAGAGCGGCCCGGAGCGGCGGGGCGTCGACGGCCCGACCGTCGTAATTTCTGAGTATCCCGGCGACGACGACCTTTTCTCCGGGACGGTAAAGGTCCCGGGGTGCATAGAGGAAAACTTCCTTGTGGCGGCCCGGGCGTTTGTTGAGTTCGAACTCGGACAAGTCCAGGGCGGGCATGTTCAGGGGGACCAAGCCGAGTTGCCCCTGGTGGGTCGCCTTGATGAAGGAATACTCGGCCGAGGAAGCCTGCCGCGGACAGACGACCAAGCCGGCCTCGTCGGTCCGGCCCCGCCAGGCGGACTGCAATTTCCGGTCGAATAATTCCACCTCCACCCCGGCCAGGGGCTTGCCGTTGGCCAGGGAGGAAGCCCAGACAACGGTCTCCCCGGCATGGACCCGGGCGTGAAGCGCCACGTCCGTGACCAGGAAATAGGTGGACTGGTAATTGTAATTGTATTCCCCGGGTTGGCGGAGGACCGCGAAATACAGGCCCGGGCTTTTCAGGGCCTCGATTTCCATGACCGGGATGTGCCTCACCACCCTTTTATCGGGCGGGGCGTCCAGGTCGAACCGGCCGGAAAAAGCGAGTTCCCCGTACTGCTTGGCTTGGGTGATGTAATCGTAGTACCGCCGGACGTTGGAGGAGCCCCAGTCCACAAACTCCATGAACCCCTTGTCGTTAATCCGGAAAAATTCCAGTTCCACCGCGGGGACGTTGATCGTGGCCACCGGCAGGCCCTCGGACAAATCCTTGGGCAGCAAGAGCCCGTCGCCGACGAAATTGACGCCCGGAGTTATCTTCCTGGTGACGACCACCTTGTTGACCCTTTCCCCCAGGACCCCGGCCCCGTCGCCGGACGCCAGGGTCTCCAAAACCGAGACCGAGTATTCGGTTTCCGGCTTGGCGTTGGGGAAATAAAGGGTCCGGCCGTCGTCGGAAAGGACCCAGGCGCTTTTCAGAACGGCCTGGCCGTCGCTGATGACGAGATGGGAATCGTGGCGGACCTTGAGGTCCAAGGGCCGGGACAAAACCACCGCGATGGCCGGCCCGCCCTCGTAGGTTCGTTCCCCGACGTCCAACACCCTAAATTTTTTGGCGTCCTGGGCCAGGCCGACGCCCAGGGAAACGAAAAACAACACAAATGACGCCGCCGCCAGAACCGCGATGAGATGAAATTTTTTCATGCTTTCCCCCTGGGGTTAGAAGACCTTTTTCCAATTATACCTGACCGGGAAATAAAAACCACCTGCTTGCGCGCGGCGCCGGCGACGCCTTCCCGGCTTTCCCGATAAGCCCGGATTTATGTTCAGCCCCCCAAAAAACGAACGCGGGGAAGAGTATCGGGAAAGGACGACGGGGCGCAAGGTTTTTTGCAGGCTGGTTCCCAAGCTCTAGCTTGGGAACCTAGGCCAGGGAAGCTCCAGCTTCCTCACTATAGAGATGAGGCGCTTCCGTTACCGCCCATGATTGAAGGCCAGGCGATAGAACTTGCCCGGCGAGCATTCAACCGTGGGCACAACAAGGCGAATGCAATTTAAAACCGGCTAATATCGGTGGTTGCCGCCGAGTTACGACAACGGAATGTAAACGCCGCGTTGATTCCCCGCTATTGCATTCCGGTTAAAGCGGGGAAGCTAGAGCTTCCCATTTCCGGGTTCCCAAGCTAGAGCTTGGGAACCAGCGAATAATATTAACAAGACACCCAACGATACGCCAAGCCGCAATCCCGGTCGCGCGGAAGAGGGCAGGCGCGGAGACCCGCCCCTACAAGCCTTAAACAACCACCGCCGACGGCCCAACATAGGGGATGTTAGCGGCCGTTTGAAAATGTTAGGGAAATGGCCAAATGAAAATGAGTAAGGCTGGTTCCCAAGCTCTAGCTTCTGAACCTACAAACCGGGGCGAGGGGGGGCCTTGGCTCACCCGGAGCGGCGGGGCGCAAGGTTTTTTGTTGAACGATCCGGCGATTGGCGTAAAATTGATTTTCAAGCGAAACGTTCCGATTAAAAATTCTTGGCGCTTTCCCGAAAGGCGAGGGCGGCCCGACAAACCCCGAGGGCAGTTAAGGAGGGCGCTATGCCGACGCACACCGGGAATATCGACGAATCGATGGCGGAATTGCCGACCCGGGGCCGGGAGGAAACCAACCGCCCGCCGCGGCGCCTGGAAAAGCTCGAACTGGAAATCGCGGCGCATCAAGAGGCCCTGGAAGCCGCGGCCCAGGAAAACCGACGCCTTAAATCCATTCTGGACGGCCTGCCCGTTCCGGTCTTTGTCAAGGACGAGCAAGGAATCTACCAGCATGTCAACCGGGCCTTCGCCATATTCCGGGGCCTGAAACAAGAAGAGGTGGTCGGCAAGACGGTTTACGATCTTTATCCTCCGGAGTTCGCCGAAAAATATGCTCAAATGGACCAGGAACTGGCCCGGCAGTTGGTCCCGCTTCAGGAATACGACTACGAAACCATGTCCACGGACGGCGCCATTCGAGATGTCACCAAGATCAAGGCCCCCTGGCTTGACCAGGACGGACGCTTCCAAGGCCTGATCGGCGTCATTTTCGACATCACCGAGCGGCTGCGGACCGAGGCCGACCTGACCCGGGCCAAGGAAGAATGGGAAAGAACTTTTGACGCCGTCCCGGACCTGATCGCCATCCTGGATTCGAAATGCCGCCTGATCCGCGCCAACCAAACCCTGCGGCGACGGCTGGGCCTGGACCTCGAACAACTGGTCGGACGTCCTTGCCGCGAGCTGTTCAAGGATCGTCTCGAAATATGCGATCACTGTCCCCAACGGCACGACGCCCGGGACGGGCGGGAACAGGCCGTCGAAATATACCTGAACCAGTTGGACGGCGATTTTCTGATCTCCGTTTCCCCCCTGTACGGTCCTGGCCCCAGGTTGGAAGGAACGGTGCTGGTCGCCCATGACGTCACGGAGCGCCGGCGCGCCGAAAACGACCTCAAGCGGGCCCGCGAGGAAATGGAACAGAAAGTGGGGGAACGAACAGCGAAGCTGGCGGCGAGCAACGAAAAACTCCAGAATGAAATCACGGAATGCAAGTCCTCGGAGGAAGCCTTCCAAAACCGCCTGCTGGCCTTGACCAAGCCGGGCAATATCCCGGAAGGAATCGAATTCACGGACCTGTTCACCGTTCAGGAAATCCAAGCCATCCAAGACGCCTTCGCCAACGCCACCAGCCTAGCCTCGATCATTACCCATCCCGACGGCCGGCCGATCACGGAGCCGAGCAACTTTTGCCGCATCTGCCGGGACATCATCCGCCCGTCGATCAAGGGGGGGCTGAACTGCATGCGCTCGGACGCCATTATCGGCCGGCCCAATCCCCATGGCCCGGTCATAAGCCGCTGCCTGAGCAGCGGCCTCTGGGACGGCGGGGCCAGCATCTCCGTCGGCGACAAGCACGTGGCGAGCTGGCTCATCGGCCAGGTCAGGGACGCTTCCATCACGGAGGAACATATCCGGCGGTACGCCCGGGAAATTGAAGTCGACGAGGACCTCATGGTCGAGGCCCTGGCCGAGGTCCCGATCATGCCCACGGAGCAGTTCACCCAGGTCTGCCGCGCCCTGTTTTTGTTCGCCAACCAAATGTCCGAACTGGCGCTGCAAAACGTCTTGCAGGCCAGGTCGATCCTGGCCCGCCAACACGCGGAGGAAGCCCTCCGTCAGTCCGAGACCAGGCTGCACCTCCTGTCCGCCAAACTGATCATGGCCCAGGAAGAGGAAAGACGGAAACTGGCCGCCGATCTCCACGACGGCATCGGCCAATCCCTGGCCGCCACTAAATACGGCGTGGACAGCGTCCTGCCCGGCCTGCCCCCGGGGTCCCCGTCCCAGGAAGCCTTGTTCGCCGCTTCCGGGAACCTGAAAAACGTCATCAACGAAGTGCGGAGGATGCAAACCGAGCTGCGGCCCCAGGTGCTGGACGACCTGGGCATAGTGGCCACGGTCAACTGGTTCTGTCGGGAATATCAAAAAATCTACAGCCGGATACTAGTGGAAAAAAATATCAGGATCAGCGAATCCGCCATCCCCCCGGAACTCAAGCCGGTGATCTACCGCATCCTGCAGGAAGCCATGAACAACGTGGCCAAGCATAGCCAAGCGACCCGCGTCATGATCGGCCTGCGTCAAAAAACCGGAAAAATCATCCTGACCATCCAGGACGACGGCCAGGGCTTCAACGCCGCCCACATCCTGGCCAACCAGGATCGCCAATTCGGCCTGGGCCTGGACAGCATCAGGGAACGCGCCGAGCTGTCCGGAGGCCGCCTCAATATCAAATCCGTGGTCGGCAAGGGCACGGCCGTGCGGGTCAGTTGGCCGGCGCGGTAAGTCCCGAAAATCCCCCGGGCGCGGCTTCCCCCGGCCAGGTCTCGTCCTAGCCTCCCCAAGGCCTCGGGGCGTCCGGCGGTTTTTAAACGCCGGGGGCCGCCCTGTTTTTTCATTGATTTATCAGGCCGTGTTTCTTGGCGAAATCGGTCAATTCCCTGGCGGTGTGCCGGTCTAGTTTTCTCATCAGGTTGGACCTATGCTTATCCACCGTCCGGGGCGAGATGAAGAGGCGGGCGCCGATTTCCTTGTTGGTCAACCCCTCGGCCACGAGTTTCAGTATTTCCTTTTCCCGGCCGGTCAGCTCGTCGAGAGGGGCGCGGGTTTCGGGGCTGCCGCTCAAATATCCCTGGATGACCTGTCCGGAAATCTCGGAACTGATGTACGTGCGACCGGCCATCACCACCTTGATGGCCATGAACAATTCCTCGGGATCGGCGCCTTTCAGGAGATACCCGTTCGCCCCGACCTTGAAGGCTTTTTTTAGGTAATCAGGGCTGCCGTGCATGGTCAGGACCAAAATCTTGGTCAGGCCGCCGTCTTGCTTAATTTGCTTGATGGCTTCCAGCCCCCCCAGGTCCGGCATGGCCAAGTCCAACAACAGCAAGTCCGGCTTAAGCTGCCCGACCAACTTGACGGCCTCCACGCCGCCGACCGCCTCCCCCACCACATCGAGATTTTCCATGGACGAAAGGAGGGAACGCAGCCCCTTTCTGACCAAGGCATGGTCTTCCGCGATCAACACCGTGTAATTCTCCGTCATGAGGATCACCCTGGTCCGGAAAAGACAAGCTCGACCTTCGACTTCAGCGCCAGGGTTGATTATAAGCACATAATTTCCAATATGTAAAATATTATCAAATTATACCGGGGGCGCCGTAGGCAGGGGCGTCCGGGGGAAAAGCCCTTGAAAAAACAAGGTGTATTTAGGCCTATACGCCGCCCCCAGCGCGGCGGCGCCGTAGGCGGGCGTACGGTCATCCCATCCCTGATATACGGTGTTTATATTATTAAAAATATGGTTTGAACCCGATTGTTTTCCCCGGCCCGTTCGCGGGATAATCCAGCCAAAGTGAAAAGACGAAAATTTGCCGGCCGCCATCAAACCGGCCCTCGAATAAAGCTTCCCCCGGCAACCAGCGGGGCTTTGGTGATATAACCATATTTTGGCCGGAGTTCCGCGCCGCGCCGCGCCGCGGGGCGCCAGGTCATCAACGCTCAAATATAACCGCGAGAAGGGAGAGCGACCGGGAAGAAACCAATAACCTTAAAATGGGACCGAGCAGTCGCCGGGGGGCGCGTGGCAGTTTTGATTTTGTAAACTTATCCCCAACGCGAAACAAAACACTTGTTAACCAAAGAGGACAACCCTTAACGGAGGTATTTGCGATGAGTCGGATGTTACTTGCGCCAAGTCGCTACGTTCAAGGCGCCGGGGCGATCAATGAAATCGGGACCCATGCCGCCCGAATGGGGGCCAAGGCCCTGGTCACCGGCGGCAAGACCGCCCTCAAGGTCGCGGCCCAAGCCATCGCGGCCAGCCTGGAAGCCGCCAAGGTCGGCTGCCACGTGGAACACTTCAACGGGGAGTGCTCGGACAAGGAAATCGGCCGCCTGGTGGAGGTCGCCAAGGCCCAAGGGGCCGACCTGGTCATCACCGTGGGCGGAGGCAAGGTGATCGACACCGGCAAGGCCGTCGCTCACGAGCTGAAGATTCCGGTTATCGTGGTCCCCACCATCGCCGCCACCGACGCGCCATGTTCCGCCTTGTCGGTGGTCTATACCGAACACGGCGTCTTCGAACGGTATCTGGTCCTGCCCAAAAACCCGGACTGCGTCCTGGTGGACACGGCCATCGTGGCCAAGGCGCCGGTGGACCTCCTGGTTTCAGGCATGGGCGACGCCCTGGCCACTTTCTGGGAGGCCGACACCTGCAACAAAAGCTGCAAGCCCAACGTGCTGACCGGCGCCACCCCGCCCACCCGCTCGGCCATGGCCTTGGCCCGCCTCTGCTACGACACCCTGCTGGAATACGGGCTCCAGGCCAAGCTGGCCGTGGAACAGGGCGTCTGCACGGCGGCCGTGGAAGCCATTGTGGAGGCCAACACCCTTTTGAGCGGCCTCGGATTCGAAAGCGGCGGCTTGGCCGGGGCCCATTCGGTCCACAACGGCCTGACCGTCCTGGAATGCACCCACACAAAATACCACGGGCAAAAAGTATCCTTCGGCGTGATCACCCAGTTGGTCATGGAGGGCCGTTCTTCCTGCGAAATTGACGAAGTCCTGGATTTCTGCCTGACCGTGGACCTGCCGATCACCCTGGAAGACATCGGCATCGTCAACCCCTCGCGGGAAGACATCCGCAAGGTGGCCGAAGCCACGGCGGCCCCCGGAGAAACCATACATTCCACCTGGTTCACGGTGACCCCGGACCTGGTCGAGGGGGCGATCTGGGCCGCCGACGCCCTGGGCCGGATGTGGAGAAAGGGATGCGAAAGATGAAGGGGCTCTTGCCGGTTTCCATTAGCATCGGGATTTTGACCGCGCTCTGGTTTGAAATCACCAACCAGATTCCCTGGCTCGCCGCCTGGATCGGGTTCGCGGCCTGGGCCAGCTATTATTACGCCGGCGGCGACACCAAGGCCCTGCCGAAATCCTATCTCGCCAACTTGGCCGGCATGGTCCAGGGGGCGATTTTTTTCTGGCTGTGGGTGGGATACGGCGGCGGCAACCTTCAGGTCCTCTCCGTCATTATCGGTATTTTCTGCTTTGTCATGACCATGGAAGGCGCCTCGGGGCTTCTATCCGCCATTCCGGGCCAGTTTGTGGGCGCCGCGGTGTTCTTCGGCAACCTGGGGCTGCATAAGGGCGATATTTGGGAAACCCTGCTGCATACGGCGGTTTGCATGCTGTGCGGTAATTTGTTCGGCATTTTGTCGGCCAAGGCGCCGGGCTGGTTCCAGAAAAAGGAACCGGTCGCGGCCTAGCGGCCCTTAAAAAATGGGAAAGGGGCGATCGCGGCGGCGCGCGCCCCGACCCCTTTTCCCGAAAATAAAAAATGGAGGAAGAAATCCAATGATTAAAGAAGCGTTGGGCATGATCGAAACGCGAGGGCTGGTGGCGAACATAGAAGCTTCCGACGCCATGGTCAAGGCGGCGAACGTGGTTCTGGTCGGCCAGGTCAAAATCGGCGCCGGCTTGGTCACCACCATGGTCCGGGGCGACGTCGGCGCGGTCAAGGCCGCCACGGACGCCGGCGCGGCCGCGGCGGCCAAGGTCGGGGAAGTGGTTTCGGTGCACGTCATTCCCAGGCCGCATTCGGATGTCGAGAGGGTTTTGCCTCAACTGCCGTCCGGTGAATAAGGCGATCCGCAACCCCTTGGAAGGATAAGGAGGCAAAATTAAATGCAGGAAGAACTTATCAACGCGGTACTGAAGGAAGTCATGAAAAGGGTGGGGGGCGGCCCGCCGGCCAGGGCGGCCGAGGCGGTCGAGGAAAAGCCCGCGCCGCGCCCGGTTCAAACCGTGGTCCAGTTGACCGAATTCGTCGGCATCGGACTGGGGGACACCCAGGGCATCGTCATCGCCAATCTCGACCCGGCCATTCACGAGGCCATGGGGATCGACAAGCAATACCGGTCCATCGGCGTCATCGGCGGCCGCACCGGGGCCGGCCCCCAGATCATGGCCGCCGACGAGGCGGTCAAGGCCACCAACACGGAAGTGGTGGCCGTGGAGATGCCTCGGGACACCAAGGGCGGCGCCGGTCACGGCAACCTGATCATTTTCGGCGCCGAGGACGTTTCCGACGCCCGCCGGGCCGTGGAGGTGACGCTGGAAGTGCTGCCCAAGTACTTCGGCGACGTCTACGCCAATGAACAAGGTCACTTGGAACTCCAGTACACCGCCCGGGCCAGCAAATGCCTGAAAAAGGTCTTCAACACCCCCGAGGGCAAGGCCTATGGACTGATCCTGGGCGCTCCGGCCGTCATCGGCGTCTTGATGATCGACGCCGCCGTCAAGGCCGCGGATGTGGAAGTCGTGGGGTACGGCTCCCCCAACAAGGGCCTGAGCCTGACCAACGAGGTCCTGATTTCGGTCAGCGGCGATTCCGGCGCCGTTCGCCAAGCCGTCATGGCCGGCCGTGAAGTCGGCTTGAAACTCTTGGGGGCCTGGGGCCAACCGCCCAAATCAGTGACCACGCCCTACATTTGACGACGCCCTAAACCAACAAGGAGTTAAAAGTGGCCAAGCGACAGAAACGTTTTGAGGTGCTTGAGCAAAGGGCGGTCAACCGGGACGGATTCATCAAGGAATGGGCGGACGTCGGCCTCGCGGCCATCGATAATCCCAACGACCCCAAGCCAAGCATCAAGATACTAAACCGAAAGGTCGTCGAACTTGACGGGAAATCCCCCCAAGACTTCGACATGATCGACACCTTCATCGCCAACTACTGCATTGACGTCGAGACGGCCGAGGAAGCCATGGCCATCGACTCCACCGACTTCGCCCGCATGCTGGTGGACATCAATGTTCCCCGTTCCCGGATCGTCAAGCTCTCGGCCGGGCTGACGCCGGCCAAGATATTGGACATCCTGAAAAAAATGAACGTGGTCGAGTTGATGATGGCCATGCAGAAACTTCGACCGCGCCGGACCCCCTCCAACCAGGCCCATGTCACCAACGTCAAGGACACCCCCTGTCTCCTGGCGGCCGACGCGGCGGAAGCGGGTTACCGGGGGTTCACCGAACTGGAAACCACGGTCGGCATCGGCCGTTACGCGCCCATGAACGCCATCGCCCTGCTCGTCGGCTCCGCCGCCGGACGGCCGGGAATCATCACCCAGTGCGCGGTGGAGGAAGCCCTCGAACTGACCATGGGCATGCGCGGACTGACCGCGTACGCCGAAACCGTCTCCGTGTACGGGACCGACCAGGTCTTCGTGGACGGCGACGACACGCCGTGGTCCAAGGCCTTCCTGGCTTCGGCCTACGCTTCCCGCGGCCTGAAAATGCGGTTCACTTCCGGCACCGGCTCCGAGGTCCAGATGGGTTACGCCGAGAAAAAATCCATGCTCTACCTGGAAATCCGCTGCGTGATGATCGCCAAGGGCGCCGGGGTCCAGGGCCTGCAAAACGGCTCCATCAGTTGCATCGGGGTCCCGGGCGCGGTCCCGGCGGGCATCCGGGCCGTTTTGGCCGAAAACGTGGCCACGGTTTTCATGGACCTGGAAGTGGCGTCCGGCAACGACCAGACCTTCACGCACTCACCCATCCGCAACACGGCGCGCATGCTCATGCAGTTCCTGCCGGGCACGGACTTGATCTTTTCGGGCTACAGCGCGGTCCCCAACTACGACAACATGTTCGCCGGGTCGACCCATGACTGCGACGACTACGACGACATGCTGGTCTTGCAGCGCGACTTGCAGCAAGACATGGGCCTCAGGCCGGTCCGGGAAGCGGAAATCATCGCGGTTCGCAACAAGGCGGCCCGGGCCATTCAGGCGGTGTTCGAGGAAGCGGGGCTGCCCGCCATCACCGACGAGGAAGTGGAAGCCGCGACCTACGCCCACGGCAGCAAGGACATGCCGGCCAGAAACGTCCCCGAGGACCTCCGGGCCATCGGGGAATTCATGAACCGCGGCGGCACGGGCCTGGACATGGTCCGCGCCCTGGCCAAGCGGGACTTCCCGGATGTGGCCGAGGCGGTCCTCGGCATGTTGAAGCAGAAGATCAGCGGCGATTACCTCCATACCTCCGCGGTCTTTGACGACAACTTCGAAGTCCTTAGCGCCGTCAACGATCCCAACGATTACATGGGGCCGGGCAGCGGTTATCGCCTCGAGGGCCGGCGGTGGGAAATCCTGAAAGACATCCCTCAAGCCATCAGCCCCGAGGACGTCTAGGCCAAGGGAGGAAGGACAATCCAGATGGGTATATCCGAGGATATTCTTAGGCAGATCATCGTCGAAGTCCTGCAACAGATGCAGGGCTCGGAAAAAACCGCCGCGAGCCGGACCGACGACTCGCCCGTGATCGGGTTCGCCGACGTGGGTCCGGCCAGGCCCGGGAACAACCGGCACGAAGTCGTCATCGGGCTTCCCCCGGCTTTCGGCGTGTCCACCACCAAGACCATCATCAATATCCCCCACCGGGATGTTCTCCGGGAAGTCATGGCCGGCATCGAGGAAGAAGGCCTCTCCGCCAGGTTGATCAAGGTCCATCGCACGGCCGATGTCGGTTTTATCGCCCACGAGGCCGCCAAGCTGAGCGGGTCGGGCATCGGCGTCGGCATCATTTCCCGGGGGACCACGGTCATCCACCAAAAAGACCTGGCGCCCCTACAGAACCTCGAACTTTTTTCACAATCGCCCCTCGTGGAACTGGAGACCTTTCGCGCCATCGGACGCAACGCGGCCAAATACGCCAAGGGCGAGAGCCCCACCCCCGTGCCGGTCCGCAACGACCCCATGGTTCGGCCGTCCTTCCAGGGGCTGGCCGCCCTGCTCCACAACAAGGAAGTACAGTTTGTCCATCCGGACGGCGTCAGCATGGAAGTCAGGGCCGAGCTGTAGAAGGAAGGAGACAACATGTCACAGGAAAAAATCGCCAAACTTGTCGAACGAATGGCTGAAAAAAACGCCGATCTGGGCCTTTCCCCCGAACTCCTGGCCGAAGCCGTGAAAAAGGTCCTCTCGACCCTGGGGCAAAGCCTGGCCGGGCCCGGAGCCGCCTCCGGACCGTCCGACGCGCTTACCGCCAAGGACTATCCCCTGGCCGCCAAGAGGCCGGACCTGGTCCACTCGGCCAGCGGCATGAAGCCGGCGGACATAACCCTGGAAAAAGTCATCTCGGGCCAGGTGGTGTTCGACGACATAAAAACCAGTCCCGAGACCCTGGAATACCAGGCGCGGATCGCGGAAAGCGTGGGGCGGCCGCGGCTGGCCAACAACCTCCGCCGGGCGGCGGAACTGACCCGCATTCCGGACGACAGGGTGCTCCAAATATACAACTCCCTGCGCCCCTATCGTTGCACCAAGCAGGAGTTGCTGGACATCGCCGCGGAGTTGGAATCCAAATACCAGGCCCGCATTTGCGCGACCTTTGTCCGGGAAGCCGCCGCCGTGTACGAAAACAACAAACGTCTCAAGAAGTCCTAGTCGCTTGAAGACCATGACCGCCATTTACCTGGCCGGCGTGGATGTCGGCAACAATACGACCGAGGTCGCGCTCGCCCGGCGCGACGAGTCCGGGGCCCTCGCCGTCCTGGCCAGCTCCCTGGTCAGGACGGTCGGGATCAAGGGGACCGTCCGGAACGCCATGGGGGTGATCGACGCCCTGGATCGGGCCCTGCGGCCGCTCAAAATGAACCGACGTGACCTGGGGTTGGTCCTGCTCAACGAGGCCGCCCCGGTCATTGGGGACGTGGCCATGGAAACCATCACCGAAACCATTATCACCGAATCGGCCATGATCGGCCATAACCCCGCCACTCCGGGCGGCCTGGGCCTGGGCTTGGGCCTGACCATCCGCCTGGACGACCTGCCCGCGACCGGTGATTCCCGCGCCTATGTCGTTCTCGCGCCCGGGACCATGAACTTCAGGGAAGCCGCCGAACGCATCAACCAGGCGGGAAAAAACAATATCGAGATCACGGGCGCCATAGTCCAAAACGATGACGGCGTCCTCATTCATAACCGGTTGCATCGGCCCCTGCCCATTGTGGACGAAGTCAGCCACCTCCATCTGGTCCCCTTGGGAATGCCCGCCGCCGTGGAAGTGGCCGCGCCGGGCCGGGCCATCGAAAAACTTTCCAACCCCTTCGATATCGCCACCATTTTTCAGCTTAGCCCCGAGGAAACCAAGCGCATCGTCCCCCTGGCCCGGGCCCTGACCGGCGCCAGGAGCGCCGTGGTCATCAAAACCCCCCGGGGCGATATTCAAGAACGCCGGATACCCGCCGGCCGCGTCACGCTCATCGGCGAGCGCCGCCGGGAAGAGGTCCAGGTCGAGGCCGGGGCCGAGGCCATCATGGAAAAGCTGGCCGCCGTGTCGCCCTTGGTTGAAATTCAAGCGGAACCGGGCACCAACGTGGGCGGCATGTTCGAAAACGTCAGAAAGGTCATGGCCGATCTCACGGACCAACCGGTCGGCGCCATCCAAATTCAGGATATTTTGGCGGTGGACGCCCTTAAACCCCAGCGAATCCTGGGCGGCCTGGCCGGAGAATTTACCCCGGGGAACGCCGTCGGCCTGGCGGCCATGGTCAAAACCCACAAGCTTCCCATGCAACGCCTGGCCCGCAAGATCTGGGAAGAGATCGGCGTGCCGGTTGAAGTCGGCGGCGTGGAGGCGGACATGGCCATCCGGGGCGCCTTGACCACTCCCGGGGCCCAGGCGCCCATGGCGGTCCTGGATTTGGGGGGCGGTTCCACGGACGCGTCCCTCATCAACGACGTCGGGGAAATAAAAAGCGTCCACCTGGCCGGCGCGGGCGACATGGTCACGCTGCTCATCGACGCGGAACTGGGACTTGACGATCGGGAAATGGCCGAAAACATCAAGCGCTGCCCCCTGGCCAAGGTGGAAACCCTGTTTCATCTGCGGCACGAGGACGGCGTGGTCCAATTTTTTCAGGAACCGCTCGACCCTCGCCTCTTTGGGCGGGTGGCCGTGATGACCGAAGCCGGGCCCATGCCCCTGGAAACCAAGGCGCCGTTGTCCCGGGTCGTGGAAATCCGGCGGCAAGCCAAGAAAATGGTCTTTGTCCGCAACAGCCTGCGCGCGCTCCGGAAGGTGGCCCCGGCCGAAAACATCAGGTTGATCAACACGGTGGTCCTGGTCGGCGGTTCGGCCCTGGACTTCGAGATACCCAAGATGATCTCGGACGCCCTACTCGAATTCGGCGTGGTCACCGGCCGGGCCAATGTCCGCGGCGTGGAAGGCCCGCGCAACGCCGTGGCCACGGGGCTTTGCCTGGCCCATGCCGAACAGCCGACGAGGTTCGATCATGCCCCTGCCTAAACGCCGCATCAATGGAGACGATCAGCCGGCGGTCGAGATCCGACTCGACGTCGATATGCCGGACGAACTTTTGGACCCGCTGCTGTGCGGGCTGGAAGAGGAAGGCGTCCCGGCGGTCATCGGTTTGGCCGCGGGGCAAGCCTCGGCCGTGCAACTGGCCAAGGCCGCCGCCGATTCCTCGAAAGTCAACGTCGGCTTGGGAATCAATCGAACCGAGGGCCTGGTCGTCCTTCACCATCACGACTTGGCGCCGGACCGGCCCTTGCAAGTTCACCCCCTGGAAGGCGATCCCGCGGGGCTGCGGCGCCTGGGGGCCAACGCCGGCCGCTTGGTCAAGGGCGACCCCCTTCTTTTCGAGGACCGCCTTTCAACCGGCGGTGAAAACAAAAGCGACTCGCCGGCGGGCGCCGGGGAGGACCGCCCCTTTACCCGGCGGCAAGTGGACGAGCTGGCGGCGTTGATAATTAAAGCGTTACAAACCTCAAGCGACTAGGGAACGGAATGAAAAAACGGAGTCTGGGATTAGTCGAAGCCTACGGGCTGGTTGGAGCGGTGGAAGCCGCCGACGCGGGGGTCAAATCGGCCAACGTCAAGCTGTTGGGCTATGAATGGGCCCGCGCCGGCTTGATCACCGTTAAATTCCTGGGCGACGTGGCCGCGGTCCGGACGGCGACAGCCGCCGCCGCCGCCGCCGCCGCTCGAGTCGGGCAGTTGGTCGCCGTCCACGTAATTCCCAGACCCGATCGGCAGGTAAGTTCCATCATCCACAATTCGCCGGACAACGTCCCTCCGGTCGCCGACCCGGACTATCCCGGCCAGGCCGCGCCCCCGGCCCGGGAAGCCCAGGCCGCGCCGCCGCCGTCCGAAGTCCCGGATGAAAACGGCCCCGGGGACGCCTCCCGGCCGGGCCCGCCGGAAGAGACGCTTTCGCCCGAAAAAATCGAACAAAAGTCCGCGGGGTCTGGCGCCGAGGCCCCGGGTGAACACGACCGACCCGAAGCCGCGCCGGCGGTCCCGGAAGAGGTTCAACCGCAAGAGCCCCCGGAAAACGATTCGCCCGAGCCGGAACAAATAAAAAAGCCCAAAAAGGGCCGTGGTTTAAAAAAGAAAAACAGGTAAGGGAGGCCTTCCAATGGCGGAACTTCGCGCTTTTGTCTATATCGACCGGATGCAACCTCAATTCGCCGCGTATATCGGCGCCAACGCCCGGGGCTTTGTCCCCATTCCCGGCATGGCGGCCACCTTGGTGGAGATTTCGCCGGGGGTCCTGATCAACCAGGTGACCGACGCCGCGGTCAAGGCCGCCAATGTCCGGCCCGGATTGATGGTGGTGGAACGGCATTTCGGCGTTCTAGAATTTCACGCCGAGGCCCAGGCGGAAGTGAAGCATGGCGGCGAAGCCGTGCTCAAGTCCCTGGGATTGACCCTGGAAGACCGGGTGAAACCCAAAATTCTCAGCTCCCAGACCATCAACAAGGTCAACGCCTACCACGCCCAGATGGTCAACGTCTCCCGGCTCTGCTCCATGCTGCTGCCCGGACAGGACCTGTATATTCTGGAATGCGTCCCGGCCGCCTATATCTGCATCGCCGCCAACGAGGCGGAGAAGAATTCGCAGATCACCCTGGTCGATTGCCGGACCTACGGCGCGGTCGGCCGGTTGTACATCGGCGGAAAACCGGCCGACGTGGCCCGGGCGGCCGGTGCGGCCGAAGCCTCCCTAATGAATTTGAACGGCCGCGAAGGTTAATCAACCAGCCGCGAAATCAGGGAAAACGACCATGACGATCACGCAGTCCGCCAATGAGCTCATCGCCGGTTTCGAACGGTCCCTGGCTCTAGCCGACGCGGCGCCGGCCGGGCCTTTTTTCGCCGGGGTGGACCTGGGCACGGCCAACATAGTCACCGCCGTCGTGGACGCCGCCGGAACGCCCGTCGCCGGGGTCCTGACCCGGGGCCGTTCCGCGGTTCGCGACGGCCTGGTCCTGGACTACATGGGGGCCATCAACATCCTCCGTCGGCAAGTCGAGACCCTCGGGCAAGCCGGATACAACCTGGAGTTGGCGTCCGCCGCGTACCCCCCCGGGACCACCGGACGCAACCGCGAATCCTTTGCCAACGTGCTGCGGGCCGTGGGCTTGGAAGTCGCGGGGCTGATCGACGAACCCAGCGCGGCCGCCCTGGTTTTGGGCATTCGCGAAGGCGGCGTGGTGGACGTGGGCGGCGGCACCACCGGCATTTCCGTCCTCCGGGACGGCCAGGTCATTCATACGGCGGACGAGGCCACCGGCGGCCTGCATATGGACCTGGTCATCGCCGGTCATTACAAAATTTCCGTCGAGGACGCCGAAAAAATGAAGAACGACCCCCGGCGCCAAGCCGAGATTTTTCCCCTGGTCCGGCCGGTTTTCCAGAAAATGGCCGGCATCGCCCGGGAACATCTCCGGGGGCGTGAAGTGAAGGCCCTCTATCTGGTCGGCGGCGCGAGTTGCTTTCCGGGCCTGGATGAAGTCATGGCCGACGAAACCGGGTTGGAAGTCTTTCTGCCTTGCAACCCCCTGCTGGCGACCCCTCTCGGGATCGCCTTGAGCTGCAATCGGGAAGCGCGGGATATCGCTCCCCGTCGAAAGGCGGCCTTGAAATGAACAACGAGGAAATAACGGATATCGTGACCGCGGTCCTGAGCCAAGGCGCGCGGCCCGGCGTCCTTTTTCCGGGGCGAGTGGAACTAACGGCCCTGGTGACCGCGGTCCTGAACCGCCTGGCGCCCCTGTTGGGGGCCGACGGCCGCCGCGGGTCCATCGTCGCGGTCTTTACCGGGGCGTCCGCCGGTCTGCCCCAGGCGATCGAGGCGGCGCGGGGTCTCGTTTTCGACGGGTTCAAGCTGAAAATAGCCTATTCCACCGCCGGCCGCCAGTTCATGGAACAGACCCTGGCGCGGGAATTGGCCGGACTGCCCCAGGTTGAAGAGGTCAATCCGGAACACTGGTTTTCGGACCTGCTGGAAGCCCGGGCCGTCATCGCGCCGCTCCTGAGCGTCAACACGCTGTCCAAGGTCGCCTTGCTGCTGGCCGACAACCTGGCCTCCAACCTCATCCTGCAAGCCCTCTTCATGGGCAAGCCGGTGGCCCTGGCCCTGGACGGGGTCGCTTATTCCAACCCGGCCCGCGGGGCCTTGGGCCTCAACCGGGCGACCCCGGCCTTGCAACAAGCCTTGCGGGAACGCCTCGACGCCGTCAAGGCCTTCGGCGCCAGGCTGGTGGACATCGAGCATCTCCGGGCGACGGTCAATGACAGCCTGCTCGGCCAAGCCGACGTCCCGAGGCCGGCCAAAATCCAGGAAGCATCCCCGGCCGGGCCCGCGCCCATAATCGGGGTCGTCACCACCATCGAGGTGGAAAACGCCGCGAGGCAGGGGGCGGCCCTGCGGGTCCGGCGCGGCGCGGTCATCACCCCCCTCGCCCGCGAACTGGCCCAGCGGCGGCGGGTCGAGATAGTGGAAGACTGATTTGAACCCCAACGTCAAGGAAAAAGGAATGCCATGCGGATCGCCAGAGTCATAGGAACCATTGTGGCCACGCGTAAGCATGACCGCTTGGTGGGCAGCAAAATCCAGATGCTTCAGCCCCTCGATTTTCACGGGGAAAATCCCATCGGCGAACCCTTCGTGGCCGTGGACGCCGTCGGCGCGGGCGTGGGGGAACGGGTCATCGTGGTCCAGGGCAGCGGAGCGCGGCAGGCCCTGGACGACCGCCAAAGCCCGGTGGACGCCACCATCATCGGCATCATCGACCAAATCGACATCGTCGCGGACCAGTGATCCGAAACGGAAGGGAGCAAAAGGGCCGTGCCGGAATTGAAAATCTACACCAAGGCGGGCGACCGGGGCTTGACCTCGCTTCTCGGCGGCGAACGCGTTTCCAAGGACGATCCGCGGGTCATGGCCTACGGGGCCCTGGACGAGCTGCAAGCTCATCTCGGCCTGGCCAGGTCCATGATTTCCCTTCAACCCCTGACCGACATAATCCTGTCCATCCAGCGCGACGTGACGACCGCCTGCGCCGAGCTGGCGTCGGCCCCCGAGGCCCTGCCGCGCCTGACGCGACGTCTCGGCGAGGCCGACGCGGCCAGGCTCGAACGTTGGATAGACGAGCTGGTCGATGTTTACGGCCTGCCCGGGCATTTCGTCCTGCCGGGCCGGAATGCTCCCGCCGCCGCCATGCACCTGGCCCGGACAGTCTGCCGGCGGGGGGAACGGCACTTGGTTTTCCTGGCCCGGCCCCTGGCGGAACTGGATGAACTACTCCGCTACTTCAACCGACTCAGCGACCTGCTCTTCGTCATGGCCTGGTCGTTGGAAGTCCAGGCCGCGGTGGAGGACGTCCTGGCCGACCTGACCGGAACGCGAGAACGGGAGGCGCGACATGAACATTCCCTATCCCGCGGCTAGAATACTGGGCGGCCTGGCCGTCGCCGAGGCGACGGCGCGGGGCGTCCCCATGGCGACGGCCATTGTGGACGCGGCCGGACAGCTTCAATTTTTCGGCCGCATGGATGACGCCTTGCCGGCGAGCGCCGAACTGGCGGTCAACAAGGCTTACACCGCCGCGCTCCTGCGCCGGCCGACCCACGAGATCGGACGGTTGGCCCAGCCGGGCCAGGTCCTGTACGGCCTCCAAAACACCCATGGGGGGCGGATCGTCTTGCTCGGAGGCGGCTTCCCCCTTCACTACCGGGGGAGGACCGTCGGCGGGATCGGCCTTAGCGGCGGGACCCCGGACGAGGACGTCGGCGTGGCCCAAACGGCGGTCGGGGCCTTCGAGCTGATGGGCGAATGGTCAGCCCTGTTCGAGGGCCCTTGGCCGCGCGGACGCAACCAAAACATGGGCCTGGAAACCCTGGCCGCGGAATTGGCCTCGATCCTGGCGTACGTCGGCGGCCGGAGCGCCGGCCCGATATTGACCGGCGCCGCCCTGTTGGCGGCGAGCCGGCCCGATTGAACCATCACGCAGCACAAAGCACGGATCGCGCGGCTAGGCGCGGCGATCCGGTTCAAGGCGAATAAGGAGGATTTTTTCCATGACAATACAACCCGAGGCCCTGGAAAAGGTAATTCAACAGGTTTTGGCCGAACTGATCAAGGCTGACGGCGCCGCGCCGCGACCGGCCGGCGGGGACGGCCTGTGCGAGACCGTGGACGAGTGCGTGGGCTTGGCCGTGGAGGCGCAAAAGCGACTCATCGCCATGAGCCTGGACAGTCGCAAGAAGATAATCGCGGCCTTGCGCCAGGCCACCCTCGACAATAACGAGCGGTTGTCCGCCCTGGCGATCAAGGAGACCAAGCTGGGGCGGTACGAGGACAAGGTCCGGGAAAACATCCTTTGCGCCGGCAAGACCCCGGGCGTGGAAGATATCCAGCCCCAGGCCGTCTCGGGCGACCACGGCTTGATGCTGCTGGAATTCGGGCCCGTGGGAGTGATCGGCTCCCTGACGCCCATCACCAACCCCACCGGGACCATAATCCACAACGCGATCAGCATGATCGCCGCCGGCAACGCGGTGGTTTTCAACGCGCACCCCAGCGCCAGGGAGACCACCACCACCTTGATTCGACTCTTTCACCAGGCCATTGTCGACGCCGGCGGCCCGGCCGGCTTGATCTCGTCGGTGCGGGACCCCACGCTGGAAACGGCCAAGCAGATCGTGACCCACCCCAAAATCAACATGCTGGTGGCCACCGGCGGCCGACCGGTGGTCAACGTGGTCCTTAGTTCAGGCAAAAAGGCCATTGGCGCCGGCGCCGGGAACCCGCCGGTCCTGGTCGACGAAACGGCCAATCTCCGCAAGGCGGCCGAATGCATCGTCAATGGCGCCAGCATCAATAACAACATCTTTTGCACTTGCGAAAAAGAGACCATCGTGGTGGACGAGGTCGCCGACTCCCTGATCAAATTCATGGTGGAAACCGGCAAGGCTTACTTTCTCAACCCCGAGCAGGCCCAAAAAGTCACCAACCTGGTCGTCAAGCCCGAACGCAAGATCAACCCGACCTACATCGGAAAAGACGTCCAGGTTATCCTGGCGGACGTGGGGATCGAGGTGGACTCGGCCTGCCGCCTGGCCGTCTTCGAGGCCCCGAAAGATCATCCCCTGGTGTGGATCGAACAGATGATGCCGGTCATGCCCGTCGTCCGGGTCAAGGATGTTTGGGACGGCATCGAATTCGCGGTCAAGGTCGAACAGGGCAACAGGCACACGGCCATAATCCATTCCACCAACGTGGAACACATGACCGCCTTCGCCCGCGCGGTCCAGGCCACCATCTTTGTCAAAAACGGCCCGGCCTACGCCGGCATCGGCCTGGGCGGGGAAGGCCACACCGCTTTCACCATCGCCGGGCCCACCGGAGAGGGAATGACCTCGGCCCGGACCTTTACCCGGCAGCGTCGCTGCACCTTGGTGGAATCGTTTCGGATCATTTAAAACCCCCTCGGGGCGAGGCCCGGAATTAACGCATGCAGGAGGCGTGGACATGAACATCTCCCTCGAAACGGCGCTGGAAGTCATAGCCGCCGCCAAAAAAAAGGCCCGCGACATCTCCGTGCCCATGGTTATCGCCGTGGTTGACGCCGGGGCGAACTTGGTCGCCTTGCAACGCATGGACGACGCCCTGCTGGCCAGCGTGGAAATAGCCGCCGACAAGGCCTACACCGCCGTCGCTCTCAAAATGCCCACCGCGCAACTGGCCCAGCCGTCCCAACCCGGACAACCACTTTTCGGCCTTAACGCCGTGTCCGGCGGCAGAATCATTATTTTCGGCGGCGGCATTCCCTTGAAAAAGGACGGCCGGATCATCGGAGGCGTCGGCGTGAGCGGCGGCAGCGTCGAGGACGACCAAGCCTGCGCCCAGGCCGGAGTCGATCGACTGGCCGAGCCGTGACCTTGATAACCGGGGCGCGGGCGGGCCCGCCCGGTCCCACCGCGAACAAAGGAAGCTTCGTGACTCATGAAAGACGAAATCGTTCGTAAAGTCAGGGAGGCCGGAGTCGTCGGCGCGGGCGGGGCCGGTTTCCCCACCCACGTCAAGCTACAGGCCGAGGTCGACGTGGTCCTGGCGAACGGCGCCTCGTGCGAACCGCTGCTCATGAGCGACCCGTACCTCCTGGAACACGAGGCCGACGCGGTGTTGGAAGGCCTCCGCCTGGCCATGGCCGCCGTCGGCGCCTCCCGAGGGATCGTCTGCCTCAAGGGCAAGCACGGAGGGGCCATGTCCGTGCTGCGCCGAAAAACAAGCGGGTCGGACCAGGCGCCGGCTGTGTTCGAGCTGGGGGATTTCTATCCCGCCGGAGACGAGCATGTTCTGGTGCATGAGGTCCTGGGACGGACCATTCCCCAGGGCGGCCTGCCCTTGCAGGTCGGGGTGGTGGTCAGTAACGTTGAATCATTGTTCAACGTGGCCCGGGCCTGGCGCGATCAACCGGTGACCGAGCGCTATCTGACCGTGACCGGCGCGGTGGCCGAACCGATTATCGTCAAGGCGCCCGTGGGCATGTCGGCTGGGGAAATCATTGACCTGGCCGGCGGACCGACCATTCGGGACTACCGGATTGTCGCCGGCGGACCGATGATGGGCCGGGTCCTCGACCACCCCAACAGGCCGATCACCAAGCTCACCAGCGGGCTCATCGTCCTCCCGGCCGATCACAACGTGGTGGCGGGCAAGATCAAGGACCCGGCCGTGATCGCCAAAATTACCAAACTGGCTTGCTGCCAGTGCACCCTCTGCACCGAGCTCTGCCCCAGGTATTTGCTGGGCCACGCCCTGCGGCCCCACCAGATCATGCGCGGCCTCAACGCCCTGCCCGGCCAGGACCTGGAAGCCATGAAAGAGGCCCTGCTCTGCTCGGAATGCGGCATCTGCGAAAAATTCGCCTGCCCCATGATGATCTCGCCCCGGGAAGTCAACGCCCGGCTCAAAAAAGAATTATCGGCCCAGGGCTTCAGGCCGCCGGCCGGCGTCGGATCGCCCCGGCCGTCGAGCCTCCGGCCGACCAGGTATATTCCCACCCAGCGGCTGACGGACCGACTGGACTTGACGCGCTACGCCCGACATCCCCGGTACGTGGAATTGACGACCCCGCCCGCCCGGGTCTCGATTCTCCTTCGACAACACCTGGGCGCCCCGGCCCGGCCGGTGGTCAAGGTCGGGGACTTGGTTAAAAAAGGCGACTTGCTGGGGGAGCCCCCGGAAAAGGCGCTGGGCGCGAGAATCCACGCCGGCCTCGAGGGGCGGGTGTCCGAGGTTTCCGCGGAAATGGTGGTCATTGACCGCGACCGTTAAAAACGAAAAATGGCGCCGGACGCGGGTCCGGGTCGGACGAGGGGATTTTCGGAATGGAATACAGGGCTGTCGGGTTAGTGGAATTGAACAGCGTGGCCAAGGGAGTTCAAGCCGCCGATGAAATGCTCAAGGCGGCCAATGTCGAGCTGATCCTGGCCCGGCCGGTCTGCCCCGGCCGGTACCTGGCCATGGTCGTCGGGGACACCGGCGCGGTGAAAAGCGCGGTTCACGCGGGCCGGGAAGTCGCCCCGGAACTGCTCGTGGACAGTTTCGTCATTCCCAATATTCATCCGGCCGTCATGCCCGCGCTCGGCTGCGTTTCCACGGTGACCCAAATCAAGGCCGTGGGCCTGATCGAAACCTATTCCACGGCCTCCTGCATTCTAGCCGCGGACGCGGCGGTCAAGGCGGCCGACGTCGTGCTGCTGGAAATCCGCTTTGCCACGGGCCTGGCCGGAAAGTCCTTCGCGTCCCTGACGGGGAACGTGGGCGCCGTCCAGGCAGCGGTCAAGGCCGGCGTGTCGGTCCTCGAGAGCTCCGGCCTGGTCCTGGCTCATGTGGTTATTCCCTCGCCCCACAAGGACCTTCACCAGAAACTGCTATGACGAGATGAACCCCGGTCGCGCGGAAGAGGGCGGGCGCGGGGACCTGCCCCTACAAGCCTTAAACAACCCCCGCCGACGGCGCAACGTAGGGGCGCCTCCCCGTGGGCGCCCTCTTGGCAAGTAATTTGACGACCCCCATTTTTATATCCGACCGCGATCCCGGTCGCGCCTGGAAGGGCGGGCGCGGGGACCCGCCCCTACAAGCCTTTTCGCTGGTTCCCAAGCTCTAGCTTGGGAACCCGGGAAGGGGAAGCTCTAGCTTCCCCACTTTATCCGGAAAGCAATCAAGGGAATAAACGCGGCGTTTCGATTCCGTAGTCTTGGCGCGGCGGTGAACGTATCGATATTAGAGGGTTTTAAATTTTATCCGTCTCGTTGAACCCATAGTTAAAGGCTCGCCGAGCAAGGTCAGTCCCAGGGCCGGCGATTATGGGCGAGGGTGGGGCGCTACATCTCTAGAGTGAGGAAGCTGGAGCTTCCCTGGCCAAGGTTCCCAAGCTAGAGCTTGGGAACCAGCCTTACTCATTTTCATTTGACCATTTTCGTTACATTTTCAACCGACCGCTAACAAACGTAGGGGCGCCTCCCCGTGGGCGCCCTCTTGGCAAGTAATTTGCCGACCCCCATTGTTATATCCGACCGCAATCCCGGTCGCGCCTGGAAGGGCGGGCGCGGGGACCCGCCCCTACAAGCCTTAAACAACCACCGCCGGCCGGGTTAGGATTTCTTGGGCGCGGGCGTGTTGAAGCTGATCACCAAATGGTAGGCGCCGCCTTCCAGGGAGGCCTTGACCGGGTAACCGCACCGCTCGAAGACCTTCATCATGGATTTGTTGGTGGCCAGCACATCGGCGGTGAAACCCAAAATGCCCTTGTCCCTGGCGTTCTGGGTCATCATCTTGATCATGTAGGTGGCGATTCCCAAGCCCTGGTATTCCTCGTCGACGACAAAGGCCACGTCGGCGTAACTGCCCTCGGGGAGCTGCACGTACCGGGCCTCGGCCACGATATGCCCCGCGCCGGGCTCGCCCACCAACCCGACGATGGACATGCAGCGGCGGTAGTCGACGTTGACGTATTCCTGCATGCGGGAGTGCGGCATGGCCTTGATTCTGGTAAAATACCGGTAATACACGGCTTCGTCGGAAAACCGGTAAAACAGCCGGCGCATTTCCTCCTCGTCCGAGGGGCGAATGGCCCGAAAGCGCAGCCGGACACCGTTTTTGAAGGTCCCGGTCGAGGCCACGTCCATGGGGTATAGGTAGGCCGATTCGGCCAGGAAAATCTGGTCCTGATACAGAATTTTCTTTTCCTTGGCCTTTTCCACCAGGGCGGCGCGGTCCTGGGGGTGGGCGATTTCAATCAGGGCCTGGGCGCGCTCCCTGACGGTCCGGCCCCGCAGGTTGGCCACGCCGTATTCGGTGACCACCATGTCCACGGATTCCCGCATGCCGAAAACGTTGGGCAGGTCGCCCACGGAAATCAGTATGTTGGGCTCGCCCTTCCTGTTCCGGCTGGGCAGGGCGAAGACCGTCTTGCCGCCTTCGGACAGCTCCGCACCGTTGACCACGTCCACGGCCTCGGACGGCCCGGCGGCCACGCTGGCCCGGCCGATGTGCAGGGCGATGCGGCCGGTCAGGTCCACCTTTCTAGCGGGAAGAATGGCGACGAAATTCTTGTTCTGGCCGATCCTGACCGGGGTCCAGACGTGTTCCACCCCCTGGAATTCCACCATGGGGTTCCGGTCCAGCCAGGCAAAAAGCTTGGGCGTGCCCAGGGCGTAGGAAGAAAGCGACTTGCCGCGGAAAATACCCTTATTACGGTTGGAAACCGCCCCGCTTTTAATCAGGTCCATCAGCGCGTCGGTGAAGAACGGCGAGTGGATGCCCAGGTTCCTTTTCCGACTCAGGTGCTTGCTCAAGGCCTCGTACAGCGGCCCCAGGGAAAATGGCAGGCAACTGCCGTCCTCGATTACGTCGGCCACGTTGGCGGCCACCCGGTCGAAAACGTCGTCCACGGGCCACCGGGCGAAAAAATGGGGCGGCTCGTCGGACCGGACCAGGTAGTGGAAGTCCGAGATATGCAGATAGGTGTCCCCGAAGGTCCTGGGTATCTGGGTGTTGATCTCCCCCACCACCAGGCTCGCGTGTTCCATGGCCCGGCGGGCCACGTCAATGGCCACGCCCAGGGAGCAGTACCCGCCCTCGTTGGGCGGGGTGATCTGAACGAAAGCCACGTCGATATTGACCCGGCCCGATTCGATCAGGGCCGGAATATTGGAAAAACGACTGGGAATCAGGTCCACCAAGCCGGAATCGATGGCTTCGCTGGCCACCCATCCGGAAAAAAACGTTTTCAGGCGAAACTTATGACGGGCCAGTTCGGCCAGGGTGACCGCCTGGCCCAGGCTGACCACCTGGATCAGTTCCAGGTCTTGCAGGTTGGACTTGTTCGAGGCCATCAAATGCTTTATCATCGTTCTCGGTTCCGCCTGGGCGGTCCCCAAAAAAATGCTCATGCCTGGTTTTATTTTATCCAGGATAACTTCCGGAGAAGTCGTCATGCCGATCCATTCCATTCCACACTGTTCTGGCATTTTTTCCCATCCTTGAAAGAACTAGGGGTTTATATATAGCTCCCGGACCGGGTCCGGGAACGGCTTTTCAACCAATTAAAAAATAATCCACCCCATGATGGAATTCAACATTAACCGGGATTAATTACTTTTTTACCGCCTAATGAGCCAATTGCAAAACACGGATTTTTGTTTAAGCAAGAAGGGTGATAGATCTAACCAGCGGACATACTGAAGCATTTCGATGAGTTAAAAGGGATACTGACGACAAGTTGGGTCAAGGACCGAAGTTATGCAATTGGCCGCAATAAGTGAAATTCGGAAAAACCGGGGTTAAAACCCGGCCCCCCAGAAGAGGCGTCGATGAAAATACGTGAAAAAGTCGGGAGATTGTTGATGATGGGTTTGTCCGGACCGGATTTGGACCCTGAATCCCGGGACCTACTCCTGGAAATCCGGCCGGGCGGAATTATCCTGTTCAAAAGAAACACCGGCGGCGGCCCCGGACAGATCGCAACACTGGTCGCCGACTGCCAAAATTCGGCCCGGGACCATTTCCAGCGGCGGCTTTTCACCGCCATCGACCAGGAAGGCGGTCCGGTGCGGCGGCTGGGACCGCCCTTTACCCAGCTTCCCAGCCAGCGGGAAATGTCCCGCCTGACCGTGGATCAGGCGCGGGCGCTAGGGGAAACCAGCGGCCGGGAACTGGCTTCGGTGGGCTTGAATTTCAACCTGGCGCCCGTGATGGACGTCAACACCGACCCTTCGGCCGCCTTCATGGCCGAAAGGTCCTTCGGCCCGGACCCGGACCAGGCGGCCCACTATGGCGCGGCCCTGATCGAGGGGCACGCCGCCCGGGGGGTCCTGACCTGCCTGAAGCATTTCCCGGGCATTGGGGACGTCAAGGTCGACCCCCACCACGACCTGCCCACGGTCGATCACCCGGAGGAACGACTGCGCCGGGTGGAACTGGTCCCCTTCGTCCGGGCCGTCGGGCGGGGGGCGCCGGCGGTCATGTCGGCCCACGTCAATTTCCCGGCCCTGGACCCGGACTGGCCGGGGACCTTCTCCCATAAAATAATGACCGGCATCTTGAGGATGGAACTGGGGTTTTCGGGGTTGGTCCTGACCGATGACCTGGAAATGGGGGCGGTGGTCAAGAACTTCCAAATCGGACCGGCCGCCGTCCGGGCGGTGCGGGCGGGTTGTGATCTGCTGTTGGTTTGCAGTCGGCCGGACCTGATCGTCGCGGCCCGGGACGCCCTGGTGGAAGCCCTCGAGACCGGGGAAATCACCCCGGACCGCCTGGAACAGAGCCTGGACCGGGCGGACGGGGCCCTGGCCCTGATCGGGGCCGGGGCCTGATTCTCTTGTTCCCGGGGCGGGCGCCGAGAAAAAGGTCAATCCGCCCGCATCAACAGCGTGGTCCAGCGGTCGTCCCGGACCCGGTCCACCAGGCGGAGGCCCCGCGCGACCAGGGCGTCCTCCAGGCGCCGACCTTCCTCGTGGAACAGACCGGACAGGATGATATGGCGGCGGCCGTCAAAACCGCCCTGTTCCAGGATGGCTTCCTGCACCTGATAATGAAGGTTGGACAGGACCAAGTCGGCCGGATAGTCGAGGTGGTCCTCGGCCAGGCCCCTAATCACCTCCACTTTTTCGTCCAGCCCGTTGCGAGCCACGTTGGCCCGGGCCGCGTCGGCGGCCAGGTGGCTGTATTCCACCGCCCTGACTTGGGAAGCTCCCAGCCGGGCGGCCGCCAAGGCCAGGATTCCCGCGCCCGCCCCGAGGTCCAGGACCCTTTCCGGCCGACAACCCCGGGCGACCCGGGCCAGGGCTTCCAGGCAGGCCCGGGTGGTGGGGTGCCCGCCATATCCGAAGGCCAGGCCGGGGTCGATCACGATCAGGTTTTCCCCGGGTTCCAGGGGCGGGTTGCTCCAGGCCGGGCCGATGGTCAGGGGCCCGACCACGAAGGGCGAAAACCTCGCGCCGTCCTGCCATTGGGAATATTTCATCCGGTGCACGCAGCGCAACTTGAGGCCGGCGTCGGCGGCCAGAAACGGCCCCAGGTGATCGTCGGCCTCCTGGTCGAAAAAAAAGAAGGTGTACCCGCTTTCGATCCAGAACCCCAGGAAGCCGGGCCCCAGCAAGGGCCGGCCGTCCGGGTCGGGAGCGCCCTGGACTTCGTAGATGACCAAATTTTCGGGGGGAACGACTGTCTTGTTCATGTGCGCATATCCGGAGCCGCCTTTATCATTTGGTTGATGCTGAGCCCCCCGTCCCGCACCAGGCGGGGAGGACCCAGGCTGGCGTCGATGATGGTCGAGGCCGGCGCCTTGGGGCTGGGCCCGCCGTCGATGTACAAGTCGATTTTATCCCCGAAATAATCCAGGGCCTGGCCCAGGGAGCGGGCGGGAGGCAGCCCGCCGGGATTGGCGCTGGTGCCGGTTATGGCCCGGTCCATGACCCGCGCGAGCAGCCGCAGGGCCGGCGCCCCGGCCACCCGCAGGCCCACGGTCCGGGTCGGCCCGACCAGGCTGGGATACAGGCCGGGACGGGACCGCAGCAGCAAGGTCAAGGGGCCGGGCCAGAATTCGGCCGTCAGCCCGGTTACGCATTGGGGAATCTCCCGGGCGTAGCAGAGGGCCCGCTCGGGGCGGTCCAGGAGAAGGAGCAGCGGTTTATTCCCGTCCCGTCCCTTCAGCTTCATGATCCTTTCCATGGCCTCGGGCTGGTCCGCCGCGGCCATCAGACCATAGCTGGTTTCGGTGGGTCCGACGGCGACGCCCCCCCCCAACAGGATTTCGGCTATGGGAGCAACATCACGATACGTAGCTGAAACAACGTCTATTTCAATTACATTGGCCAACAGCGCCAAGCCTGTGAATTATTTCGAGCGGCCGTTCCCGCCGCCCACGGCGACTATACACTAGTTCACAAGAAAAAGCCCGCCTGTTTTTCCAGGCCGCTTTCCGGTCAATCCGGGGCGCCGGCCAGGACCGTGATGTTGACCGTGTCGTGGTTCCCGCCTTGGTCCATGACCGTCAGCCGGTATTTTCCAGGCTTGGAAAAGCAATGGGTCAGGGGCCGCCCCACCGGGACCTGGCCGATCACCTCGCCGTTGGCCATCCAGAAAAGCCGGTCCCGCCCGCCCAAGGCTTCCAGGGTCAGGACCGGAGCCTTTCTGGAAGCGCCCTGGGGACGCAGGACGGCCCGGTCTTCCAAGCCGACAATTTTTATGTTTTCGGGGGATTGCGAAACCGGCCGGCCGCAGAGCGGGTCGAGGGGCGGGATGGCGGAAGCGGCCAGCACGGCCGGGGCCAGCCAGGGCCGCGCGGCCTTGGGCCAGAGGGCGACGGTCTTTCTTTCCACCGCGGGAGACGGGCAGTCCCCGTCCAGCCTCAGGCCCGTGGCCGGGTTGACCAGGAACTCGGCCGGGTTGGACTGCCAATTCCGGTCCACCCGGTCCGGGGGCGTGGGCGGAACCAGGCCGTCCAGGGTAAAAGCCTGGCGCCGCTCGTGACACCAGGGGTCGTCCGGTCCCTCGGGCCTGGTCCCCAGGGGCCAGCAAATCTCGGTCAAGCCCACGGAATCGGGAATGGGCGGGGGCGGGGCCTTTCTCCGGGGCAGGCTGTCGATGATGGAGAACAACAAGGGCGCGGCCGAAACCAGGCCGTATTGACCCGGGGAAGGGGAGCCGTCCGGTCGGCCCACCCATACTCCGACGGTGAAATCGTCGGTCGTCCCGATGGCCCAGGCGTCCCGGAAACCGTAACTGGTCCCGGTTTTCCAGGCCGCTTCCCGGGACCGGTCCATTGATATCCGGCCCAGGGGCAGGTCGGGCCGACGGCGGTCCGACAGAATTCGCCGGATGATGAACGCGGCTCCGGGACTCATCAGGCGGCGTTCGATAACCGGGTCCGCGGCGGTGAACCGGGGCCGTCCGGACAGGCCTTGCCGGCCGAAAGCGGAATAGGCCGCGACCAGGCTTTCCAGGCTGACCCCCACGCCGCCCAGGATCATGGCCGGATTGGGTCCGCCATGGGGCGGGTATTGCGGCCGCAGTCCTCCCTGGCGAAGCCGGGCGTCGAAAAAATCGACCCCCAACCGGTCGAGCAGGTCCACCGCCGGGATATTCAGGGAACGAACCAGGGCTTCCGAGGCGCTCACCGGGCCGGAAAAACCCTTGGTGAAATTCCCGGGCCGGTATCCTCCCACGTTCAGGGGCGCGTCCACCAGCAGGCTTTCCGAATGGATCAAACCTTCTTCCAGGGCGAAGGCGTACAGGAAGGGCTTGAGGGTCGAACCCGGGGAACGGACGGCCTGGACCATGTCCACATGCCCGAACCGGGAATCGTTTAGAAAATCCGCGCTGCCCACATAGGCCCGGACCGCCAGGGTCCGGTTTTCCAGGACCAGGACGGCGGCCGAGGTGCGAATCGGAAAACCCTGAATAAAGTTCCGGACCAGCCCGGCCGCCGCTTGCTGCAGCGAGACGTCGATCAGGGAGCGGACCGGGGCCGAGGGGTCCGCGCGAGTCCGGAGCCTCCAGGCCAAAAGAGGCGCGGACATGGGGCGGTCGTCAAGGCGCCGGGGGACTTTCTCCTTCATGGCTTCCAGCACGGTTTCCCGGTCCCAGACCCCCAGGTCGGCCATCCGGTTCAGAATTTTGTCCCGGGCCTTGACGGCGGCCTCCGGGGCCCGGTCCGGACGGAGCCGGGAAGGCGCCTGGGGCAGGACCGCCAGAAGCGCGGCCTCGGCGTGGCTCAATTCCAGGGCCGGCTTGCCCAGATAGGCGAAGGACGCGGCCTGGACGCCCTCGATGGTCCCGCCGAACGGGGCGTAATTGAGGTACAAGGTCAGGATTTCTTTTTTTTCTAAATGGTATTCGAGCTGCAAGGCCCGGAAAACCTGCGTGATCTTGCCGGGGATGCTTCGTGGATGGGGACACAGCAGCCGGGCGGTCTGCATGGTCAGGGTCGAGCCGCCGGAAGTCACCCGGCCCGCCCGCAGGTTCAACCACAAGACCCTGGCCAGGGACCAGGGATTGACGCCCGGGTGTCGGAAAAACCAGCGGTCCTCGTAATTGAGCAGTGCCTCGAGATAAAGCGGGGAAACCATTTCCATGGTGACGGGGTAGCGCCAAATTCCCGCGCTGTCCGGAAAGGCCCGCAGGGGGGAGCCGTCCTCCGCGATGACCGCCGCGGCGAAATCCTTTTTGCCGCCGGGCGTCGGCAGGGGGAAGGCCAGGTCCAGGACCAGAAAGGACAACAGCCCGACCAGGGCCGCCAGCGCGGCGAGGCCGGCGGACCGGCGTCGAATTTTGAAAACACCGGCCATGCGTTCCCTCGCTTCACCCGCAACCGAACCCGGTCACGGACCGACATCAAGAAATCCGCTCGCCGGCCGGTTCAATTTTCCGGGGCGGCCTCTTCCCGAGTGTAAAGGTCTAGCCCCGCCAGAAGGGAACGCTCCCGAACCATTGTTTCAAGGGCTTTCCTGGCCGGATGCGACAGGTCCAGGTTCGGCGAGGCCGCCAGTTGGTTCAGGACCTCCTCGGCCTCCCCGGTGGCGATCAGGCCCAGGGAGGCAATGGCCGCCTGAACCATGATGGGGTCGGTCTCCCGGCGATAGACCAGGCCCCGCAGGAATTCGACGGCCGGACCGTACCTGGCTTCCCCGAAAAAGTCCACCACCTCGCCCAGCGGCGCCTGGTTCCCAACCACGTCCTCGGCCATGGGCGAGACCGAGTCCAGGACCGCGGACAGGAATTCCGGTCCGGCCAGGCGCTGGAAAGCCGCCAGGGAGGCCCGTCTGACCAGGAAGGCGTCCTTTTCGGCCGGCAGTCCGTCGGCCCAGATATCGAAAATCAAGGGCAAGGAAGCGCGGTCTTCCAGAAGCCCCAGGGATTTAATGGCCCGCGCCGTCAGGGCCGCGTCCGGTCGTTCCTCGGTCCGCCACTTTTCGACCAGGCCGCGTAGGGCCTTGATCACCCGGGGCCGTCCGGAAAAACAGCCCAGGGCGTCGACCGCCGCGGTCTTGTCCGGCGCCAGGCCCGTTTCCCGGCCCAGGGCCGCCGTCAGCGTGACGGGAATATCCGGGACCAGGCGCGACAGTTCCAGGACAATTCCCTCGGAATCTTCCTTGGTCGCCAGGTCCGTCAAGAGGGGTAAGGCTTCTTCCAATTCCATGGCCCCGGCCAGGCGGAGGCATTCCCGATTCGGCCCCTCGCTTTTCCTGAGATCGGCCAGGACCAGGGGCGCGGCCCAAAGGTCCTCCCCGGACAGAACTTCCAACACGACTTGCCTTTCCAACGGACGGTCGAGGACCCGCGGGCCTTCCCAGGCGACGAGAAAGGCGGCGGCCCGCCTTGGATCATCCGGGGAGTCGTCAATCAAGGCCTGGGCCAGCAGCCGGGAAGCCCTCCGTTCCAGCAGCTCCTTGTTGCCGAACTCTTCCGGCGCCTGGGCCAGCAGCCGGGTCAGGACCCGTTCCAACCCGGAGCCGCCCTGGACTTCGAGAAAGAGGTCGCGATAAAGAAGGTTGGCCGTCCGCCGCCGGCCCCATCCGGACAAGGCGGCGGCGATATCGACATCCAGGATTTTTTCCCGGGGGTCAAGGGGCCGGTTCATCCTGATTTCCCGCAGGCGACCGGCCTGGTCCAGAAAAGCCCTGGCCAGGGCCTCGAACACCTTGTACCGGCCGAGTGATTCCTGAATCCAGGCCGGGTCCGCATCGTAAAAGTCCGCCAGGTCCTTGTCGAGCCTGGCCCCGGAAAACCATTTCCGGTCCCAGCCGAGAACGGGGCCGATTTTTTCCATAAGGTTTTTATCGGTCGCGGCCAACTCGGTCAGCTCCCGTTCCGTCCAGGCCGGGGCCTCGACCATGTCGCTCATCCGGTCGACCAAGTCGATCTTGGTCTCCGCGTCGATCACGGCCGAGGACAAGGCCCGATTCAACCAGGCGGCCTGAATCAATTGCGGCAGGCTGCCGAGTTCCGGGTCCCGGGCCGCGGTCACGAACACGTCCCCCAGCACCCGGGGCGCGTTTTTCGTCCCCAGGTCGCGACCGTCCCCGGGGGAGCGAAAAAAACCCGCGTACAGTTGGCTCTCCGAGACCGACCAGTCCGTCAGGTCGGCCAGGTAGGATTTGGAAAAAAACAGGCCGCCGGCCAGCTTGCTCAGAAAATTGATCTCCACCAGGCCGGTGTATTTCACCTGGAGCGAGGGAATTATCCGACCGCCCAGGTCGAAGGCGCCGTTGCTGATTACCGAGCCGGCCGCGAATAGGGGCAGCGCCAGGGAATTGGACAGGGCCTGGGGGACCATCAGGGCGTTGAACCCGGTCAATTTGATATCCAGGTTTTTCAGTTCCAGGCCCACGGCCAGGTCGGTCGCAAGGCCTCGTTGAGGAAATTCGGACCATTTGAAAGCGGACTCCTCGGGCCAGGGCCCCTGGTAAAAACCGACCTGGCTCGTGAAACCATGTTCCTTCCAGGCCTTGAGGCACTCCTCCCTCGCCAGGCCCGGATCGATGACAATGGGGGCGCCGTGGGTCAGGACGGGTTTGCTCTCGGGCTGGGGAAAAACCCTGGAATCCAGAAGAGGCAACAAGGTGACGCCCTGATTCAGGCTCTGGGGACGCCCTGTTTTCAGCAAGTCCGGACCAGGCGGCCCGGACCAGGCGCAGCCGGCCCAGACCCACAACAAGAGACAGACTAGCCCGTAAAACTGTTTAAACAACCTCGGCCCCTCGCGCTCGAAAATCGGACGGCCCGGATTATACTTGATGATCGGCCCGGTAGAAAGGTCAATCCCTCGAAAATGAAATTCTAAAGAAAGGGAATCGGTTTTCCGGTGTTATAGGCCAGGGCCTGGCAGACCGCCAGGAGCCGGCCGTTCGCCTCCGAGACCTTGATGTCGAAGGAGGCCGTTTTCCTGGTTTGGCTGACCCGGTTCGATTCGGCCCGCAGGCGACAACCCGCTTCCGGGCCGGCCACGTAGGTCACGCTGACGTTCAAGGCCACGGCGATGGTCCCGTCGGTTTGGCAGGAGGTCTCGAAGGCCTCGTCAATGAGGGCGAAAATCGCCCCGCCGTGGGCCCGGCCATAGATATTGCGCATCCGTTCCGGGACGAAATCCATTTCCACAATGGACCGGCCATCATCCAAAAAAAGAAGATCCATGCCCATTTCCCGGCAAAACGGCTCGGTTTTGACCGCCGCGAAAATCGCGGCCCTAACCCGTTCATCCATGCTCGACTCCTTGCGAAACCCGGGCCGGCCTCGACCCCGGCGAAGCCTTTCCGGTCCGCCTTATTTCAATAACTTGTCCAAATCCAGTTCCAGGGGAATCCGCAGGCGGCGGCCCATTTTATCCTCGTACAGCAGGTACCCGTTTTCCCGGGCGAAAACGAACAGGTCCCAGGTCAGGCGCACGTCTTCCCGGCAATATTGCATGACCAGGTCCAGGCGGCCCTCCTTGACCCACTCCAGGGACTGGAGGCCGTCGGCCGTCTTGGGGCGGCCCAGGGTGGTTTCCCCCAGGGCCCCCAAACCGATGCGGCGGCCCAGGACCCGGTATATTTCCTGCAACAGGTCAAGATTGGGCCGCGCCTTCAAGTCCTTGGGAGTATAGGCCGACAACACCCCATAGTCGAACCCGAGATGGTTGAAACCGATAATCAGGTCCGCTTGTAGCAACTTTTCCACCAGGTTCCCGGCCTGGCGCTCCTCGTAGGAATAATACCGGTCGTCCGCCGCATCGTAAACCACCCCCGCCGCCAGGCCCATGAGGTGGGTCTTGCCCCAGCCTCCCACCTCGGCGGCGGAACGCCTCGTTTCCAAATCGAAAACCATCAGCCGTTTCCGGGGCGGTTCCGGCGGGGGAGGTTCGATTTTCATTTCCGGTTCCGGCGGGGTCGCGCCGGAACCTGTCGTGATCGGTTTTTTGCCCAGCATTATTTCCAGGACCCTGACGCAGGCCGCCTTATCCAGGGGCTTGTTGCCGGACCCGCACTTGGGAGAGTAGATGCACGACGGGCAGCCGTCCTCGCATTCACAGGATTGGACCGTTTCCAGGGTCTGGGTCAGGAGGTCCTCCAGCCGATCGTACCCGGTTTTCGCCAACCCCACGCCCCCGGGGTGCCCGTCGTAAATAAAGACGGCGCCCTTGCCCAATTCCGGATGACGGAGGTAGGAGATGCCGCCCATGTCGTTGCGGTCGCACAAGGCGGCCAGGGGAAACAGCCCGATGGCGGCGTGTTCCAGGGCGTGTATTCCGCCCATGTAATGATGGGTCTTTTCCAGGGAGCCGGGAATGAAATCCTCGAATTCCATCCAGAGCCCCACGGTTTCGAAGACCGTTTCGGGCAGCTCCAGGGGGTGGACGCCCAGCAGTTCCTGACCCCGGATAAGCCTCTTTTCATACCCGACGATCCGTTCCCTGACCCGCAACCGCCCGAGCTTGGCCAGGAAATTTTTTACGGGCTTGACCGCCAGGACTTCCAGGATATCGGTTTCCTTTTCGGACCGGGGCCGGGTGTAGTAATTGACTTCGTCCCTGGCCGCGTAGGCGTTTTTCTTGAGCAGGTCCAGGCGGGTGATCACCCAGGTCTCGGCCCGATGCAGGTAAACGGCGCCGGGGTGACACTCCTTGTACGCGCGGATGGAATCGATCCGGCCGATGACCTGGCCGCCCTTCTCGGTCACGATGGTATAGGTTTCCCCCGATCCGCGCAGGTCCACGTTGCGGTGGGGCCGGCGGGAAGCGGCGTGATAGACGAGGCCCTGGGCGTCGAGAAGCAGGGTCCCCCGGCGGCAGAGATCGCTCATCAGGCGCGGGCGGCCGCGGGGACGGAAATAAGGATCGTCGAGGTCCAGGGGCAGTTCCGCCGCCGCGCAAGCCAGGTGGTCGCCGAGGATGTTTTCGTTGTCCGGGTCCAGGACGGCGGGTTCAAAACCCCGGGAAAAAAAGTTTTCCGGGTGGCGGGCGAAATACTGGTCCAGGGCGTCGGGCTGGGCCAGGAGGATCACCGCCGATTCCCGGTCGGCCCGACCGACCCGGCCGCCGCGCTGCCAAGTGTTCATGATGCTGCCCGGGTACCCCACCAGCAGGCAGACGTCCAGTTCCCCGATGTCCAGGCCCAGTTCCAGGGCGCTGGTGGAAATGACTCCCAGGAGTTCCCCGGAATTGAGTTTTCTTTCAATTTCGCGCCGTTCCTCGGGCAGGAACCCGGACCGGTAGGAACTCAGCTTCGAGGCCAGCCGCGGCGCCATCTGCCGGGACCAGCGGTGCATCAGCTCGGTCAACCGGCGGGACTGGGTAAAGGCGATGGCTCGCCGGCCGTATTTCAAGGCGCCGGTGAAAATCCGGGCCGCGGTCACGGCCGGGCTGGCGTCGGGGTTGATGAAAACGAAATGCTTGCCGGCCGTGGGGGCGCCGGACGCGGTAATGGCCCGGCAGGGCAGGCCGGTCAGGTTTTCGGCCAGCTCGGCCGGGTTCCCGATGGTGGCCGAGGACAGGATGAAGGTCGGCCGGCCGCCGTAATATTCCACCACCCGGTGGAGCCGCCGGATCACCTGGGCGATGTGGCTTCCGAAAACCCCCCGATAGGTGTGGACCTCGTCGATGACCACGAACTTGAGGTGGCGCCACAACTCGGACCAGGAATCGTGAAAAGCCAGCATGGACAAGTGCAGCATGTCCGGATTGGTGATCAGGATATTCGGCGGTTCCTCCCTTATTTTCTTGCGCCAGTAAGGGCTGGTGTCGCCGTCGTAAACCGCGGCCCTGACCCGTCCCAGGCCCATGAGCCGCCCCATTCTCTGGATGGTCAGGAGTTGGTCCTGTTCCAGGGCCTTGAGGGGAAAAAGATAAAGGGCCCTGGTTTCCGGGTCGGCCAGGACCGCCTCGAATACGGGGATATTATAGACGAGGCTCTTGCCCGAGGCCGTGGGCGTGGCCGACACCACGTGCAAACCCTCCCGGGCCAGGTCCATGGCCTCGACCTGATGCGAATACAGCGCCTCGATCCGAAGCCCCTTCAAGACCCCGTTCAGCACCGGAGGAAGCGGGCGCGACAACTCGCCGAACACCGCCGGGCGGGCGGGGGATTCGCGCCGCCACGACACCATGTGGCCGAAGGCCGCGGATTTGGTCAGACGGTCGAGAAATTCCATGCCGGTCCTTGTCTCACGAGGAAGCCCGTTCCTTGGAGCGATGCAGAAAATCCTTGGCCGCGGCGATGCGCGCCGCCGGCGCCGGTTGGGAATGCAGCAGGAAGACCACCAGGGGATGAGGGTTCAGGGGCGCGAGGTTCACGGCGGCCAGCCTTTCCCGGAATGAAATAAAAGACCCCACCAACCCGGTGAGTTCCAGGGCGAAAAGGTCCGCCCGCCGTTCCAGGCGGCGGGACAACCCGTTGACCGCGGGCGCGAAAAACAAGACCAGCAGGGAAAAAATCAAGGCCAAGAGCGGCAAGCTGGTCAGGTCCCGGGTCGAGCCCACTTGGAACCAAGGCGCGAGCAGGTCGAACAAACGGCTTCCGGCGTAAAAAACCAAAAACGCGGCGCTTCCCTGGATGACCGTGAGAAGCCGGTTATGCCCGTGAACCAGATGACCCAGTTCGTGGGCCACGATAACCTCGAGTTCCGATGGAGTAAAGCGTTCCCGCGGGCTATCCGGGAGAACCACCCGCCGGGAAGCCCCCCGCCCCACCACGGAGGCTTCGGCTTTCTTGGTTTTGGTCGCGAACTCCCATTCGTATATTCCGGCGATTTCGACTCCGGCCTTTTTACACAGGTCTTTCAGCCGGCCGGCCAGGGCGCCGTCGGGGAGCGGCCGGAATTTGAAAATAAGGGGCGATAGCAGCGCCGGGGCCAACCGGGTCGGCAGCACGATAAAAAAGAAAAATACCAGTCCGGCGGCCAGCCACCACCAGTCTCCGGCCCGGAGCAGGCAGAGATGGAAGACCTCCACCGCCCCGGCCCCCAGGACCAGGCCCGCCAGCCAGGCCTTGGCCAGGTCCTTGACCCAGGCGCCGGGGGACAGGGCGTGCAAGCCGAATTTTTTTTCGAGAAAATAACCGGAAACAATCGTCAGGGGCAGTCCGATTATTTCGAACAAAACCGAGGTCAGGATAAAATAACTCAACACCCGGAACACGGGACGGGAATCTAAAGCCAGGGCCAGGTCCCCGAGCCCGACGCCCAGGTCCGTCAACAGCAGGGTCAATAGAAAGGAAAACCACAAAATGGATTCGGCCAGACCCACCTTGATTTTTAATCCATGGTACTTTTGAGCTTTTACAATCGGCCCGGGGCCGTCCATCCCTTTTACCCGTCGACGCCTTGTCAGGAAGTGATAAGGGGTTATAACAGATGGAAAGCAGGGACACAAGCCGCCCCCCGGGGCCGCGTCGACAAGGCCCGGCCGTCGCCCGGCGGGTTTTCCGCGTTCAAGCTCCACGTTGTCCGGAAAAAAGGATGGTCGGGGCGACGAACAAGGGGGGGGGGTGCTCGCCTGCCCCCCGACGGGCCCGTTCGAACCCGCCGGGGTTCTTCTCAGTCGGTTCCTTGAACCTGAAAAAGGGTATCCAACTTCAAACCCTGAAAAAGCTCCAGGAGGGAAAAGGAAAGGTTCTCGACCCGCATCTTGGCGCCTCCGACGCTCAAGGTTTTGTAGACCAACAACATCTGGCCGATACCGGCGCTGCCGATGCGGTTGACTTCCCGAAAATCGAAGACCATCTCCCTGAGGTTCGAATAATCGATCTGTCTCAGTTGCTCCTTGATTGTTTCAGCCCCTTTTTCGTCCACATGCCCCTTGAGTTCGACCCGAGCCCGGCCCCCCGAATGGGAAAGGGATATTTCCATTTTTTTGCCTCCATGTAAAAACACTAAATCCAGTCTTTTCAGGCCCCGGCGAACCCCCAAACCCCCCGCCCGGGTCAGGCGCTCGGAGCAAAGGGCTTGCGCATGGCGGCCAGCACTCGTCGCCCCCCGTCCCGCCAGCCGACGTGGTCGGAAAAATATTTGATAATAAATATTCCGCGACCGCATGGCTTGGTCAGGTTTTCCGACGTGGTCGGGTCGGGAGCGCAAGCCGGGTCGAATCCCGGGCCTTCGTCGCCGACTTCCAGGTGAAACTCCTCGCCGCAACGCCACCTGACCACAATGGTTTTTTCCGGGTTTTCCCCGTTGCCGTGCAGCCAGGCGTTAACGGCCATTTCTTCCAGCACGGTCCTGATTCGAAGCTCGGGCGCCTCGAAGCCTTCCTTCACCAGCGTGGGTTCCAGCCTTTGGGACAGACCGGTGATAAGGTCCGCCAAGTGCGCCGCGTCCCGCGGCCGCCACACTTCCTCCCAGTAACCATCTTCAAGGGGCGTCGGGGCCTCCGCCTGGGGGCCGCGGTCGACCGAGGACCTTTTTGTTGCGTCCATTGTCCTTTTCCTTTTTAAAACGAACGGCTCCTCTCGCCGGAAGACGGAACCACTAGCGCCGCCCCCTCCAAGGGGAACAGTCCGACTACTTGGCCGACGCCGTTTTTCCAACGACCCCGGCCCCTTGGCCGGGCGGCCCGGAAACCGGGTTCAAACCGGGCATCTTTAAAAACCCCGCGCCGGCGACCGGACAAAAGTATACTCTTCACGGAAAATATTGGCAACAACCGGCGACCCGGCCGGTCAAACATGTCGCTCTTTGGGCGCGGAACATTTATAATAACCTGATTGCCAAGGGAGGAAAAAATGGACATCACGCCCCGGGAACAAGCCACACGAACCGCGCCGTTGGACGCCGCCTCCATCATTCTGATTCAGGACGCCCCCACCGAGGGCCTCAGGGTCCTCTTGCTGCGCCGAAATAAAAAACAATCGTTCGGGGCCAACGCCTTTGTTTTCCCCGGCGGGCAACTCGACGACGCGGACCAGGACCCGGAACTGGCCGACCTGGCCCTTGGCCTGGACGGAGACCAAGCCCGCGCCAGGCTCAACGAACCGGGCCTCTCGCCCCGCCAAGCCCTGGGACTCTATTTCGCCGCCCTGCGGGAAACCTTCGAGGAAGCCGGGGTCCTGCTCCGGTCCGACGCCGGCAACGCCCCGCCCCAGGGGACCCGGCGCAAGATGAACGCGGGCGAACTCACCTTGAAGGACCTGGCCCGGAACGAAAACATGACCTTCGACCTGGGCCTCCTGACTCCCTACGCCCGCTGGATAACCCCGGCCATCGAAAAAAAGAGGTTCGACGCCCGGTTCTTCCTGGCCCTGCTCCCCCAGGGGCTGAAACCGGTTCATGACGACCGGGAAATGACCGAGACCCTCTGGACCACCCCGGCCCAAGCCCTGGAACAAAACGCCGCCGGACAAATATACCTCATGCCCCCGACCATGAAAATCCTGGAGAGCCTGGCGGAATTTCCCGAAGCCTCCGCCGCCTTCGCCGCGGCCAACCGCAAGAAAATCCTTCCCATCCTGCCCGAACCGGTGCGAACCGAAACCACCATCTATTTAAAGTTGCCCCACGATCCGGAATATTCGATCGAGGCGTTCAAGCAGCCGCCTCGGCCGGGGGAGCCTTCCCGGGTCATCCTGACCACCACCGGCTGGCAAACCGCGGCGGCGGAATGATCTCCACAAAGCGCTCCTAGGCCCATTAAGCCTATCCAGACCGACCGCGTCAACATTAGTACCTAAGTAATAAAATTGTGTACGAAGTGGTCACAATATTGAAATTACACCGCCAAATTTCCTCTCAGAGAGGGGATAATGTACATCTCCCTCAATTTAAGGGCGATGGTCACCACCCTACGCCCCAGTTTGGTGA
>JAZDGM010000170.1:0-27113 GCA_043806915.1 Pseudomonadota bacterium | reverse complement strand
ATTCAAGGACAGCCAAGCCGGGGCCATGGACCAAATCAACACGGCCCTCGCCCGGGGCGACCTGGAACTGGCCGAGCGCCTGGCTCACACCGTCAAGGGCGTGTCGGGAAATATCGGGGCCGCCAGGTTGCAAGCCGCGGCCGCCCGGCTGGAAAGTGAACTCAAGCAGGAAAATTCGGGGCCGGACCCCGGGAGCCTCCAGGACTTCAAGCTCGCCCTGGACGACTTCATGGCCGCCCTGGACGTCCTGACCGACGAACCCCAGGCCGCCGGCCCCGCCCCGCCCGCGGCGGCGCCGCCGGTCGATCTGGAAAAAATCAGGCCCCTAATCCAACGCCTGACCGAACTCCTGGCCGAGGACGACATGGAAGCCGAGGAAGTGCTGGAAAAACTGACCGGCTGCCTCCACGGCGCCGCCGCAAAATTGGTCGAGGGCGTCGAACGCGGCCTGGCCGGCTACGATTTCGAGGCAGCCCTGGCCAAGGCCAGGGAACTTGCCACTCAACTGGGACTATAGGAAACAGGAGCCGCCGATGACCGAACCGATCGAGCAGGCCAAGGTCCTGATTGTCGACGACACCCCGGAAAACATCGATGTGCTGGGGGCGATCTTGAAGCCTTACTATAAACGCAGCGTGGCCCTGAGCGGGGAAAAATCCCTCCGGATCGCCAACTCGAACAACGCTCCGGATTTGATCCTCCTGGATATCATGATGCCGGACATGGATGGCTACGAAGTCTGCCGCCGGCTCAAGGCCAACGAGGCGACCCGGGATATCCCGGTGATTTTCGTCACCGCCAAGAGCGAGGTGGAAGACGAGACCAAGGGTTTTGAAATGGGCGGAGTTGATTACATCGTCAAGCCCATTTCCCCGCCCATCGTCCTAGCCCGGGTCAGGACCCATCTGGAACTGACCCAGGCCCGCAAATTTCTAAAAAACCAGAACGAAATCCTGGAACAAAAGGTCCGGGAGCGGACCAGGGAATTATCCTTGACCCAGGATGTCACCATCCTGAGCCTGGCCGGCCTGGCGGAAACCCGGGATAACGAAACCGGCGGCCATATCCGGCGAACCCAGCATTACGTTAAAATCCTGGCCGAGGAACTCATGACTCACCCCAGGTTTGTCGCCGTGCTCGATGAAAACTCCATCGAACTGCTGTTCAAGTCCGCTCCGCTCCACGATGTGGGCAAGGTCGGCGTGCCGGATCGGATTCTTCTCAAACCGGGAAAACTGACCCACGAGGAGTTCGAGGAAATGAAAAAGCACGCCGCCTTGGGCCGCGACGCCATTTTGAAAGCGGAACAAGGCCTCGGGGAACACGCCGCCTCCTCGTTTCTAGGGTTCGCCCGGGAAATAGCCTATACGCATCACGAAAAATGGAACGGTTCCGGATACCCCCAGGGCCTGTCCGGGGAGGACATACCCGCGTCCGGCCGGCTCATGGCCTTGGCCGACGTGTACGACGCCCTGATCAGCCGGCGGATATACGAGCCCCCCTTCCCCCATCGCCAGGCCGCGGCCATCATCATCGAGGGACGGGGAACGCATTTCGACCCCGCCGTGGTGGACGCTTTCAGGGAATGCGAACACCGCTTCCGGGAAATCGCCCGGCAATACGCCGACCATGAAGAAGAGCGCCGGGCCCTGGATGACTGACCCGGGGGCCGGACCCGAACGGCCTCCCGGCCGGAAGGTGGGTCACTCCTCGACCGGCTTGCGCCGGTCCCGCACGAAAACGTTCCCCTCGATGCTCTTGGCGTATTTTTTCATCTCCGCGGCCCGCTGGGAAATCGTGTGAATGTTCAAGGCGCCATGGCAGTCGATGATGGCCAGGGAAACGGAGGTCAGGGGGAACCGGTCCGGCTCGCCGGACCTATTCTTGCCTTCGATGAAGCCGCGCTCCCGGTCCCCGGCCGCGTAAAACCCCAGGACCAACCGCTTGAAGCACCGGATGATTCCCCGGCAGATATTCTCGGCCTGTTCGGGGTGGGTGATGATCACGAAATCGTCCCCGCCGATATGGCCGACGTAGCCGTTGGGGCCGCCGTGCCGCCGCGCCGCCCAGGCCATGATCCGCGACAGGAGCAGTATCATTTTGTCTCCGGCGTCGAACCCGTATAAATCGTTGTAAACCTTGAAATGGTCCAGGTCGGCGTAAATCAGGCTGGTGGCGCGCGGGGACTGGGCCCGGCTTTCGATCTCCCGCTCGATGGCCACGTTGCCGGGCAAGCCGGTCAGGGGGTTGGCGCCCTTGGCCATTTCCACCTGGACCCGGGCCAGGCGGTCCAGCATTTTTTGGACCGACACCACCCCGACCAGCGCCCCGTCGCGGGTGACCAGGATATGGTCGTAAACCTTGTATCTTTCCCGTTCCATGGCCTTTTCGGCCGCTATTTCCACGGGAACGCCTTCCTCCATGATCAGGGGGGAAGGGTCCATCAGCTTGACGATGGGCCGCTCGTAATACAGGGCCACGCCGTACAGGGTCCCGAGCTGCCGGTTAAGTTCGTGGTTCATCACCAGGCCGATGGGCTTGTTGGCGCCGTCCACGATCACCGCTCCGGAAATGGGCGACGGCGGGACCGACTCGAACAGGTGCTGGACCTCGGAAATTTTAACATTCGGGGCCAATTGCAGGGCCGGTTCGGCCAACTCGCCGATGGGCAGGGCCAGGCGCCCGGCCTCTTCCCGCGGGCGCGGCCGGGTCCGAATTTGTATATTTATAGGCAGGGGTTTGGGATTGTCCGGGCGGGCCAGGTAAAAGCCCTGGCCGTAATGCACACCCATGTCCATCAGGCTGGAAAGCTCGGTCTCGGTTTCGATCCCCTCGGCGATGATGTTGCCGCCGATCTTGTCGGCGAAGGAAACCAGGGTTTCCACCAGGGCCCGGTTGATCGGGTTGGCGTCCACGCCCCGGATGAGGGACATGTCGATCTTGATGTACTCGGGCCTGATCTGGCCCAGGGCCCACAAGCCGGCGTACCCGGCGCCCACGTCGTCGATGGCCGCCTGGTATCCTTGGGAGCGATAATGTTCGAGGGTCCGGAAGAACAAGGTGAAATCCCGGATCGGGTGCCGCTCGGTTATTTCGAACACTATGTTTTCGGGCTTGAGGCCATGCCGCGCCAACAACCGCCTGGTTTCTCCGGCGGTGAAGTTGGGGTCGCCCACGGTTTGCGGGTGAATGTTGAGAAAAAGCTTCTGCCCTTGGTCCAGCCCGCCCAGGTTTTTAATGGCCGCTTCCCGGCAGACCCGTTCCAGGGCGAACAGGGCGCCCGCCTCCTCGGCGAAATCGAACAAAACCGAGGGCGAATGAAAACGGCTGTTTTCGGGCCCCCGGCTCAGGGCTTCCCACCCCAGGACCCCGCCGGTCTTGAGGTCCACGATGGGCATGTACACGGCCCGCGGGCCCGGGCCTTCCAGTATTCGCCGGAATTCCCCCATCAACCGGAGTTTGTCCGGGTTCAGGGAGCCTTCGGCCACGTCATAGGCGTCGCACAGGGCCTGAAAAACGATATGTTCCGGGTCCACGCCTTCCCGGGGGATAAACCTGGAAAAGCCGGCCTTCAAATCCAGTTTTTGGCCGATGACCTTGACCATTTCCACGTTCAGGGCATTCCGGAGGAACAGCCTGAAGGTCATGGTCAGGTCGGCCAGGGTATTGATATCCAGGTCTTCCCGTTGAAAAATGATCACCAGGCCGCCGTCTTCCAGGTTTTCGGTAAAGACCAACTCCGCTTCGGCCAGGTATTGGCGGTGGACGTCCCTGAAGGCCGCGTTGAGGCCATGCAGGGCCGCGGCCTTGATCGCTTCCCCGAAAATCCTTTCAAAGGAAAAAAGATTCTTAATGGAAAAAACCATCAACCCCAGGGGGCGCCCGGCCTTCCACTGGATATCCAAACGTCTCGGCCGGGGACTCGACATGATCGCCTGTTCGCACTGGTTCCGGTTGAGATTGTTTATCGTTAACGGCCGCGGTTGATCCAGGGCGTTGTTGCTGACAACAGCCAAGCCAAGCCTCCATTTTTTTATGAAAGACCTTTCCCCGGAATCGAGGCCCGGGGGGTCCTTGACTTTTTTGACCTTCATGCTCGCTTAAACCTCCCCTTTCGAGGAACTCAGCGAAAGGCGAAGGGGGCCGGACAATCCGGGTCCCAACTTCGGTTTTGATCTTATCTTTAGGCGTGTGTCGATGCTGTTACGGATTCCGTAATTTTCGGCCCGGGACTTGTTTTACGCCAAGGCGAAGCGAAAAAACCAGGGAGGGTCGGCGGCCTTTTCCGACTGGGGAATGAAGATGGTTGGCCGCGCCGCGCCGGCCCAACCGACTGGCCCGCCCCGCCGCGTTCCGGGGTTTGGCCCCGACCCAAACCCAGGGGGGCGAGGCCGGACAATTCTCTCCCTCGCCCCCACGGGGATGGGGCGAGGGGGGTAGTCCTTGGTTCACCCGGGCCGACGGGGCGAGCCAAGATGTTGGGTTTCGCCTTCGGCTCAACCCAACCTACTGAGATCACATTATTTTTAGGCCAGCGCGCCCCTGACCCTGGGACGGGAAAGAGAATGTCGCAGTCCTAATGACTCAAAGCGGGGGGCGGAGCAACCCCGCCCGCTAGGCGCCGGCCAACGTCTCCAATTTACCGCGGCAAGGCCCGCAAAATAGTAAAAAATGGTGCGCGTTGCGCACCCTACAAACTCCAGACACCTATATGCTTCAACTTCTTTACAAACAGATCAAGTTTTTACTTGACGGTTTGAGGCGAAGCTTCGCCGGCTTCCTCACTCTCGAGATGTAGCGCCGCCCCGCCCATAATCGCCGGCCAGGGGATAGACCTTGCCCGGCGAGCCTTCAGGCCTGGGTTCAACGAGACGGTTGAAATTTCAAACCGACTAATATCGATACCTTCACCGCCGCGTTGATTCCCCATGGTTGCTTTCCGGATAAAGTGGGGAAGCTAGAGCTTCCCCTTCCCGGGTTCCCAAGCTAGAGCTTGGGAACCAGCGGAACATAAGACCTCTCCTTGGTTTTTGACAAAGGACATCCATAATTAGGCATCATCAAAATCGATGTTATCTGTGGATGTCCTTTCAATATTTCATATTCGATTGGACGGGCGGCGAGGCGGGCGACGCCGGGCCGTTTTGATCGCCTGGTCGCGTTTCGGCCGCCCCCTGGATCGGGCTCCTCTTTTTAGAAAAAACGTGCTATGGATAAGACTGGTCAACAATCTAGGCGGCGGGCGGCATGGCGGAAAAAAACCTTAAAGGCCTGGGGTCGTTTTGGTTTCCCTCGTTAAAAGGACAGGAGCGGGAGGAATTGGCGGAGGAACTCGCCTATCACAATGTTCTTCGCTTGCGGTTGGGTTCCAAAATACTGATTCCGGCCATGCTGATCCTGATTTACATCCACCTCTGGGTGCTGGAATTCAAGGTGACTCCGGGCATCCTGGCCGTGGGGCCGTATATTGTGGCCCTGAGACTGATAGTGATCGCGGCGTCGGCGGGCTTCCTGCTTATCCTGCCCCAACCGGTCAGTCCCAGGGAAGTCACGGCCAAGGACAAGTTCCGAGCCTCGGCCCACCTGATTTTCCTGATTTGCCTGGCCGCCCTGACCAGCGGCATCGCCCAGATGGCCAAGACCGACCTGAACGCCTTCATCATGGCCGTTTTCGCGGCCGCGGCCTTTATCTACATGGACGGCCCGGGCAGCCTGCTGACCTACGGGTCGGGCCTGACCGTGGTCTCCCTCATGGTCGTGGTTTTCCAACCGCATGGCGTCCAGAGCGCCGTCAATGTCGGAGCCGCGCTTTTCGTCACCATCCTGGCCCTGGTCATATCGAGGATTCTCTACCTCAACCGGGCGCGGGATTTTTTTAACGGCAAGGTGATTGAAAAGCAGAAGCAGGACCTGGAAAAGGCGAATTTGCTTCTGGAGCACCTCTCCTTCCACGACGGCCTGACCGGCCTAGCCAACCGCAGGCATTTCGAGGATTTCCTGGACCGGGAATGGCGTCGGGCCCTGCGGGAGGGGGGACGACTGACCCTCATCATGGCCGACATTGATTTTTTCAAGAATTATAACGATGTGTACGGTCATCCGGCTGGAGACGAATGCCTGAGGCAGGTCGCCGGGGCCTTGCGTCGAACCGTGGCCCGACCGGGGGACATAGTGGCCAGGTATGGCGGCGAGGAGTTTATCATCGCGGCCGCCAACGCCGACCTGTTCGGCGCCTCCCAGATCGGGCAAGCCGTCTGCCGGGCAGTTGAAAATTTACAAATAGAACACCGCGGCTCTCCCTTCGGCCGGGTGACCATCAGCCTGGGCCTGGCCACGGGCCGACCATCGAGAGAAAAAAAGCCGGCCGACCTGGTCAAGGCGGCCGACCAAGCCCTCTACCAGGCCAAGGCTTCCGGTCGGAACCAGGCCCGCTGGGCGGGTCAGGCCGAGACCCTCGAGGACGCGGGCCCGCAGCTGGCTTCTCCATAAGGCTTGCCGCGACGGCCGAAGGGACAAGCCTTGATGCAGAGCCCGCAGATCAAGGCGGTGACTCCATTCAATTGCCCGAATTTATTGGTCAGATGCTCCACGCAAGCCTCCACGTTCCAGGCTTCCGACCTAGCGCGGTAACCATCCCCGAAAGGCCGTCCCAAAATCGCCCCGGCCGGGCAGGCCTGTTCGCATTCCCGGCATTTTCCGCAACGGTTGGCCAGCGGTTGGTCCGGAGGCAGGTTCAAATCGGTCAAGACCGTGACCAGCCTGATGCGGGGTCCCACTTCCGGATTAATCAAAAGGAGGCTTTTTCCTTGCCAGCCCAACCCCGCCATTCGGGCGACGGCTTTATGGCTTATGGCCCCGAGCCAGTTTTCCCAATCCAATATCTGGGACGCCGGGACCGGCAGGGCCCGAAAGCCCCGTCTTTGGATGAACCCGGAGACCCGCAGGGCCGCTTGGTCGAGTAGATTGTTAACCGTCTGATAGTGGTGGGAATAGTGCGGCGTGGGGCGATCCACCAGGTCGTCGATTACTTCCCGGGACAAAGCCGCGCCCAGGGATATGGCTCGGGTGAACCCCGCGAGCAGTCCAACCTGGATATTTTCGTCGGCTTTAAACGATTCCAAATCGGCCGCCCCGAAAAAATCCACGCCCAGCGACAGGGCGAATTCCTTTATTTCATTATAGCGATCCATCAAAAATCTCCGTTCTCAAAGCCCTCCGGCTTTATACAAATGCTTGACCTTGTAAATGCCGAAACGTTGCAAGGATTTCATCAGACGCAAAAAGATCAGGCCCGCGGCCAGGGAGTCGCCGAACGCCGAATGCCGGTCCTCGATAGTCAGGCCGAAAGCGGCGGCCAGGCCATCAAGGGAATGGTCGGTGGTCGCGTCGGTCAGGACGTATTTTTCCCGCAGATAGCTGTTAGTCCGGCTCAGGAGCAGCAAATCGATCACCGGATTCAAAAGTGGCAGGCCGAAATGGGCTGTCATTTCACGGTTAATGAACTCCAGGTCGAACCGGGCGTTATGGGCGACCAGGACGTCGGACCCGATGAATTTCAAGAACTCGGGCATGATCGTTGCGGCGGAAGGTCGTCCGGAAGCCATGCCGGGAACAATGTTATGGACCAGAACCGTTTCCGGGGGGATATCCCTCCCGGGATCGACGATCTCATGGAAGTTATCGCCCAGAATCAGGCGCGAGGCATCAATCCTGACCGCGCCGACGGACAAGAGTCGATCCCCCGGACCAAGCCCGGTCATTTCCACGTCAAAAACCACGAACCGCGATTTGTCGGCCGGTTGGAAAAATTTTTGAGTGGAAGGAACATCCAGGTGAAAACGAACCGCCTCCGGCACGGCGCCCGCCACGAGCTTCCGCCGCAGGCGCCAGGACCGGAAACGATATAGCCACGGATTCATGCGGGCATTATATCTCTGTTTTTCCATCCGGGCAAGCGGAGCAACATCGGCATCCGGAGAGTTTACGACGCTCCGGGCTGGACAGGGAGGCTTCGGGGCTGGTAAAATCGGATAAAAATCGCCTTGGGGGATAAAATGGGAAACAAGTATAAATCGCCGGCCCTGGCTTTAGTCGTCTTGGGCCTCTTGGCGTCTTTACTGGCCGGGTGCGGGGCTCAAACGGAGGGGAACGTCAAGGAGGACGCGATTCCAGCCGCCGCGGACTTCTATGTCATCAATGGAGAGCGTTACCACATCCTCGGCTCTTCCCAGGGATTCGTCGAAAAAGGCGCGGCCTCCTGGTATGGACAAAAATACCATGGCCGGAAAACATCGAGCGGGGAAATCTACAACATGCATGAGATGACGGCGGCGCACAAGACGCTTCCCTTGCAGACCTGGGTGCGGGTGACTAATTTGGACAACAAAAAGGCGGTCAACCTACGGATCAATGATCGCGGCCCATTTGCCAAGGGCAGGATAATCGACGTCAGTTACGCCGGCGCCCAGGAACTCGGCATGGTGGGGTCCGGAACCGCTCCGGTGCTCCTGGAAGCCCTGGGCCAGGTGGAAAAACGTGAATACGGCGGCCGAGTGGAACCGGTTCTGGTGCAACCCCAAAGTTACGAGGAAGGGAATTTCGCCATCCAAATCGGCTCGTTCCAAGATCGGAAAAACGCCGAAGCCCTGATGGAGCGCATGAAACTGGAATACGGCGTGGCCACGATCCAAATTTTCGATCGGGGAGACGCCGTATTTTTTCGCGTTCAAGTCGCTGATGTCAAAACTATCGGGCAGGCCATGAAGCTTCAAGCCGGTCTAGAACGAATCGGATTCAAGGATTGCTTTGTCGTCGCCCGATGAAACAAAGCATTTTAACCCAGCCGTTTCAGACGATTCTCAAGTCCAGGAAATTGACGCGCGAGAATCGATGCCGACGGGATGCCGGAATATTCCCTCGGTCTTAAATCCGCGACGTCTGCGATTCTGGACGGGAGTCGTGTTTTGAAACGGCTTGAAGGAATCAATCGTCGTCCTCGTCGTCCATATCTCCGTCGACATCCACGCCGCCGTTGATTGTCCGACGAAGGACCCCGGAAGTTTTGAAAACCACAACTTTTCTGGCTCGAAGCTGCAAATCCTGCTTGGTTTGAGGATTCCGGCCCCGGCGCGGTCGCTTCCTCTTCACCACAAACTTACCAAATCCACTGATAAGGATGTTTTCCTCGCGAGCAAGCGTATCCTTGAGAATCTCTAAAAGATTTTCCACGACATCGCGGGACCGGCTTTTGCTCAAACCAGTCTTCTCGTATACATCGGTGATAATCTTTTCCTTGGTTACGGCCATTAACCGTCTCCTTTCTTCACAACCGTCGGCGCCCGCGGTACTGGTCAACGGATATTGTTAGACGTTTATATGCCTTATATGCCTGGAAAAACCGTAGCTGTCAAGAATATTTTTTTATTTTTCCAAGGACCGGGTTTCAAGTCCGGGACCGCGGCGACTTGAAACCCGCGCGCGTTGAGAGCCCAAACGGTCCGCGGGGCATTTTTCGCGTCAAAAACTCTCGCTCCAACCCCCTATCCGCTCCTTTTCCCGCCTCCCCCCTGGGATTACCTGGGCCGATGTGATATTTCATTTCTGACCGGCGCGGCCGCGGCCGGCAAAAAAACCAGGGAGGGACGCTCATGAAGAGCAAAGTTTTCGGCGCGGATATGAGAACATCCTTCAAACAAAACATGTTGCAAAAACTTGACCAGTTGGTCGATTCGTTGGAAATGGCTAAAACCCTGAAGCCCCGGGACCTCACGGCCATCAAGCTTCATTTTGGAGAACGCGGCAACACCGCCTTCATTCGCCCCATCTATATCAAGCGCATCGTGGACAAAGTCACGCAGTGCCAGGCGGCGCCGTTCATCACCGACGCCAACACCCTCTATGTCGGAACCAGGTCCAATTCCGCGCAGCACCTTAGGACCGCCTTGGAAAACGGCTTCGCCCCGTCCGTGGTCGGGGCGCCCTTGATAATCGCCGACGGTTTGCGGGGCAATTCCGCCATTGGGGTGGAAATAAACCAAAAAAATGTGAAAATAGCCTACGTGGGCGCCGAGGTGGTGGAAGCCGACGCCCTGATCTCCGCGGCCCATTTCAAGCTGCACGAAGTGGCCGGGTTTGGCGGGGCGATTAAAAACGTCGGCATGGGCTCGGCCTCCAGGCGTGGAAAACTGGACCAACATTCCGGACTCGGCCCCAAGGTCCAGGCCAAGAAGTGCATCGGCTGCGGGGATTGCCAGGCCCGCTGCTCCCAAAAGGCCATTACGCTTCAGGAGCAGCCAAACGCCAAGACGCTGAAAGCCTTCATCAATCCAGAAAAATGCATCGGTTGCGCCGACTGTATCCTGGCCTGTCCCCAGGGGGCCATCCAGGTCCAGTGGAGCGCCTCCATTCCGACCTTCATGGAAAAGATGGTCGAATACACCGCCGCCGCGTTAAAGGGAAAGGAAGGCAAGTCCTTTTTCATCAATTTCCTGACTCAAATATCCCCGGGATGCGACTGCCTGCCCTTCGCGGACGCCCCGATCGTCCGGGATATAGGCATCCTGGCTTCCACGGACATCGTGGCCCTCGACCAAGCCTCGGCCGACTTGGTCAATCAGGAACCGGCCCTGCCCGGCGCCTGTCTGAAAACCGCGACCGGTCCGGGCGAGGATAAGATCAGGGGCGTGTACCCGAATATCGACTGGGAAAAGCAACTGGAATACGCGGAATCGCTCGGTCTGGGGTCTAGGGATTACGAGCTGGAATGGTTGCCGGCGAAATAGGGCCGACCGTTAAGTCGATGTCGCTCGGCGTGAATGACCGGCGGACGGGGCGTCGTCGCCTCGTCCGCCGGATCGAAAAACCGCGGTCAGCGGTCGATGGCCGCGACGTAGGGCTTGAGGTCGATCACGGGCGTGCCGTCCAAGGCTTCCAGGCCCTTGACCTCGATCCGGCCGTCCTTGATGGACAGAACTTCCACCAGGGTCAAGGACACCGGGTTGGGCCGGGCCGGGCTACGGGTGGAAAAAACCCCTGTCAGCGGCCGCGAGAGATCGCCGCGGGGGTGAACCTTGAGTCTGTCCCGAGCGGCCCGGTCAAACCAGCACAGGACCCACACCAAGTCCCCGGTTGAAATATCCTCGGCGGCCGGGAGGAATTCGGGTTTGATTTCAATAAAGGCGGTTAGATCGGTCCCGCGGCCTTGATGAGGGGCCCGGTCGCGGTCCGCCAGCCCGGAAATCACCCGGCCGACCGGGTTAAGGGCCAGGGGCGCCGAGCGTGGTCCACTTTGCTCCCCCATAACCGCTAGAAAGGGAGCCCGCCGACGAGAAAAGCGATCCCGACCCCAAAAAGAATCACCAGAACCAGGGGCAGGACGAAAAGACCCAAGATCACCCGGCCCACGCCAACTTCGTGCGCCCGGGCCAGGCCGATGACCGCGACCACCATCCCCCACAAACCGCCGAGAAAGCTGCCCAGAAGGGGAATGGCGTTCAGCAACTGGCAACTGGAGGAATAGGCCATGACCCTGAAGGTGGCTTGAAAGCCTCCACCGCCGCCCCTGACGATCACCAAGAAGAGATGCGCGATGGCCGACCCGATATAAAGCCCGATCAGGATGGCCAGGGGAGTGAACACGACGGCGGCCACCAGGCCCATTAGCATGAACGCCAAGGGCGTCTCGGCGGAAAAGCCCATTTCGGACATGCCAAAACCGCCGCCGATTCCGAGGCCGAGGATGGTGAACAAGGCCTGATAGGTCAAGGCGAAAAGGGTCCCCAGGGTTCCCGTCAAAATCCCGAAACCCAGGGGCGCCTTGGTCCCCCCGCTAATGGGCATGCTCTCGAAAAACCGACTGGGGCTGAACATCGCCATTTTGGCCGTGGCCCACATATCGCCGAAAAATCCGTCCGGACGTTCCTCCCACGGCACCCCGCCCCGCTCCTCTCCGGCGTCTTCATCCGAAAAAGCGGCGGAAGTCGAGGAAGCCGCCTTCCACTCCCCCAGGTTCTCGGACTCCCGGTCCACCATGGGGCGGTATTTTTCCCTGGAGGCCGGCGCCGCCGCGGGGGGCGTGGCGATCGGGCGGGGAGTGGGACTCTCCGGCCGCAAAGGGACGGAGTCAAGGTTTAAGTCGAACTTCTGCCGGCATTTGGGGCAAGTCGCCCGCTTGACGTTGGCCGGCAGTTTGTCCGGATCGACATCCCGCGAAAAATTACAAAAAGGGCAGATAATCTTCATTATTCTCCTCCATACCCCTCCCGCGGGGCTGGTCTCGGATCGTTTTTTTAGCCGCGCTTTTCGGAAAAATAACATAGCCCCGTCGGCTTTGTCCATCGGTAACAGTGGGCAAATGTGAAAACCAACGCGCCTCGCCCAAGGGACCCGCCTCCCCGCGTCGGGCGGCCCGGGCCGGACAGTCGGGATGAAGGAAACGCTTTTCCCTTGGCTAAAAAATCATCCAATTATTGGAAGGAATATGATAATAGAGCATTTGGGATTTGGGCTGTATCCGGAATCGGAAAAACCGCCGCCGGAAACATCGAATATCGTCCGAACGATCCGCCCGCGACCTCGCCGCCGCGGTTGGGTCCTCCACCTTTTGGGGTGGGACGGTTCACGTTCTTGGCGCGGATTTGAGTCGTGGCCCGGGGCCGCGGTTCGAGCCGCCCGACCGGCGGATGAAAGTCCGCCGAACCGACCGGACCTAACGGCGGCCCCCCGATCGTTCCCTTCCCGGTTCCGCCGCGGCGGACTGTTTTTCTTTTTGGAGATTCTTATTATGCCTGAACCAAATCGCCTGTCTTCCGGCGTCGGTCAACTCGACCAGTATGTAGGCGGGCTTTTCGTGGGAGACAATGTCGTCTGGCAGGACCATACCGGAAGCCTGGCTTGGGTCTTTTGTCAAAATTTTCTCCAGGTTTCCCGGGACGCCGGAAAACCGATCATTTACGTCAGCTTCGACTATTCCCCCAAGGTTTTGTTCGACAAGCTCGGCGCCCTGGCCGATTACGCCAACCTGACCGTCCTGGACTGCTTTACCCATGGGAAAGGCGAAAGCTCCCCTATTTTCCTGAAATTCTACCAGCACCCCCCCGAAACCCTCCAGGCCAAGGTGATTCAAGTAAAGGAGCCGCGGGACTCTTCCCGAGTAAGCGCCCGTATTTACGGCATTCACGAAACCCTGGAAGGAGACGTTCGCCTGGTCTTCGACAGTCTAACCGGCATGCAGGAACTTTGGGGCGGAGAAGACGAAATAATCAAGTTCTATTCCAGCGCCTGCCCCAGGCTGTATGAACTGGAAACAATAGCCTACTGGGTCATGGAAAAGGACGCCCACTCATCCCGCCTCAAGGCCATTATCACCAAGATCGCCCAGGTGGTGATTGAATTGTCCATCAAAAGGGGCGCCACCTTTCTGACCATTCTGAAAGCCGCCGGCCGGGACACCACCTTTTTCCAGAAGTCCCTGACCTATTGGGCCAAGGGACGGCAGATCACCTTTGACAGCCAAAAACGTTCCACCGGCGGTTTGAACCTGGGTTCCCGCATCAAGGAACTCCGGACCAAAAAAGCCCTGTCCCAAACCGACCTGGCCAAGCTGGTCGGCGTAACCCCCAGCACCATCTCCCAGGTGGAAAGCAACCTGATTTACCCTTCCCTGCCGGCCATGCTGAAAATGGCGGAGGTCCTGGGCGTGGAAGTCGGCTCCTTCTTTTCCTCCACCGAAAGCGCCAAAAAACAGGTCGTTTTTTCCGGCGAGGACCAGACCACGATCCGGCTGCCCTCTCATTTCGACCAGTTGGCCCAGGCCATCCGGCTGACGCCCATCGACTTCGACGGAAAAATAGAACCCTGCCTGGTTGAAGTCTCCCCGGATGAGTCCTTGCCGGTCCACTTCTTCACCCACAAAGGAGAGGAATTCGGTTATCTGCTGTCCGGAAGATTGGAATTGAAACTTGGGCCGCGGGTTTTCAACCTCGAACCGGGACAGGTCGTTTATCTGACCACCGAATCGCCCTCGAGCTGGAAAAACCCCGGACGGGAGCCCGCCCGGCTTTTATGGGTCAAGATACTGTAGCCTTTTCTCCCGCCCCCGACTTAACCACGCTTTCCACTTTTTCGGGCCGTAAACGAGACGGCCGCGCCCGCTGCCGGGTCCATGGGGGCCCGGCCGCTTTTTCCTCCAGCCGACCGCTGGTCGACCAACTTTTTTTTGGCCGGGGCCGCGCCGCGCCCGGGCGCGGCTTAATCTTTTTCGGAAAAAAACTTGACCAAGATAACATTGTTATGATAAATAGTGTTGTTATATAGACCTAAACACAAAACCGAGGAAGACGCCAGGCCAACCATGACCAAGGTCGCCGCCGCGCGCCGGGAAAAGGAAAAAACGGAGCGAATCAGGATAATCCTGTCCGCGGCCCGGAAACTGTTCCTCCAAAAAGGCTACCACAACGCCACCATGAGGGATATCGCCGCGGAGGCCGCGCTGACCACGGGCGCCCTCTATTTCTATTTCAACGGCAAGGACGAAATATACGGCCGCCTGTGCGAGGAAGTCCTGCGGCTGCATATCGAGGTTCTCGGGGACCATTTCCCGGATTCCGGCGCCTTCGCGGATCGCTTTTCCGCCCTGGCCCGGGCCTACTCGAGCATCTACACCGGTTGTCGGGACGACTTCGACCTGCTGGATTTTCCCTTTAAAAAACTGCGGGTTTCCCGGGAGTTGCGGGAACGGCTGGAAGAACTGACCGCCGCGGCGCTCTCTTTTCCTCATCGGGTCTTCAGTGACGCGGTTTCCGCCGGGGACCTGCCTCCGGACGCGGACCCCTGGCGACTGACCCTGGCGGCCTGGGCGGCCATCGAAGGCGTCCTGTATATCCACAAGCGTGATTTCCTGGAAAACGTCGATTTCGATCTGGAAGACCTAATCTCTGAACAAGTCCGGATTTTTTTAAACGGGCTGCCCCGGGCGGTCGTTCGGGAAAAGGAGTAAACATGGGACTTTTCGCTTCCAAGGCTGAACTCGTCGCCGCCTTCGGCGACCACGTTTCCTCGGGCAAGGCCGCCTTCTGGCGACTGCTGAACATGGATTTCGTGATCGGAAAACGCCAGGGCTGTTGGATGTGGGACGTCGATGGCGGGAAAAAACTCTTCAACCTCCACGGCAACGGCGGCGTGTACAATCTGGGGCACCGCAACCCGGAAATAGTCAAGGCCTTGACCGAGGCCCTGGCCGAGGTGGATATCGGAAACGGCCACCTGATAAGCGAGGCCCGGGCCGCCTTGGGAAAAAAGATATCCGATCTTTCACCCGGGGACCTGGATTACACGGTGTTCGGGGTTTCGGGCGGGGAAGCGGTCGACCTGGCCATCAAGGTGGCCCGGGGGTTTACCGGGAGGGAAAAAATCATATCCGCCCACGGCGGGTACCACGGTCACACGGGGTTGGCCCTGGCCGCGGGCGACGAAAAATACCGGTCGCCCTTCGGCCCGCCCGCGCCGGGGTTCGTGCAGGTCCCCTTCGCCGACGTCCCGGCCTTGGAGAAGGAGTTGGCGGGCGGGGCCGCGGCCGTGCTATTGGAAACCATCCCCGCCACCCTGGGCATGCCGATTCCGCCGCCGGAATATTTCAAGCAGGTTCGCGGCTTATGCACTGAAAACGGCGCGCTCCTCATCCTGGACGAAGTTCAGACCGGCCTGGGTCGCACCGGCAAGTTTTGGGCCTTCGAGCATTTCGGGATCATTCCCGACATGGCGGTGCTGGGCAAGGGGCTATCCGGGGGCCTCTATCCCATAACCGCCACCGTGCTGCGCCGCCCCCTGGAAGCGGTCTTTCACCCCGATCCGCACATTCATGTCTCGACCTTCGGCGGAGCGGAACTTGGCTGCCGGACCGCCCTGAAGGTTCTCGAAATCAGTTCCACTCCGGACTTCCTGGCGCGAGTGGTTGGGTTGTCCGAGGTCTTCAGGGAAGGAATCGCCCGCTTGGCGGCCAAGCACGACCTGTTGAAAGGCCTGCGGCAGTTGGGGCTTTTCATGGGGCTCGAGTTGGAAGACCAAATATGCGGGCCGCTCCTGTGCGCCGCGGCCTATCAAAACGGGCTTTTCATGGTTTACGCCAACAACGACAAATCGGTCTGTCAATTTCTGCCGCCGTTGATAATCGACGACCGGGAAGTGGAATTCGTCCTGGAAAGACTCGATTCCGCCCTCGCCGACACGGCCTCGTTCCGGGCCGTCATTTAAAGGAGGGGCGGATGAAGATCGACCAGGAACTCCTGTTAAAATTCGAAGCCGGCCTGAACCCGCAAGACCTGGAAGCTTCGCGTGTTCCGGCCGTGATGATCGGGTATGGAGAGATTTCCGCCATCTTCAGGCTGGGAAACGACGATTCCACGGCCTACAAAAGAATGCCCCTTTTTACCACCCGGGCCGAGGCGGAAAATTACCGCGCCCTGTATTACGATTATTGCCGCCTGCTGACCGAAGCCGGCTTGAGCCTCCCGGAAACCGAAACCTTGGTGATCGAGTCCCCCAACGGGCCGGTGGTCCTGTACATCGCCCAAACCCTTTTCCCCCTGGAAAGTTTCGTCCATGGGATGATCCATTCCCGGACCCGGGAGGAATGCCGGGACCTCCTGGAAAGAGTACTGGCGGAAATACAAAAGGTCTGGCGCTTCAACCAGGCGCACGGTCCGGGCCTGGAACTGGCCGTTGACGCCCAGCTTTCCAACTGGGCCCTCCCCGACGACGGGCCGCCGCGCTTGGTGGACACCAGCACGCCCTTCATCCGACACAACGGGGCGCACCGCCTGAACCCGGACCTGATTCTGCGGTCCACGCCCAAGCCCCTGCGAAAACTGCTGAAATATCTTTTCGCGGGGGAAGTGCTGAATCGGTATTACGACCCGTCCCAGAGCATGACCGACCTGGCGGCCAATCTGTTCAAGGAAAAAAAATCGGACCTTTTGCCGGATTTTATCAAGGTTATAAATCGCGGCCTTCCGGCCGGCTCGGACCCGCTGTCGGGGCCGAGCGTGACTAAATACTACCAGGGAGACAAAATGATCTGGACCCTTTTCCTGGGCGCCCGGCGCCTGGACCGCTGGGTCTTGACCAAATTGTTGGGGAAACGATATGAGTTTATCTTGCCGGGCCGGATCGAAAGGTGAACGGCCGCCGGCCGGGTCGCCGGATACCCTGTTCGGCGGCCGGGGCGAGATCGGGCCGGTCCGCTAGCGGCGCAACCCGGCCGGCCATGACTGAAGCGGCGGGTATTTTGAAACCGCCGGCGACAAAACCTTGCCGGCGGATATCATCGCGGGCCAAGCAGGGTCCTGGCTAACTCCACGGCTTTCGGTCCGTTTTCGGCATAACCGTCGGCCCCGATTTTTTGGGCGAAGGCTTCCGTCACGGGAGCGCCGCCAACGATCACCCGAACCTCCCGCGGCGCCGTTTTCAAGGCCGCCGTGGTTTCCGCCATGGCGGGCATGGTGGTCGTCAACAGGGCGGAGAGGGCGACGATGTCGGCCTGGGTCCGGCGAGCCTCTTCCACCAATTTCTCCGTGGGTACATCCACTCCCAGATCATGGACCGTGAAACCTCCCCCCTCCAGCATCAAGGCCACCAGGTTCTTGCCGATATCGTGAAGGTCGCCCTTGACCGTGGCGATTACCACCGTTCCAGCCGGCGAGGCGACCTTGCCGACCAGGTGGGGCTTCAGAACCTTCATGGCCTCCTTCATGGTTTGGCCCGCCATCATCATTTCGGGCATGAACAATACCCCCTCGGAAAATTTCCGGCCCACCTCGTCCATGGGAGCGATGAGACCCTGGTTGAGTATTCGCTGGACCGAGGTTCCGGCGGTGATCTCCTTTTCGGTCAGAGCGGCGATGCCGAGGCGGTCATAGCTGATCACGGCGTTAAAAATATCCTGGATTGACATAAAAGCTCCTTTGCCCGATTGCGGCCGCGGGGCGAGGCGTCACGCGTCCAGGGCCGTTTCCACCATGGCCCGCGCGTTTTCCAGTTTGGCGTTGGCGGGAATGTCGCAGCCGGACTGCAAGATGAAACCTTCCGGCCCGATTTCCCTTATCAGTTTGCGGCAGTAATCGCGGACCTCGGCGGGTTCGCCCAAATACAGCAGCGCCGCCGGGACGTCGCCCATCAGGCAGAGGTGGTCGCCCACGATTCTCTTGGCCTGGAAAATATCGGTTTCGCCGTCCAGGGACATTATGCAGCGTCCCCCGGGCAGTTCCCGAAAGCGGTCCAGCCGGCTGGTCCAGTTTGCATCAAGGTGCAGAATGGCGATCAACCCCATCTCCACCACTTCCTCCACCAACCGTTTGAAATAAGGCCAGGCGAAGCGGTCCCACAGGGCCGGCGACAGCATGGACGGCGCGGCCCGCCAGCCGCCGACCCAAACCGCCGGGAACCCGGCCGCCTTGGCCCGCCGGCAAGCGACCTTGGCCAAATGAGGGCAGATGGATTCCATGGCCGCCTCGACCGTGTCCGGTATCTCGAACAGGTCGGTGATGAAGCCCATCATGGTCCGGCCGCCGCTGAGCAGTTCCAGGGGCGTGGTCACGTCCCCGCCCATCAACACGGGTACGCCGATTTCGGCCCAGGCCCGCCTGGTATTCCCGCGCGGAAGGTTCTCCGGCCGCAAGGCCTCGGGCAGGTCGTTAAAAACCCGCTCCGCCATGAAACGGTCAAGGAAGCCCGGCCACCCCATTTCCCGGATAAGGTCATAATCATCCCGGGTCATCAACTCTTTTTCATCGACCTGCCAGATATCGTTATCCGGAAGCTCATGGCCCGGCGTCCGCACCTTGGACATAAAAAGGTAGGAAAGGGAATGGGGGGTGAACGTCCCGTAATTCATGGCGTCGCCGCCGCCGACCTTGTGGCGGGCCTCGATCATGATCTCGGTCGCCCTGGCCGGGGACGAGACGAAGTCGGCCATGCTTCGACCAGCGGCGTAAGCCGCGAAGGCGCTGTATTCCAGAACGACCGGCGTGCGGTCGGGCTTTTCCAGCGCCGCGGCGTCCAGGACGAGTTTCAGACGTTCTTGAAGAAGCTGCGTTGTCTCCATTTCTCCCTCGCTTGGGCCGACCGACGGAAATTTCCCGCCTGCTCCCGGCCTCCAGGCTATTTCGATCCGGCGACGGCCGGCGCGGGCGAATTACGCCCACCTAGCCGCCGGCCAAACCCAATCCCGGGTTATGGCTCGCTGAATACAAGTTTGACTTTTCTCGCCGCCTCTGTCCAATTAATTCTATTAACATTTGTATTTCACCTGGACATCCATTTTAAAATCGATATCCGCATGAGTTGCCAAACCGCGGTCTTAAACCGACCGGATACGAAAACAAACCGTTCCATCTTCGTGATTCAAAATCGGTTCCGCCCAGGCTTCCTTGCCTTTCTTTGTGCTCAACCGGAAGGATCGAAGCATGGGCATGCGGCAGCCGCAAGCAGGGTTTTGGCGCTTCACCGTCCTTGCCCACAGCCAGGCGATGACGGTCGATTCCTGGCCGACATACGGTTTCAGGTCCAGCCGCTCCTTGGCCATTTCCGGGGTGACCGTGACCTTGGGGTAGAGATGGCCGAGACGTTTTTCCGCCTGGTCTCGCCTCCATTGGCCGTACTAGCGAACATCTTCGGACAATCCGGTCGCCCCCGTCCAAAACCCCGCTTCGCCTGGGACCTTCCCTGGGAGCGCGGCCATCTTGGCCGCATTTTCTTAATTTTCCGCGAGCAAGATGCTCGCGTTCCCAGGAGCGACGTTCTCATTTGAATTAATTGTCAAATAAAAACAGATTAATTATGGATGTCCTTTGAAAATATTTTATCAATCCATACCCCTTGACCGTTGTTTTCCGCTGGATTACACTATTTATAATATCGATGGTAAATGACGTGTTATCGTGTGGTTTGACGATGGATCGCTTCTTGGTTAAGGGGGCAAGCGCGGGTTTGAGTGGAAATAAAAACGCCGTCAAAGGGCGGAAACCAAGGAAAGCGTGACGCCTCGCTAGGAAAACGCGCGTAATAGACAACCCTTAAGTGGAAGAGGAGGTTATTGATGGCGGAGGTTAGGGAAGGCTGCGTTCAACCGGCGGCCGGGGTCATTCAACCGGCGGAAGGGGAAGCAGCACGGCAACCTGAAACGGGATCGGCGCGGGAGGGGTATAAAATGACGGCCAGGGTTGGAAGACCGGCGCCTGATTTTGAAGCGGCGGCTTATGTAAACGGCGGGTTCAAGAACATCAAACTATCGAATTACAAGGGAGAATGGGTCGTCCTCTGCTTTTACCCCGGCGATTTCACTTTTGTTTGACCGACCGAATTGACCGCGGTCGCGGTCAAATACAACGAACTTCGCGCCCTGGGCGTTCAAGTCCTGGCCATGAGCACGGACAGCCGCTTTTCCCATAAAATTTGGCAGGAAGAAGAGTTATCCAAAATGGTCGAGGGCGGAGTTCCCTTTCCCATGCTTTCGGACGCCGGCGGTCGAATCGGCGCCGCCTACGGGGTTTACGAGGAAGCGGCGGGGGTCGACATTCGTGGCCGCTTCATCATCAATCCGGAAGGCGTAATCATGGCCATGGAAGTGATGACTCCGGAAGTCGGCCGTAACGTCGGTGAACTGATCAGGCAGGTTCAGGCTTTTCAGCACGTGGCCAAAACAGGCGAGGTCACCCCATCCGGCTGGACGCCTGGAAAACCCACCCTAAAGCCCGGCCCCGACCTGGCCGGCGCCGTATGGAAGGTTTGGAAGCCCGATTTAGCCTTTTGAACAACTATTCGTAAACAAAACGGGCGCCTGGGCGCCCGTTTTCCGGCCGAGGGGAAATAATGCCCATCGGCCGGAACGTTCAGCGGGGTCTACTGCCTTTTTTCCAATTCTTCCAATTGACCGTGCAGTTTATCGGCGTTTTCCTTGACGTGCTCACGCAACTGTTGATCCAGGTCATTGGCGTTAGCCAGGGCGCGTTTCATCCCTTCCAGGTCGTATTCAGCCAGGGAATACATGGAGCCCTCCACCGGGTCCTGCCAGCGGTCCACGATTTTGACTCCAGCCAGGGTCCTTTTGCTGAAAGTCTTGAGGGCCTGCTCGACGTGCTGTTCTTCCACGGCCTGTTCCCCGGAGCTGGTGGCGGCCATATAATCCTTGGACAGGTAGGCCACGTAGGTATCGAGGGTCTTGGCGATCTCGGCCCTGGCCCGGTTGTCCGAGGTGGAAATCAGCAAGGCCCTGTTTTTAATGCCCGAGGCGACCCCGACCCCGTAGAAAACCTGCCGGTCGCCGACGTCGAAAGCTCCACTGCCCTTCATGACCCATTCCGGACCGGCCGGGATGGTCACGGGAGTGGCGGATGTGGTTTTTTTCTCGGGTCCGGCGCAAGCGCCCAGAACCAAAGCGAGCATGAGACATAATCCAACGATCAAGGCATGTTTTTTCATCTAAAGTTCTCCTTTGCTAGTCCTTAAACTTACTTTTGATAACGTCGCGCATCTCATCCATCATGTCTTCCATTTCCTTCATGGACTTGATCAGGTCGTCGGCGTCGTAGGGCCTCTTTTGGGTCAAAAACTTTTCGTCGTCCGTCAGGACCGGGTTTTTTTTAACCAGCGGGGCCGCGGGTTTCGTCTCAATCGTCGGCTTCTCCACCACCGGCGGGGTCGGCTCGATCACTTGCGGCGGGGTCGGTTCAATCACTTGCGGCGGAGCGGTGGTTAAGGGAGACGTGGGCTTGGGGATGTAGGGCGCCGCCGTGGAGGGCGGAGCGGGCAGGGTCGGCGCCGTGGGCTGGGGGGTGACTTCCGCGATAGTCAAACCGGCCGCGATCGGCACGCTATACCCCTTGGATTTCATCCAGCGCATGGCCGCGTCCGACTGAATGGCGTAGTTTATTCCGGTAATGGCCAACCCGTCGGAGGCCTTGCGGGCGATGGAGGAGTTGATGCCGACCATCAACCCGGAATCGCCTAGCAGGGGCCCGCCGGAATTCCCGCGGTTTATCCCGGCGTCGGTCTGAAAAAGGTCCTTGCCGGGGATATCGTAGGCGGCTTGGCGCCTGGCGCTGATGATCCCGGCGGTCATGCTCCACAGCCCGCCCTGTTCCGGGTGGCCGATGGCATAGACCTGCTCCCCAATGCCAATCTGATCGGAATCGCCCAGGCCGACGACGGTGAGGGGTTGAGGCGGGTCCACGATCTTCAAGAGGCCGAGGTCAAGGTCGGCGTCATGGGCCAGGATTTGAGCGCGGTAGGCCCTGCCCAGGTCCTGGCTGAAGTTGCCGGTCAAGCGGGGGGGCTTGAAATAAATCTGGATATTATTCCCCATGACCCCGCTTTTGCGGTCCATAATGACGTGAGCGTTGGTGATGACCAAACCGTCGCGGCTGATCACGGAGCCGGTCCCAACCTTCCCGGACCCGGACTCGTCGGCCACCATGATCAGCACCACCCCTTGCCCCACTTTCTGGTAAATGTCCTTGGGGGTCAAGGCCCAGGCCGACGAACAGAACATCAAAAAGGCCATCACGGTCAAAAGACCTATTTTTGTAAAATGCCTAACCATACAACCCTCACTTTTTATTGGTTAAAACCTATCATTAACAAACCGGGGGCGTTATCGGGGACCACCGGCCTCATGGCGCCAACAGTCCTTTCCCCTCTTTTTTGTCCATTCTGAGCAATAAGTAATAATGGCTTGGAAAGCCGTGAACGCCGGTTCGGTCGAACCAACGCCCGACGATTTCGGAATGCTTTAGCACCGCCTCGGAAATAACGGTTTCCTCCATGAGGATGTACTGACCCTTATCGGTCAGGCGACTGGAACTTATGCTGGCCACGTAGGAGATCACCGTCCGCCCCAGTTCGACCCGGGCCCGTTTCGCGGCCTGCGTCCAGGCGTCCTTGGGATTCCTGGTGGGTCCAGACACGCCTATGGCGTAAAAATAGACCTCGTCGACCGGCATTTTGTCGAGCCATTCTGGTATTTTTTCCGGAGCGCCCTGTTTAGGCTCGAGAGACGGGTTGGTCGGAGGAGGGGCAGGGCACCCCATGATCATCACGGTCAGGAGTAAAAAACCCCAAACCAAGGAACGTTCCAATTTCATATCACACCCTCCGACATGGTCTCGGCCCTGGGCCGATAATTCAGTTTTGGAAACGTCCCGGGGCCTTCCGAGGGGAAGATTGAGCCCGCCCCGGACGACAACGCCGACCGGTTGGCCTATTCACCCAACAGGTATTTCCTGACCTGGCCGGCGACTTCATCGCGCAAGACAATGCTAATGGCCCGGACGGCCCGTTCCTCGGCCGACTGCCAGGTCAAGTGAGCTTCCCTATCGGTTTTTTGATAACTCCCGAAAACCTTCCCCTGCCGGCTGTCGGTCATTTCCATGGATAAAGTCCACAAGGCGTACGTCCACTTGGGATCGGCCCGATCAAGCGGTTCAATCCTCACCCTGACCTCGATCCGGACATCCGGGTTCGGGGAGCCGCCGACGGAAAAACCTTGTTGGTTGAGCGCCTCGGTCAGGGAAGCATGAATGTCCTCGGCTCGAGAACCTACCACGGCCAAGCTCATGGTCGTTCCGTGGAACAGCTCCGATTCCACCTGGGCCTTCAGCTCGGCGCCGTTCAATTCCGAGGGAATGGTCCGGCGACCGATCACTCCCAGGTCGGCGTTCAAGGCGTCCCGCTGCAAGTAAAAATTCAAGGCCCGGGACAACATCCGGATTCGAGGGAGTCTCTCGGTTTCCGCTTGAGCTCGATTCCATTCATCCAGGACCGCCTGGTCGAGCTCCCTTATCTTATTTTCGAGCTGTTCCGAGGTGGGGCCGCGTTCCAGGACCGCGAGGGCGTAATGCATGACTCCAGGGTCCTCAAACACTTCCGCGATCCTGGCGCCGGACATGACCCTGCTGGTTGTAATCTCGGTCAGGTCCTCGACGGAGACGGAATCTTCCACGTTTTCCTTGCCCTTGGAAATAACCTGGACGTATTCCTGATAAATTTTCTGCCTGGAATTAACCTCGCTGCGAAAAATCCTGGCGATTTCAGCCCTGGCCCCGGCCTCGGCCAAGTCCCGGTCCCGTCCCCGACCGACCCCGGTGAGATATTTTGAAACCGGGTATTCAGGGGAAGCGCCGTCGATCCAAGCGGGCCTGCCGGAAGAAGTCCCGGCGCCGGTCTTGACCTGGCCCGTGGCGCAGGCGGAAAAAAGGAGGGCTGAAATCAAGCCTGAACAAAGAATTGTCGCGAACGTTTTTTTCCAATTATTATCCGACAAAACAACCTCCACCCTTACTGAATGGATTCAAGAAAGACAATGGCGACCTCGCCCCGTCGGACCGACAACGGCCCGTAGGAACCGGTTTGGACCTTCTGGTTGTAGGAGTTCATGAATTCGACGTCGGCCTTGTATTCACCAGGCGGAACATCCAGCCTGGCCGCCCTGATTTCAGCGGGCAACAGCCTCCAGTGGCGCAAGTCCGCGGCCGCGATCACGGTCCGGGCCACTCCGGCCAGAAGGGATACAATCTGGCCGACGGTTTCCCCGTCCTTCCCGCCCACGGCTTCCTTGGCCGCCGCGGATGCTCCCTCGGACAGCCCGTATTGAATCGCGGCCCGTAAAATCGCTCGGGCGATCAAGCGGGCTCTTTCGTTTTCCAGGTTAAGGACCGCGATCGCGGCAAGATTTTCCATTAACTGGGTGGAACCGTGATAGGTTCTCCCGTCGGTCAGGTCGTGAACCTGGATTTTTCCATAAGCGATCCGGGGCGTGGATTCCTTGAAAACCGGGAGGGCGATACGGTTCGGCTTGCCGTCCGGCATGGGAAACATGAAGGATTGCTCCACCTTGCGGGGGCCGCGCCCATTATAATGGATGAAAATTATCGAGGCTTGATCCTTTTTTTGCTTCCAGGTCAGGGACGGTTGGCGGCCCAACCCCTTGAGGGCCAGGTTTTTTTCGTCATCAAACTTCATGGCCTCCGCGGCCCAAAAGAGGCTCTCGTACAGCAGCGACGGCGCCGTGGTCCCGTAAGCCGGGAAATAGTCTCTTCGATAAATGTCCACGGATTTTCGGTAGGAAATGAGCGCGTCGTTCATTTCCCCGTCGCTTTCGTACAACAGGCCCATCATGTAACGGATAAAGGCGTCTTCCTTGTATACGTTTTTTTTATCTTCAGGGTATCGGGCGTTGATCACCGCCAGCTTCTGATCGACCTTTCGCGCTTCCACCAGGGCGTCGTCCCGCAGTCCCAGGGCGGTGTAATTAAGGGACATAAACATATTGACCAAGGCTCTCTCGAAATCCTCCCCGTCATAAGGCAAGGTCTTCTCGTTGACCACCATGGCCGCGCTTTCCTTGGAAATGCTTGTGGTGTAAAGGTCGTCCAGGATAAGCTCCGCCTGGGCCAGGTTCCGGTTGCTTTCCTCGAAGCGTCCGGCGTAATGGGCCAGGATTCCCAGGTCAAGATAGTACAATGACTGATCTAGGTTGCTATATTCTTTTTTGTTTTTTAAAATTTCCTCATAGGCTAGGTCGAATCTGTTCAGCGCCAAAAGCGAATCCATTTCCTTGGAATATTTTACCGTGGAAGTGCACGCGGAGGCGACTAGGATCGACAGGACCAGACCGATAAAGCATGAGACCAAGAAGCGGGCCGGCGCCCCCCCGACCGGTCCAGCATCCCGGCCGGTCGAGCCCCCGCGCCCGCCAGGGGCCGTCCCGATTCCATGGGGTCGGCCCTCCGGTCTTGGCGGCGGAGTCATTCTCACCATTTCACCCCAGGCTTGGTTACGACTTTCTTGACCTTGGTCTCCCCGATCCAAGCCTTGATATTGTTTCTCATATCGATCAGTTCCAGGTTCACCTGATAATACATCAGGCTTTTGCCCTGGATAGTGTCGGCGATGGTGTTGATGGTCCCGATCAACATGAAGTCGGCTCCAATCTCCTTGCCGGCACCTTTCATGGTTTCCTCGGTGGCGTTTTGGGCCTGGTCGACCCTCTCGTCGCGAACTTCCACCCGCTCGCCGGCCGAGGCCACAAACTGGACCAAGCCCGAATTGATCAGCTCTCGTTCCATATCCTTGGTGAAGGTCAACACGTTTATGTGCTCGTGACTGCGGTTTTTCACCGCGCCGACAATTACCGTGGGCATTTTGCCCCCGTTTTCGCTCATGAATCTGGTTCGCCAGGGACGATTCAGACAATCGGGGATCATTTCCCGGGACACCATGCGGGAATCGACGTCGTTCCAACGTCCGCTCAGGTCGATATCCTCGTCCACGGCTTTTCTCTCGACCGTCGGGGCCGAGGAACAACCGCCCAAAACCAGAACCGAGACCAGCAAAGCCAGGACCATCAGGAGGACGCGGCGCGTCTTTATTGTGGACCCCACCTTATTCCGAAATAACCACGACATAATTTCACCCCAATTTTTTTAATAAAAAAGGCCCGGGGTCAATAATTCCCCCGGGTCCGGAATATCAAAGCCGCCGGAAAACATTCTCTTATATTGGGCAGGAAAAAAGACCAAGTTGAACCTTGCCTCCTGTCATCTTGGATTCAGAAGACCGTTCCCCCGGAAACTCCCCCGGCGCGGCGACGACATTAATCGCATCATCCGTTGGCGCCCCGAAAATTACATCACGTTGGCGCTAGCAGTATAACGCTAACAGGGGCGAAGTCAAGGTTTATTGTTCTAATGTTTTATATATCAACCGGTTATCAACTTTTCCCCTAATCGGTCGGCGGCCGCGGCGGGTCGGTCGAACGCCGGGCGCGGGATTGCGGGCCGTGGTCTCCGCCGCGGCCCCGACCATTTCGCGAGGCCCCCTAAACGATATTCTCGACGGCGCGAGGAAGGGACCGCGGTTCGACTTGTTATTACGAAAAGCCCTCTTTTCACTTTTTCCCGGTCGGTTGCCCTGGGTTGTCCCGAGGTGGATCGAGGGTCGGCGGACCATCTTTTTCCCGTGGAAATATCCGAAAAAAGTGCCGGCGGCCGCCGACAATGACCTGGTCCCAGTATTCGCCGGCGGTATATTCTCCAATAATTTTATGCCAGAAAAAAACCGCCGGG
>JAZDGM010000169.1:0-31205 GCA_043806915.1 Pseudomonadota bacterium | reverse complement strand
TTCTTTCTCCTCCTCCCCCCCCTCCTCGCCGGGGCGGGGCGGGGGGGGGGGGGGCGGCGCGCCCCCCCCCCTTTTCGTCGCTGGTTTCGAAGCTATAACTCGGGAACCAGCCTCCTAAACCAGCCTATCCGCCGGATTAGGGAAGTGAGGAAGCTAGATCTTCCCGGTCTTGGGTTCCCAAGCTAGAGCTTGGGAACCAGCCTGGGTAGTGAACCAGCCTTTTACCCCCCTCTCCACCCTTCAAGGGGGGAGAGGGTCGGGGTGAGGGGGGCTTTTCGTCGCTGGTTTCGAAGCTATAACTTGGGAACCAGCCTCCTAAACCAACCGACAGCCCGGGGCCGACCTTGGGCGGTCCCGGCCTTTCATGCCTGGTCCGCCTGCTGGGGTTCATCCTGGCGGGCGGACGAGGTTTTGTAATACTTGTAATATTTGTGATAATACCCGCCGTAATACGGGTCGCGCTCGAAATCCAGCATGTTCAGGACCACGCCCATAATGGGGGTCCGGGACCGGGCTAGGTGTTCCTTGGCCCGGGCCGCTTCCCCGACCGGGGTCTTTCCGGCCCGGACGATCAGGATGATCCCGTCGCAGACCGAGGCCAGGATCGCCGCGTCGCTGATGCCCGCCGCCGGGGGGGAGTCGAAGAGCACCACGTCGAACTGGGAGCGGCATAAATCCACCAGGGCCCGGATTCTCGGCCCGGCCAGCAAGGCCGCCGGATTGGAGACTTGCCGGCCGCTGGGGATGTAGTGGACCTTGGTGTTCTCGACCAGGATGGCCTTCCGCAGGACCATGTCCGCCAGGAAGGGCGCGTGGGGCCGCGTCGACTGCCGGAAATCACCCACGGCCTCGAGCAGGGCCTGTTCCCGGGCGTCCGGGGGAAAGGGCTCCAGCTCTTCCTCGAAGCAATATTCCCCCTCGCGCAGGCGGTAGAGTTCGTTCAGGTTTTCCTGCATCTGCAACCGGACCGGGCCGGCCAGGGACTGGAGGTCGATGAAACCCAGGGAAAGCAGTATCTGGCCCAGCCGCTGGGACGCGCCTTGTTGTTTTTCCAGGGCGATGTCCAGATGTTCCCGGGAGATCAGGCCGCCGCGCACCAGCAGGGCGCCCAGGCGGCCCTCCACGGGCCGGGTGCGCCAGTCCACGTCCACGATGCGGCCCTTGTGAAAATAAACGGCGAACTCCCCGGCCGGGGCGCTGTACCGGACCACGCCGCTCCGTTCCTGGAGTTCCAGGAGCTTGTTGATGTCGCCCACGGACATTTCCCCCAGGCGGCCGGTGGTGATTTGCGTGTCGAAGACGTCCAATAAAATGTTGGTCAGGCCCGGGGTCCCGGAAAAGCCCTTGACCCGGCCGGTGGCGGGCAAGCGCAGGTCCGCTTCCAGCACCACCACCTTCAAGCCCTGGTCCGACAGGCGCACGGCCAGGTTGAAGGTGATGGTCGACTTGCCCTCGCTGGGCACGGAACTGGTCACCAGGTACACTCCGCGTCGGCGCTGGATTTCGGAAAAACCCAGGCCGGCGGCCAACATGCTGTGCGCTTCCACGAAGGGCGCGTTGAAGGGCATGTTCAAGATGTTCAGTTCCGGCCCAAAACCAACGGCGTCTTTTTTCTTGACCCGATACCCGTTGCTTTCCACGGGGATGTCCGAGAGCACCGGCAGTTGGAGCAGGTTTTCCACTTCCTTGCGGTTGTGCAGGGTCTGGTCCATGAATTCGATGAAAAAAGCCAGGCCCACGCCCAGGAAAAGGCCCAGGACCAGCCCCAGGGCCAGGTTGAAGACCTTTTTGGGCTTGACCGGCTCCGTGGGCAGGGACGCCTTTTCCATGAGCCGCAGCCTGGTTTCCGGCAGCTCGCCCAGGATGTTCGATTCCTTGACCTTGCCCAGGAGCGTGTTATACAGCTCCTTGTTGGTGTCGACTTCCCGTTCCAGCAGGGTGTATTCGAATTCCTTCTGGTTAAGGGCCATGGCCTCGCCCTCGTAACCCGTCCGGGCGTTTTCCAGGGCGTTTTCCTTGGCCGCCAGGACGGCGTGCTCGGCGTCGGCGTTTTCCATGGCCCGGTTCACTTCCTGCCGGATTTTACCGCTGAGCCCCTCGATCTTGTTGACCACCTGGACCATTTCGGGATGCTTGTTCTTGTAGATGCCGGACAGGCGGTTGTATTCCACCTGGGTCTTGAGCAGGTCGCTGTAAAGTTCTTCCAGAATGGGGCTGTTGAGGAAGCTCGGGATGGATTTGACCTGGCCGGAATTCCGTTGCAGGAACTTCTTGAGTTCCGCGATCACCGCTTCCTTTTCCAGGCGGCTGGTCCGGACTTCCACCAGGTTGCCGTTCATTTCCGCGATCTTTTCCGTGCTGAGCTTCTGCTTGCCGGCCGAGGAGAACAGGTTTTCCCTTTCCTTGAAATCCATGAAGGTCCGTTCCGCTTCCGCCACCTTTTTCCTGGTTTCGTAGAGCTGCTTGGACAGCCAGTCCATCATCATCTTGGAACTCTGGAACCGGACCTGGGCGTCGTAGTCGAAGTACGTCTCGGCCAGGGCGTTGACAATGGCCATGGCCGCTTGCGGGTCGTGGTCCTCGGCGGAAATGGTCATCAACCGGGTGTCGCGGATTTCGGCCACGTTGATCTTTTCCCGCAGCCAGGCCACCCGCTCGTTCAGCTCCCGGGCTTCCCCGGACGTCGGCCCCTCCGGGGGCGGCAGAAAGGCGGCGATCAGCCGGTGGACATTGGCCTTGATGTTTTTCACAAAGCCGTCCACCAGGCCCAGGTCGGCGTCGCTCGGCCGCAAATCGAGCTGGCGCAGGATTTCTTCAATGACGGGCCGGGAAGTGATGGCCGTGAAATGGGTCTTGAAGGTGAGCTGCTGGGCGACATAGGTCTCGGCGCTGACCCGCTCGCCGGTCAGGGGCGAGAGTTGGCTGTCTTCCCCGATCAGCACGGTGGCCGAGGCCCGAAAAACCGGTTTCATGGTGAAGGTGAAAAAGGCCGCGACCGCGGCGGTCAGGAACAGGACGCCCAGGATCAGCCACAGGTGGTTTTTCAGGCGGTAGTAGTAATCGAGCAGTTGCGCCGGCCCCGCGGGCGCCTGTTCTTCGTTTTTAAAGGCTTCTTCCATTGCGACCAATTACTTTCCTTGCGAGCGATATCCGACGCGCCCGGGCGAAAAGCCCGGGGAAAAATCATGATTAGAACCAGGACCTGGGAACGTAGACCCGGTCTCCGGGTTGCAACAGCATGTCCTTGGCTTCCCCCTCCTTCACCCGGTCCAGGTCGATCTCGATCTTTTCCTGGCCCTTGTCGCTTCTCCGGGTGACGATGGTCCGGCTGGGGGCCGCGAATTTGTCGAAGCCTCCGGCCAGGGTGCAGGCGTCCAGGGCGGTCAGGCCTTCCTGGAATTCGAAGGCCCCGGGCTTGGTCACCTTGCCCAGCACGTAGACCTTGTACTGCGCCGAGTCCGAGAAGGATGAGGGCTGGATGTAGACCACGTCCCCGGCGGCGATGATCATGTTTTCCTCGGCCCGGCCTTGTTCCAGCAGCTTGCGGAGGTCGACCTGGACCGCGCCCTTTTTCTGGATGAGTTCGTCGATGGCCTCGGTCTTCTCGACTTCCGCCACCGAACCCTTGAGGACAAAGGCGAAATTGCCCCGGTCCTTGGTCACTCCCCCGGCCATGGCGATCAGTTCCAGCAGGGAGACGCTCTGTTCCAGGGGATAAAGGCCGGGCGCGGCCACGGCGCCGGTGATGTAGACTTTCTGGCTCTTGAATTCCTTGACCCGGATGATCACCTGGGGGTTGACGAAGTAGTCCTCGGACAAGGGCTTGGTGACCAGGGCCGCGAGCTGCGGCACGGTCAGCCCCGCGGCCTTGATTTCCCCCAGAAAGGGGAACCGGATGGTCCCCCCGGAGGACACGCCCATTTCAAAGGATTCCTGGGTCTTTCCGCCGGCGAAAATCGAAATCGACAGGATGTCGTTGACGCCGATGGTGTACGAACCGGGAGTCGCGGCCCGGGCCGCCTGGGTCAGGGCCAGGACCGCCAGCCCCGCCAGGAATAACGCCGTGAAATGTTTCTTGTGTTGACGCTTCATGCCGGATTTATTTCTCCGCCTGGCCGAAATCGATGCTCAGGCTGAGGGACGCCTTGTTTTCGACGTAATCCCGGCCCTCTGAATTGGACGCCCGTTCGGTGTGGCTGCCTTGGGCCATGAGCTTGACCCGGTCGTGCAGGAAGAGATACCCGAGCCCGCCGGATACTTCCCACAGCGTGTCCTTGCGCTTGGACTGCCGGAAGTCCGAGAACTGGTAGAACCCGCCGACCCGGACCGGGAAGGCGTCAAAAAAGACCCGTTCCACGAAGCCCGTCGCCTGGGACGAGACGTAGTACGAGTTGCCCTGGCCGTAGTCGTTGATGTTGTGTTCGAAGTTGATGTACACCTTGGTGAGGTCGGTCTCCCCGGTCAGGCCGGCCCTGGCCGCGGCGCCGCTCCAGTTCTTGAGGTCCGACCGGAGGTAATTCCGCCAGTGGTAGCCGCCGCCGATGTGCAGGGTGAAGTATTCGTTCAAATTGTGGCGGAACAGGCCCATGATCTGGTACGAGGTGTATTCGGAGCTGGTCCCGTCGTACTTGCGTCTCCAGTATTGGTTTTCGCAGTCCAGGTGGTTCTGGTCGTTAAAATGGTAGGTCAGGGTCATCAGGCCCCGGTGTTCCTGGGAGTTGTTGCCGTCCGGGCCGGTCAGATACTCGATAACCTCGTTGCGATAGGCCAGCTTGACGGTCCCGGACTCGGCCAGGTCCCAGGTGGCGAAGGGGCTGACCCGGTTCACGCCGTATTTATAACGGTCCAGGGACAGGCTGAAGCGGTCGGAACTGGCGGCGTCCCGGGTGAAGTAATACTGGTCTTCCAGGCCGAGGTTGAAGTGTTCCCCCATGGCCCCGACGGTGTAGAAATTGAGGTTGTGTCCGACGTAATCCTGTTTCCAGTACTTGAACTTGTCCTCGTTCCCGCCCGGGTCCGAGTGCAAGAACAGGCTGGCCTTGTAGTCCAGGTCGAGCCGCGCGTCGTCTTCCTCGATATTGACCTTGAGGCCCGGGGAGATTCGGCTCACCACGGCCTTGGTCTTGTTCTTCTTGGAGCGGAAGAAGTTGTCCGTGTAGGTCTCCTCGAACTGGGTGTAGGGGGAAACGGCCAACCCACTTTCGCCCCGGGCCACGGGGGCGCGCCAGATCAGGCCGGCCGGCGCGAGCAATATCAGGCAGATGATGATTCGTCCCAGGGCTGTGTTTTTCATGAACTTCTCCTCTTGGCGTCCTTAGAGTAACAGATCGTTCTCAGGACCGGCTGGCGGTTGGATCGTAATTGCCGCCCAGGGGGTTGGTCCCGTCCGGAGGACCCAGGGATGGGGCCGGAAGGCCGCCCGGCAGACCGGCGTCGGGCGGGACGTAGGTCGAGGCCACGTCGCCCTGGAACGCCCCGTTAACCAGGGCCCCGGAGACTTCGGCCGTCAGCCAGGTCGAACCGGCCCCGGCCGCCTGGAGGCTGGCGATCAGTTGGTTCATGAGGGCCTGCTGATCGATCCCGGCGCGGGCCGCGGCGGCCCGGAGGCCCAGGAGCGTGGCGTTCAGGATGCGCAGGGACTCGGCCTGGTCCAAGCCGGCGGTGTTCAGATGGGTGACCATGGCGGAAGCGATTTGACCGGCCAAATCGACCCCGTTTTGGCCCTGCCTCAGCCCGGTTTCGAAAAGCGCGTCCGATAATCCGGCGGCCAGGTCGGTCAGGGGAATCAGGTTGGCGCCGGCCGAGGCGAAGGCGTTGTCGATGATCTGATTCAAGGCGCCGCCGCCGAAATAATCGTTGGCGGCCGTGGTGATAATGGTCGCGGAAGTCTGGGTTTGGGCCTGGGCCGGAGCCGACAGGAAGGCCATCAGGCACACCCCGGTGATCAAGACGCCGATAAGGCTGGTTTTACGTGACATGAGACATCCTCCTGTCAACCGGTGTAAGGGTTAATTATCAACTGGCGAGCTAAACACTTTAATTTCATGGTTTCGGAACGGCTGAAAACTATCGGAGTCCGGGATTTTTGTGAATAAGTATTATCCCTGATTTTTTCCGGAAAAAACCCTGAAAACGGATAGGCCGAATGGAAGGTTGAGGAATAAAGGAAAAAGCATGGAGAAAACATGAAAACATCCTCCCGCGCCAAAGCGCCGGAATATGGTCCTATAAAGAAATCAATTCCATCTGGAGGGCGTACCTGGTGAACCCGGATATTCCCTTGACCCCGATTTTTCTGGAAATATTCTGGCGATGAACATCCACGGAGCGGTCGCTGATCCCGAGGTCGGCGGATATCTGCTTGGTGGTCTTGCCCGAGGCGACCATGGTCAGGATTTCAATTTCGCGATTGGTCAGCCGGCCTAGATTCTTTGAAAAATCGTAATATTCGGCCAGGGAGAACCTGCCGGGAAAAAAGTCGGGGAATTTTTGAGAATTCCTGCCCGTGAGATTCCTGATGGCCGATAGAAGATCGTTGCTGTTGCAGGTCTTGACCAGGAAGGTCGAGGCGCCGGAGCTTTGAAATTCCAAGGCCAGGGAAAGATTGAAGAACGGAGCGAGAATGATCAGGCCGATGTCCGGGAATTTCGTTTTGATCCGGCGAATAAAATTGAAATCACAGTCCCGGACCGAGGTCAGGCAGAAGATGATAACTCCCTGTTTTTTTTCTGAAAGGCAGGTGATAAGCTCTTCCTGGCCGTTGATGTCCCAGTTCAGCGAATATTCCGGAAATTCTTCCAGAAGCGATGTTAGGGCCCTCCTTTCGATAAGTTGATCGCAATAAATAAAAATATTCATTTTTAACGGCCCCCCCTTGTCAAACACGGAATTCGGAAGCAAACTATAAAAGTGGACTGTATCGTAAGTCAAAATAAAAATTAATTATTCGCGGCCACCGTAATTTATCCCGACCGGGATTGCAATAAGTAAAAACCCTGAAAATGGCTTTCTAAAAACCCTAGGCATGGCTTCGCTTTTCCTTAGTCCGCCGGCAAACCGGGATTGCACTAAGTAAAAACCCTGAGAACGGCCTTCTAAAAACCCTAGGCATGGCTTCGCTTTTCCTTAGTCCGCCGGTAAACCGGGATTGCACTAGGTAAAACCCCTAGAAACGACCTTCTAAAAACCCTAGGCGCGGCTTCGCTTTTCCTTAGTCCGTCGGTAAAATTGGAGTATTGACTATCAATGAACGACCTGGTAGGTTGAAGGACCATGGCATTCCGTTCATTTTTAAATCAGGAGGAAATTAATGGAAACACGCGAATTTAACTATAAAATAATTATCGGTTCCATTGTCGTCCTTTTGATGCTGTTTTTGGTGTCGTGTCGGGAAAACAACGAAAAAACGACCGTCCTGGCCAGGGTTAACGATTTTGAGATCACGGAGGAGCGGTTTAAGGCCCGCTTGGCCAATCTTTGCTATTTGCAAGGAATAGGGTCTCTTTCCCTGGAAGATAGAAACTGTTTTCTTCAGCAGGAAATCGAACGGCATCTGCTGATAGACGAGGCCATGCGCCGGGGCTTGGACCGCGAGGAGCCGTTCCGGGCGTCCATTCAGAATTTCTGGGAACAAACCCTCATAACGAACCTGCTGCGGGTCAAGAACGATGAATTTAAAAAGAAAGTGATTGTGACCCAGGAAGAAGTGAAAAGACGCTTTGACGATCTGAACGCCGAAAAGGGCCGCCGGCTTTCATTTGAAGAGGAAAAGGCGGCCATCGAAAAAACCCTGCTCCGGGAAAAGCAGGAACAGGAATTGTACAACTGGATTGAAAACCTAAGAGATAATTCCAAAATTGAAATGTATGAAGCCGCGGTCGGCGCGTTGAGGTAGCAACAACTTATCGTGAGGAAGGCCATGAGCGGTAAACGAAGAATTATTTATATCGAGAAGGAATTTCAGCGACAGTTCATTATCAAGTTTTGCCTGATCACCTTGTTGTCCCTGGTCCTGGCCAGCGCCCTGGCGTACCTGTTCTCTCAAAATTCCTTGACCGCTTCGTACAGCCACGACGCCTTGTCTCTCCAAAAGACCGCCGACGCCATAATTCCGTCCCTCGCGGCGTCAAACATCGCGGTGTTGTTGGGCGTGATTCTGACCACGGTGGCGTTGACCCTGTATGTGTCGTTTCGGATCGGCGGACCCTTGTACGCCTTGCGACGCGATTTCGCCCTTATCGGCCAGGGAAACCTTAAAAAGAGAGTCAAGTTCCGGAAGGGAGACCAGTTGATCAACATCGCCGATTCCGTGAACGAAATGGTGGAAAACCTGGAATGGCGCGTCGTGGAAATACGGAACAGTTTGTTTTTATTGAATGAAAAATTGGGCGTCGACGCTTTCGAAAACACGGCTGTTCACGAGGATGTTTACGCCATTTTAAATAGGTTCGATGAATTGTTTACCTTGGATTCTCCCAAGGAAATGGAAGCTATGACGCACTCGGGCGACTCGGCGGCGCTACCGGGGGATGGTCCTGGTCCCGGGGCGGACCAGGCGGGCCGTATTCTGGTGGTCGACGACAATCGCATCAGCAGTCAATTTATTTTCCACTTGCTGAAAGTCATGGGGCACCACCCCTCCATCGCCGAGGACGGGCTCGCGGCGATCAAGGCCCTGGAACAGGACGTCTTCGATCTGGTTATCATGGATATCGAAATGCCGGTGATGAATGGCGTCGAGGCGACTCAACAGATCAGAAAATCTACCAATTTGGCCGGCGACAATAGAAATATCCCAATTATCGCCCTGACGGCCCATTCCATGGAATCCGAACGTTCCACCTTCATCGAGGCCGGCCTGAACGAATTCATGAGCAAGCCCATTGACTTGAAAATATTCAAATCCGTCATCAATTCCTTTCTTCATGACGCGCAAAATTGAAATTAATTTCGAGGGCCGCGCATCCATTACGGAAAGGGACCAACCAGGCCTTTCGGGCCCGGAGTTAAGGTTGAAATCCGTCTGTCTCGCCGTGTTGGCGGTCTTGTTTTTCGACCTGGCGTTTTATGCAGCATGCGGTCAGGCCAAAACAATTGAATTCAAATATGTTTCCGTCGCCTATGCCGACGAGGAGCAACTTGCGGTTTTTCTTGAAAAAATAAAACCAAACGTCGTGACTCAAATGGTCAGCCGGATTTTTTTGGGCCAGGGCCGGGCCGGCGCCGAAAGCCTGGGCCAACTTCTGGACCTGCTGTTCAAGCGGGTTCAGGTCATACTGGACATGCCCCTGCCCAATCTGAAGGTCAAACTGCTGATACACGCGAGTCAGGAGGAACTTTTTAAAGTTTTTTCAGAGGTTTCCGGCGGCCCCAACAAGGTCCAGGCCCAGCTTGGGGTCAACGAATCCCTGCCGTCCTTTTACGAACGACCGGCCAACACCATTCATTTGCAGGTCGAACGTTATAATATCGGAATACTCGCCCATGAAATGGCCCACTGCGTGACCAGCAATTTTTTTGTCATACCGCCGCCCACCCGCGTCTCGGAACTGATGAGCCAATATGTCGATAAGATTATAACAACCGAGGGTCTTGAATAAAAATTCCAAGAGGAATACTATTGATCCACGGGTTGTTTCCGACCGATCGCGGCTTTGAATCCAACAATTTTTGGCCCGGGCAAACTATTATGGGACCAACAATTCTGTTATGCCCCGATTTTCTTTCCTGGTCCGGTCGCGGCTTTAACACCCGGCTCGCGGAAGTCTTGACCGCGGCCGGTTTCAGGGTGCTGCCGCCTCGCGGCCTTGTTCCCCCGGACGAGTCCCTCAACCCCCTGGAAGCGGTCCTGAAGTTCCTGGCCGAAACCGACTTGGTCGTGGCGATCTTCGACCCCGGGGAACTGGACCCGGTCATCTGGTTCCTTCTGGGCGCCGCCTTCGCCCGAGGCGTTCCTGTTCTGGTTATGAAGGCCGATTTTGGCCGAAGAGGCGCCTTCAAGAGCGAAGGGGTTGATTTTTTGATGAAACATGGGGTTCAAACCGTAACGGCGTCCTCGGACAATGTTTTCGAGGACGCCCGGCGGGCCGTTGAGAATTTTTTTCAAGGGGAACGCCGATCATAATTTTTTCCCTGTTTCCCCGGATGGTTCTTCTTCAACTTTCGGTTGCCGTGACCGACATGCCCGCGGTCATGTCGGTTTATATGAAAATGCCCGCAGGGCGTTTTCATTGGTTGTTGTGACCGACATGGCCTCCGGTCATGACGGTTGGGCCGCGGCTTTTTTATCCCGGTCCCGTAGAATGCGCGCGGTCTCCTCGATTTCCTCCGGGGTGACGCCTTGGCGGAGTTTTTCCATTTTTTCCATCACGTCCTTGAACCGGACCCCTTCGGCGGCGCTGATCCATTCCAGTTGCAAGCGTTCCGGCCGCAGCCCCATTTTTTCCATTTTTTTCCACAGGCGCTTGACGCGGCGGTCGGTCCAATGGTTGGCGTCGATGTAATGGCAATCCCCGAAATGGCAGCCCGAAATCAGGACCACCGGGGCGCCGCGCTCAAAGGCCCGCCAGATGAATTTTTCGGAAACCCGTCCCGAACACATGGTCCGGATGAGGCGGGTGTTGGGCGGGTACTGGAGTCGCGACACGCCGGCGAAATCCGCTCCGGCGTAGGAACACCAGTTGCAAGCGAAGACGAGTATTCGGTCCCGCGGTTTTTCCTCGGTCAGGACGTCGACCTGGGCTTCGATCTGCCGGTCGGTGTAGTGGTGCATCACAATGGCCCCGGAAGGGCATTCCGCGGCGCAGGTCCCGCAACCGGCGCAGGCGGCGACAGTTATTTTGGCGGGAATCTTGGCCCGGACATCAACGGTTATGGCGTTGTAGGGGCAGACCTTGGCGCACAGCCCGCAAATGGTGCAGTCCTTGGTTATCACCTCGGCGGTGATTCCCTCGCTCTTGAGTCGGCCCGACGACATCAGCCTGATGGCCCGGGCCGCCGCGGCCGAGGCCTGGGTGACGGATTCCTTGATGTCCTTGGGCCCTTCGGCGCAGCCGGCGAAAAAGACTCCGCGCGAGGCCGAATCCACTGGTTGGAGCTTGGGATGGGCTTCCAGGTAAAAGCCGTCCGAGGTTTTTTGCAGGGCCAGCATTTCCTGAATGGCCTTCATTCCCTGGGGCGGTTCCAGCCCCACGGCCAGGACCACCATTTCGGCCCGATGGGTTTCGAGCTTGTTGGTGGCCGTGTCTTCCACGGTCAGAATCAGGTCCTTGGTTTTGGGGTCTTCCTTGATGGCGCCGGGCAGCCCCCGTATATACCTCACGCCCAGCCCCCGGCTGCGGCGGAAAAGGTCCTCGAACCCCTTGCCGAAGGCCCGGATATCGATGTAGTAAACCTGGATGTCCAGTTCCGGGTAGTGTTCCTTGAGCACAATGGCGCTCTTGATGGTGTTCATGCAGCAGACGTTGGAACAGTAGGGATTGCCGCGCCGCTGGGACCGGGACCCCACGCACTGGATAAAGGCGATGGAATCGGGTTTCCGGCGGTCCGTGGGCCGGAGGACGTCTCCCTGGGTGGGGCCGCCGGCGTTGATGAGGCGTTCCAGTTCCAGGGACGTCAGGACGTTTTCGTGCCTGGTGTAACCATATTCATCCAGCACGGCCGGGTCGTAAACGTCCAGTCCGGTGGCCACGATAATGGTCCCGACCCTGGTTTCCAGCAGTTCCGCGCCCATGTTGAAGTCAATACATTTTTTTTCGCATTTTTCCAGGCACTTGCCGCAAACAATCGGGTTGTGCCCCATGCAGTGCTCGATGTCCACCACATACGCGGACGGCACGGCCTGGGGAAAGGGCTGAAAGATGGCCCGGCGGGAGCTCAAGCCGACGTTGAATTCGTCCGGGACCACCACCGGGCAGACCGCGGCGCAGTCGCCGCAGGCGGTGCATTCGGTTTCCTTGACAAAGCGGGGTTTTTTCACGATCCGGACGTCGAAGGCGCCGACGTGGCCGGAGATCGCTTTTATTTCCGCCTGGGTTATTACCGTTATGTTGGGATGCCGACCGGCATCAGTCATCTTGGGACCGAGTATTCAGATGCTGCAGTCCATGGTCGGAAAGGTTTTGTCCAGCCGGGCCATCATGCCGCCGATGCTGGCTTCCTTTTCGGCCAGGATGACCTTGAAGCCTGAATCGGCCAGGTCCAGCGCGGCCTGTATGCCGGCCACGCCGCCGCCGATGACCAGGGTGGACTTGGCCACCGGAATTTCCAGCTCTTCCCGTTCGGTCAGTAGCGCGGCCCTGGCGGCGGCGGAACGGACCAGGTCCAGGGCCTTGGCCGTGGCTTCCGCGGGCGCGTGCATGTGGACCCAGGAACATTGTTCCCGCAGATTGGCCATTTCCAGGAGATAGGGGTTGAGGCCCGCGTCCTTCAGGCACTGCTTGAAAGTCGGTTCGTGGAGGCGCGGCGAGCAGGAGGCCACCACCACCCGATTGATCCAATTTTCCTTGATGTCCGCCCGGATGCGGTTTTGTCCCGGTTCGGAGCACAGGTACGGATCATGTCGGGCCAACACCACGCCGGGCAGGTCCGCGGCTTTTTCGGCGACCGCGGCGCAGTCCACCACTCCGGCGATGTTCAGCCCACAATGACACACGTATACTGCTGTCCTGATTTCCTGGTTTGAATTCTCGGCGGTCATTTTGATTCCTTCTAGCGGTATTATTCCACCTTGAGCGGCGGGCTCGCTTTTTTCCTTGAATTCAGGGGCTTTTCTCTTTGCCCCCATTCGATGCTCTCGGCCAGGATGCTGACGATATCCCTGATTTCCATGGCCAGGGACTCCCCCCGGTACGGGTCCCGCATGGCGCAGGTGAGGTGGATGCGGCACTTGGGGCAGGCGGTGGCCAGGATGTCGGCCTTGGTGGCCTTGGCTTCCTTCAGGCGCTCGATCTGTATCCTTTTGGAGTAGGCGTCGCAGTTGATAAAGGCGTTGTTGCCGCAGCACATGGCGCTCCGCCCGGAAGCCTGCATTTCCACCAGGTTAAGGTCGGGGATCAGTCGCAGGAGTTCGCGAGGTTCGTCGCAACGCCCGGCCATTCGCCCCAGCCGGCAGGGGTCCTGGTAGGTGACCACGCGGTCCAGGGGCTTGAAGGATATGCCGCCCTTTTTGACTTCCCGGTCCAGGAGGTCCAGGAGCAGGGTGACTTTCAGGTCGAACCCGGGAATGACTTCCGGCATGAAGCGGCTGAAGACCTGGTAGCATTCCGGACAGGAAACGATTACTTCCTCGACGCCGGCCTTTTTGAATTCCTCGTAGTTGAGCCGGCAGAGGGCCTCGAAGTTGCCGGCGTCTCCGATCCACAGCAGGTCGTGACCGCAGCAGCGTTCGTTGGGCAGAAGGACGGGGTCGATATCGAGAAAATTGAGCAATAGAATGCTGTCCCGGGTTATGGACAGGGAGTCGGCTTTAATTCCGGCGAAAAAAACCTCGAAATAGGGCGCGCAGCCGGTGAAATAGGCGATTTTACCTTGGGCTGACGTGCGCAGGTGCTCAAATTCCAACCAATCCAGGCGGTTTTGCACCAGTTGGGGGGAAGTCATGATCCTCATCCAGGAATGGAGGGCCCCGTCGTGGGCCCGATACCCCTTGAGGCCCTTGGTTTCGGCCAGGATGGTGCGCATTTCCAGGATAAAGCTGCTGAATTCGACTCCCGACGGGCAGCGTTCCTCGCAGAGCCCGCAGGTCAGGCATTCCCAAACCGCGTTTTCGATGTAGGCCTCGTCTTCGGGTTCCGCGACCACCTTGGCCGCGAGGAGCCTGGGGGAGTATTCCTTGCCGGTCAGGAGTCGCGGACAGGAGGCCGAGCATTTCCCGCATTCCAGGCACATGTGGAGTTTGCGCCGGGCGATGATGTCCTTTAGTGATGGAAGCGTCATGGTCAGGTCGCCTCCCTGGGGGCCCGGGGCTTGGCCGGGTTGGGCCCGATTCGTTCGATCACCCGATAAAAATCCCAGAGGGACTCGACCAGGGCCTGGTGGTTGTTAGCCGAGAACCGCAAATCGACCAAGCGTTTTTGGCCGATGCCCAACATGCGCAGCAGCATCCGGACCAGTTGCACGTTTCGCTCTCCCATCTGGGGACCGGGGCCGTACCGGCAGTCTTCATCGTGGCAGCCCAGAAGCAACACTCCGTCGGCCCCGGATTCGAAAGCCCTCAGGATCAGGGCCTGGTTGATCCGGCCGATGCACATGACCCTGATGACGGACAGGCTTTTGGGAATCTCGGCCCCGGACCTCGCCGCCGCGTTGAGGCAGGCGAAGGGACTCCAGTTGCAGGTGATCCCCAGAATTTTAAGATCGTTCGACAAGGCTCTCTCCGGCCAGGACGTTCACCACTATTTCCTGGAGAATGCGGTTGGAAAAAAACGGCATGTCCAGGGCGGTCACGGGGCATCGCCCGACGCAGCCGCCGCAGCCGACGCAGTTGTAGGGCAGGATTTCGGCCGTATGGCCGCCGTCGGGATTGGGCTTGAGGGTCACGGCCTTGAAGGGGCAGATGTCCACGCAACGCCCGCAGCCGCGGCAGCGCTCGGGGTCCACGACCGGACTGAGTTGATTGTCCATCAATACCGCCTCGGCCGTGGCCGTGGAAATTTCGGCGGCCAGGGCCGTGCCGGCCTGGTGAGGGCTGACCCTTTGCAGCGTGATGGGCATGACCCGGTACATCCCCCCCTGGGGGCTGTGAAAAAAGGAAAAGTCGTGGCGGTAGAATTTTTTCAGGCTGGCCTTGCCCGTCGGCAGGGCCAGGGAGACCACGTTTTCATCGGTCAGGCAGACCACGTCGCTCTTCCACTGCTTCCGGACGCCGTCCACCACGGCTTTGACGGTGAACGCCCCGAAATGGCCCTGGACATCCTCGATCAAGGCCTCCCCGACTTCCCTGACGCCTCCGGCGGAGACCGCCGTTATGGGCCGCGAGGCCGCTGAATCCGGCGGTTCTTCCCCCGGACGCCGACAGCGGTGGACCAGGCGGACCCGGAAGCCTTGGAGGGCCAGGTTGCGGGCGCAGCTCAATCCGGTTTCCGAGCCGCCCAGGATGATCACCCGGCCGCCGATTTTGGTGGACCCGCGCCGGAGCGGTCCCAGGAACCTGGCCCGGAGAAGAGCGGGGCGGAGGAATTTCCGGGCCAGCTCCACGGATTGGTCCTCGGGTTGGTCCCGATGCAGGTAATCCCGGAGGTTGATCATTTCAAAGCGTCCCCGGTCGAGGCCCAGCCGTTCGAACAAGTGCGAACGAGCCCGGCTGCGTTGGTCGTTGCAGGAGATGCAGTGAAATTCCAAGGGACAGCAGAGACAGGAACCCAGGATAATTCGGGATAGTTTGTTTTCCCTGACCGCGCGAGCTATCCTGTCCGCTCCTTCCGGATGGCAGACCGAAAAAATGAGTTCCCGATGAACGACTTCGGGAACGGCCCCGGCCAGTTCCAGGATTTTTTGGAGGGCCCCGGGCGAGGCCATGGTGTGGTTGCAGGTGCAGGCGAAAAAGCCGATTCTTGTTTCGTGGGGCGTTTTGGTCGGAACGGTCCTGGGCGGCTTGATGACCCGCCGGAGCCCGACGGCCTTGGCCATGGCCTCGCCCGCCGAAAACGTCCCGGCCATGAGCAGGTCCATTAAATCGGTCGGGCCTTTTAGTTCCGGAATGGGGCAGAGAATTTCCGTGGGGAGTTCCAGCTCGACCGGCCATTCCCGCGGGTCGGCCAGAATAATGGCCGGCGTTGTTATTTCAATGGTTTTTTCCGTCCGGAAATGGTTTATGGCCTTGATTTCCGTGCAGACGGCCTCGCAGGCCCGGCATTCGCAGCAGACCCCGCAGGCCAGGCATCTTTGGGCCTCGGCCGTCGCTTGTTCCACGGTCAGGCCGAGGTCAACTTCCTCGAAATCAGTCCGGCGGACCAACGGCTGGCGTTGCGCCATTTCCTGGCGAGGCCGCCGGGGAACATCCCGGGATATGTCGGGATAATCCCCGGTCCCGCGGGGCTGTTCCAACCTCTCGGCCCAGCAAGCCTTTTCTCCATTTAATATTTCGATTATCCGGGCCGCGGCTTGTCGTCCCGAGGCCATGGAGGAAACGACCGTGGAGGGGCCGGTGACCACGTCGCCGGCGGCGAAGACGCCCGGCCGCGACGTCCGAAGGCGGTGATCGACGACCACCCGGCCCCCGGGTCCGGTTTCCACCTGTCCGGCCAGCCCCATCCGGTCCAGGTGGGGGCGTTGGCCGATGGCCACGATGACGGCGTCGGCTTCCAGGACCAAGGGGTCTCCCGGATCGAAGACCAGTCGGGGGGGGGCGGAGGCGGAAGTTTCCCAATGGGCGGGGCGGGCCGTGATTTTTTCCACGGCGTCCCGGCCGTCGAGGGAGACGGGGGCCGCGCCGAGGACGAATTTCACTCCTTCCTCGCGTGCCTCGTTGATTTCGTGGGGACTGGCCGGCATCTGGCCCTCGCGCTCGATGGCCAGGATCGTCACCTGCTCGGCGCCCAGGCGCAAGGCGGCGCGGGCCGCGTCCATGGCGGAATTCCCTCCGCCGATCACGACCGTCCGGACGCCGACCCGGGCCTGGCCCCTCAAATTGAGGCCGGACAGAAAATCCACGCAATGCCTGACTCCCGGCAGGTCCTCCCCGGGGATGTTCAGTCGCAAGTCCTCGTGGGTCCCGGTGGTCAGAAGCACGGCCTTGAACCCGGCCCGGAGGAGTTCATCCAGGGCGTCGACGGGGGAATTGGTCTTAATCCGGATTCCCGTTTCTTCCAGGGCCTGGATTTCGGCGTCCAAGACCTTTCTGGGCAGCCTGAAGGCGTTGATGCCGGTTCGCAACATGCCGCCCGCTTCCGCCGCGGCCTCGAAAACAGTGACTTCAAGCCCTTGCAGTCGCAGGAAATACGCGGCGCATAGCCCGGCCGGACCGGAGCCGATGACCGCGACGGGCGGCCCTCCGGCGGATGGGGGCCCCGGCAGGGTCGGGCGGCCGTCCCGGCTTTCCCAATCGAAAAGAAATCGTTTTATGGTCCTGATGGCCAAGGGTTGGTCAAGTTCGTTTCGGCGGCAGGCGGACTCGCACGGGTGGTGGCAGACCCGGCCGCAGACTCCCGGGAGGGGATTGTCTTCCCGGATTACGGCCAGGGCCTCGTCGAAGCGACCGGCCGCGGTCAAGGCCAGGTACGCCTGGACGTTCACTCCCAAGGGACAGCTCTGGCGGCAGGGGCCGGGCGCGCGCTTATCCAGTTCCAGGGACCTCGAGGGGCAGTAATCCGGCGTTCTGGTCAGGGGCGGCGCCGGGGTGTGCTGGAGGGGGCAGACTTCCTGGCAACGTCGGCAACCCGTGCAGAGTTCGTCGTCGATATATTGGGGCTGCTGCTTGATCACGGCCTTGTAGCCGTTGGCGGTCTTTTCGAGCGACGCTATACCGGCCCTGGTCAAGGGCGTGGCCAGGGGGTGACGGGTGACCCGGAGATAGAGTGGTCGGAACTGAAAGTCGAGGTCGTCCGGCAAGTCGGCATCGTCGCGCATGCTCGGCGGAAGTTCCAGGAAATGGCGGGCCTTGGCGGCCCAGACCACGGGAAGTCCGGAATCGGTCAAGTCCTTGGCCACTTTTAGGGCGCCGTATCCGGCCCCGATCAGGAGCACCGCCTCGGATGGGGGCGAGGTCAGGGATTTGGTCACGCCTTCTCCTGGTTTTCCCTCAATTTGGCCTGACTTTTCAAAATGGCCAAACCGTACTCCAGGCCCCGGTCAAAGGCCAGGAGGTTTTTGTCCTTGGTTTTTGGCGGAACGGAATCCAAAACCGCGCTTTTCAGGGATTCGACCCCGACCGCGTCGCTCAGCGCGGCGATAAACCCCAACATCACGATGTTGGCCATCATTTTGTTGCCGAGCTGCTCGGCGAACCTGGTGGCCGGAACATGGAAGGCGGCCCAGGCCGGGTCCGGGGTTTGCGGGTCCACCAAGTCCGTGTCCCAAACCATCAGCCCGCCGGGGACCAGGGCGCCCTTGTTCTTGTCGAAGCCTTCCTGGCTCATGCAGATGAGGATTTGGGGATTCTCGGCGTAGGGGAACAGGATTTCGTCCTCGCCGATAACCACCTGGGAGGAGCATGATCCTCCCCGGGCCTCGGGTCCGTAGGATTGAGTCATGGTGGCGTGCCGGCCGTCGTGCAGGGTAGCCGCCGCGCCCAGGATATTGCCGGTCAGGATTATGCCTTGGCCTCCAAAACCGGTGATGATGATCTCCATTTCCTTGCTCATGCCTCACCCCCCCGCCGCGATTGTTTCCCGGGTTTTTTTCCTTTCCAGTTCCGGCCATTCCCCAAATTCCTGGCGGATGACGGCCTGGTAGTTGTCCAGGAAGGTGGGGCGGGTAATATCCACGAATTTACCGACCACGATCGAACCGTTAAAGTCGAGGGTCGCTTCCTTGGGATCGATGTCGTTTCTGATGACGGTGTGGTTTTGCAGGACCTTGACCAAGTCGATGGACTGCCTCATTTTGTTGCGTCGGCCGAAGGAAGTGGGGCAGGGGGCCAAGATTTCCACGAAGGAAAAGCCGGGCTTGGCGATGGCTTCGCACAGGGCGGCGGTAAGTCTTCTGATATCGAGGGAGGTCCAGCGGGCCACGTAAACGGCGCCGGCGGCCGCGGCCAATTGGCAAAAATTGAAGGGTTCTTCCGGGCAGCCCAGGGGACTGGTGGCGGTTTTGGCGCCGAAGGGCGTGGAGGAGGCCAACTGTCCGCCGGTCATTCCGTAATTGAAATTGTTGACGCAGATAATGGTCAGGTCCATGTTGCGCCGGGCCGCGTGAATGAAGTGGTTGCCTCCAATGGCCAGAAGGTCTCCGTCGCCCGACGCCACCAGCACCGTCGACTCCGGGCGGGCCAGCTTGAGCCCCGTGGCGAAGGGAATGGCCCGGCCGTGGGTGGTGTGGAAGGAATGAAGTTTGATGTACCCGGCCATGCGCCCGGTGCAGCCGATTCCCGAGACCATGGCCACGTCCCGGTAGGGGAGCTTCAATTTTTTAATGGAAGCCAGGACGGAACTGAAAACCGTGCCGATGCCGCACCCGGAGCACCAGATATGCGGGATGCGGTCGGTGCGTAAAAGTTCGTCCTGGGGGTGAACGGGGATGGGGTGGCTTTTCTTTTTGGCGGGCATGGACCCTCCTTATAACCTGACTTTTTCCATGGCGTCCAGGATCGCGGCCGGCCTGATGATCGACCCGCCGGCATGACCGACCGGAATGACTTGACAACGCTGGGCCGCGGCCCGCATCACTTCCAGGACCAACTGACCTTGGTTGATCTCGGGAACGATTATCGCCTTGACGCGACCGGCCAGTTCATAAATCATTTTTTCCGGGAACGGCCAGATGGTGTTGAACTTAAGCAGACCCACGCGTCGGCCGGCTTCCCTGGCCAGGGCCGCGGCCCTTTTGGCCGAGCGAAAGCTGATGCCGAAGGAAGCCAGCACGATGTCGGCGTCGTCCAGGAAATAGGTGGGGCAATCGACGATTTTATCCACGTTGTTTTTAATCTTGCCCGTTATGCGGTCGATCATGCGGGCCTGGGCCGCCGGGTCCATGGCCGGGTATCCCCGTTCGTCGTGGGTCAGGCCGGTGATGTGGGGCCAGTACCCATCCCCGAAATCGGCCATGGGCGCGACGCCGTCGGGGTCCGGTTCGTACGGCTTGAATTTTTCGGGGGAGACCCGGGGTTTTTTGCGGTTGATAATTTTTATTTCCTCCCGGGGAGGAATGACCACGCGTTCGTTCATATGCCCGACCACCTCGTCGGCCAGGATTATGACCGGCAGCCTGAACTGCTCGGACAGATTGAAGGCCTTGACGGTTAAGTCGAACATTTCCTGGGGCGAGGAAGGCGCCAGGGCGATGATCTGGTAGTCGCCGTGGGAACCCCACCGGGCTTGCATGACATCGCCTTGGCCGACCAGGGTCGGAAGACCCGTGGAAGGACCGGCCCGTTGAACGTTGCATATGACGCAGGGTATTTCCGTGCAGAGGCCCAGCCCGATGTTTTCCATCATCAGGGAAAAGCCCGGGCCGGAAGTGCTGGTCATGGCCTTGACCCCGCCGGAGCTGGCGCCCAGTATGGCCGCCATGGACGCCATTTCGTCTTCCATCTGGATGTATATCCCACCGACTTCCGGCAGTCGCTTGGCCATGCGTTCCGCCACCTCGGTGGCGGGAGTGATGGGATATCCAGCGAAAACACGGCATCCGGCGGCCAGGGCCCCCTCGGCGCAGGCCTCGTCGCCGTTCATGAAGTGAACGCCTGTCAATACTGTTTTATCGCCGGCCATTTTGGGTTACGGCTCCTTAAGAGTGGCTGTCCGACCGCGGGTCAAGGTCGGGAATTGTCTTCCACGGAAAAAATGGCGAAATCGGGGCAGATGCTTTCGCAAAAATGGCAGTTGACGCAGGCCGCGCCTTCAACTGCTTCCGGGAAATGGTAGCCCTTGACGTTGAAGGAGGCCGACATTCTGATGGCGCCTCGAGGGCAGTAAGAAACACAGAATTCACAACCCTTGCAGCGATCCTTGAGAATGACGACGCGTCCGGTTTCAATCCTGATCGTGTCCCTGTCCAAGGGAGTCCGCCAATATTTCATTACCAAACTCCAAGTCGCCTTCGACCCATCACGTTCATTTCGCTATATTAATGGCGAATGGCATGGGTTTTCAACGGCGTCGGTCAAAATAACATTTTTTTGCGGGAATCAAAAACGTTTTTTTACAAGACGGGAATTTTTCATGGCTACGGTGGAAGCGGGGAGGGGGGCGCCCGGGAAACGGCTTGGGTGTCGCCGACTCGTCGGCCTCGCGGCTAATCGCGAGGCCGGCGCCGCCGGCGGGTCTAGAAAGCAGTGTAGCTCTTACTGCCCTCGGGGTAACCGAACCAGTCGGTCTTGGAGGTTTTGTGACCCGGAGTGCCGGTCCGATATGACTCGGCCATGTCCTCGGCGCTGGGGCCGAACCAGCCGCCCTTTTCCTTCAAGGGCGCGATCTTCGCGCCGGTCCGATAGCCTTCCCGGACCAACTGCTCATGGGTTACGCCATTCCAGAAATCCTCGGTGTCAAAAGCGAACGCGGGGCCGGCCGCCAGGGTCAGGGCCAAGCAGAAAAGAGATATCATGACCAATCTTGTTTTCATAACTTCCTCCTTGAGGGCTTTTTTACGGCCGGGATCATTTCCGGCTTTGGCTTGAGGAGGAGCATAAAGCGCGCCATGATTGTTTTATCGCCTAACTTATCGGCATGACGACTTTTTTTAGGCGGGAGGCTTCCGGGGAAGAGGCGTTTCTTTTCAAGTTGAAAAATGCCGCGCGTCAAAATGAAAAGCGGCCGGAGCCGCTTCCAGCCGGAGCCGGGTCGGAAACGTGGACCCGGCAATTTTGGTCAGGGAATAGCGAGGGTCTGGCCGACCTTCAGGGCGCGGCCGGAGTTGAGTTTGTTCGCTTTTATAATATTATTGGTGGAAACGCCGAATTTCCTGGCCAGAATCCAGATGGAATCTCCCTGCTTGACTTGGTAGACCTTTTCCTCGGTGGAAGGGGTGTTTTTAACCTTTTTCCCGGCCGAGGCTTTTGTTGTTTTTTGGGCGACTTGCTCCGATTTGGCCTCGACTTTGGCCTCCGAGGGCGCCCCCGGAATATTTAGCTTCTGGCCGACGCGCAAGGTATGTTTTTTGCCCAGCCCATTGGCGCCAAGAATTTTCGAGGGGGATATCCCCAGCCGGTGGGCGATGATCCAGATGGAATCGCCGGGTTTGACCTTGTAGGTCGAGGCGCTCTTGGCCGTGACGGCGGCGGTGGAAGGAGCGGATGACCCCTTCTTCTTGACCGAGGCGGTATTGCCGCTGGACGCGCTTTTCTTTTTGGCGGAAGCGGAAAGGTTGGAGGCTAGGGCCTGGGCGATAAGGGCTTCTTTTTCGCTCTTGGGCAAGGGAGCGGCGTTCGGGTCGTTGTAAATGCGGCGAGCTTGGATGAAACGGGCCATGGTGTATTTGCCGAAGGCCTCGGTTTCCTCGACCGTATACCCGGTGCGCGGGCTGTGCATGTAGAGACCGTCGCCCGTGTACAACCCGACATGCGTGGAGCGGCCTCCCCTGGTGCGCCAATAAAACAGCAAGTCTCCGGGGCGAAGGTCCTCGCGGCTGACTTTCACGCCGATCTGCATCAGGTCGCCGCTCGAGCGGGGAAGATCGACGCCGTTTTGGGAGAAAACGTATCGCACGAAACCGGAGCAGTCAAAGCCGGATTCGGGACTCGTTCCACCATATAAATATTTCACGCCCGTTAAGGAATAAGCCGTGGCCAGGATGCCGTGGGTCAGACTTTTTTCCGCAGCCGGGGAGATTTCTTCCTCCACGCTGGCGACATCGGTCAGGCCGTCACCAAGTTTTTCCATCATGCTCAGATTTTCCATCCCGGAAAAATTCAGTGACGGTCCGAAGACGGCTGTTTTTTGAGGCGGAGGTATAGCTTCCTTCGGCGGTTCCGTTCTAGGCACGCCGTGAGCGCATCCGGCTAAGAAGATTGAAGATAGAAGAAATAGGCAACACCCTAGCAATAACAGGATTTTGGTACCGCCAATCTTGAGGATAAACCTTTCCACGGTAAAAGTAGTCATCTTTTTACTCACTTCAGATTGGTGTATTTTTCAGCTTTTGTAGCATTGCTTGGTCAGGCTGTCAAGCCAAATGTTCTATTTCGAGCCGATAAGGTTTCCACGAGCCGATTTAAGCCCCGAAAGACGTCGTCCGCCCCGGGCCCTATCCAGCGATCGGCCCGCTCGGGCGCGGCCCCTTGATTCCATCGCATTGGGGCCCTTCCCGGGGCGTCAACAGCGGAAATTTTTTTTAAGCGGGCCGCGCAGCCCGCAAGCCCCACGGTCCTTAAGACGCTAGTCCCGCGGGCCGCTTCACCGGGAAAGTCGCCTCCGGGGCTGCGGCGAGACCCGCGGGGCCGAGGCGTCGGCTTTCGCCCTTCCTTCGCTCCGAAAGCAGGTCCCGCGGCCAAGGATAGAATGAAGTCCCGGGGCGGCGGTATTCACGTCGGCCTTGGCGGCGGCGTGACACGAATATCTTATTTGACATAAAACCCGACCTATGGTAAACGGAAGCAGAGATAGACAAATTGAGATAATATCCTTAATTGATTCAATGAAATTACTTCTGGCATTCGAGGTCTGGAATTATATCAATAATTAATGGTGGAGGATTTGTCATGAGAAAATTTTTGGTTGTTTTTTCAATTTTGGCCTTGGCTCTCGCTTTCGGATCACCCGTCTCGGCGGCCGAAACCTTGATGATGGCCACGACGACCAGCACCGACGACACCGGAATTCTGGAATACCTGGCGCCCGAATTTCAAAAGGACACGGGGATCGAATTGAAATGGACCGGAGTCGGCACCGGCAAGGCCCTGGAAATGGGAAAAAATTGCGACGTCTCGGTTCTCTTGGTTCACGCCCCCTCCGCCGAGAAGAAGTTCGTGGACGCGGGTTACGGCGTTGATCGGCGGTTGGTCATGTATAACGATTTTATCATCATCGGCCCCGAAAGCGACCCGGCCAAGACCAAGGGCCTGGGCGTGGTCGAGGCCTTGAAGGCTATCGCCGGGTCCAAGGCGCCCTTTATCAGCCGGGGGGACAAGTCCGGAACCCACGTCATGGAATTGTCCCTGTGGAAGGAAGCGGGTCTGGACGTTCAGGACAAGGCCGACTGGTACGTCCAGGCCGGCCAGGGAATGTTGGCCGTCATTAATATCGCCGGCGAAAAGAATGGCTACACCCTGACCGATCGCGGCACGTACATCAAATACGAGAACACTCACCAGGGCGCGCCCCCGTTGAAGATATTGGTGGAAAAGGACAAGGCCCTTTTCAACCAGTACAGCGTCATCGCCGTCAATTCCGTAAAGTGCAAGGACGCCCGCCAAGACTTGGCGACCAAGTTCGCCGACTGGCTGGTTTCCGAAAAAGCCCAAAAAATGATCGCCGATTTCAAGTTGTTGGATAAACAGCTCTTCACTCCGAACGCGGCCAAGTAGCAAAAGACAAGGCCCCGCCCGGAGCGAGGCCCCTGGACGAAAGGGCGGGAAATCCGCCCTTCCCATTTCAGGCGTCGGGGTTTTTAAGGTTTATTCCGGCCCGCCGGAAGGCGGACGCGGCGAGGGTTGCGACGCGGCATGGATTACATCCTTGACGGTTTTTACCAGGCTTTGATCCTACTTATCGGCGGAGACGCGGCGACGTACTCGGCGGTGCGGGTCACGGTCATTGTTTCTTCAATCTCCACGGCCGCCAGCCTGATTCTGGGAGCGCCGCTCGGCTTCATCCTGGGGTACGCCGCTTTTCCTGGTAAAAAGGTCCTGCGAATCATCGCGGACACCTTGCTGTCCTTTCCCACGGTGGTCATAGGGCTGGTGGTGTACTCCCTTCTGTCCCGGCGCGGGCCCCTGGGCGACTTGGGGCTATTGTTCACCCTGCCCGGCATGGCCCTCGGCCTGACCCTTTTGGGGTTGCCGATCATCATCGCCATGACGGCCACGGCCGTGGAGAACCTGGACCGGCGTCTCAAATTGACTCTTCTAACCTTGGGGGCCGACCGGACCCAGCTCTGCCTCACCACCCTGTGGGAGGCGAGATTCAGCCTCATGTTGGCCTGCGTGGCGGCCTACGGGCGTATTGTCTCGGAGATCGGGATTTCCATGATGATCGGGGGTAACATCAAGTGGCATACCCGGACGATCACCACCGCCATCGCGCTGGAAACCGGCAAGGGGGAATTCGCCATGGGCGTGGCCCTGGGTTTGGTCCTGATGATCATCGCCCTGTTGGTGAACCTGGCGGTGGTATATTTTCGAAGAATGGCCGAAAGATGAATCACCCGCTTTTTTCCCTCGAAAACATCCGGCAGGAATACAACGGCCGGACCGTGCTGGCCCTGGGCGACTTGAAAATCGAACCCCGGGAAATCATCGGCCTGTGCGGACCGAACGGCAGCGGTAAAAGCACCTTGCTGCGGATACTGGCCTTTTTCGAGGACCCCGTCGCCGGCCGGGTCTTTTTCCGAGGCGAACACCTGACCAGCCGCGACGGAAAAGTCAGAAGGGAAATAACCCTCCTGTCCCAGGAACCCTACCTCCTGAAACGATCGGTCTGGTCCAATGTCGGATACGGCTTAAAGATCAGGGGCGAAAAAGGCAGTGGAGAAAAAATTCGCCAATCCCTGGAAATGGTCGGGCTTGATCCCGTGAAATTCGGTCGCCGGGCCTGGTTCGAGCTTTCCGGCGGCGAGGCCCAACGGGTCGCCTTGGCGGCCAGGTTGGTTATCCGCCCCAGGGTCCTTCTCCTGGATGAACCCACGGCCAGCCTTGATCCGGAAAACGCCGTCCTGATACAGAAAGCCGCCCTGCAAGCCCGTGAAATCTGGGGGACCACCCTGGTGGTGGTGAGCCATAACCACGCCTGGCTGGAATCCATGGCCGACCGGGTTTTCATGCTGTCCCACGGACGGATGCTCCCCTAGCCGCGTTCCCGGTCGCGAGACGCCCGGCGGCCGGCCCATGTTTTTTAAATGGAATTCAACATGCTTTTCCAGTTGGCCTGACCAATAGACCCAATCATGGTTTCCCTCGGTTTCCTGGTAGACATGTTTTATGGAGAGCGTCGTCAGAAGCTTGTGAAACGACCTGTTGTCCGTCAAGGCCAGGGAGTCCCCCAGGCCCACGGTCGCCATGAGGGGGAAGGACATCGACGCTCCCCGGTCCAGGGAACACAAGCCGTGGGCCGAGTGTTCGGTCCATTCCTTCTTGTTTTCCTCGTAGGCGCCGAAAACGTCGCTTAAATGCCACTGTTTTTGATGCTTGGCGATGTCGAGTATCCCGCTCATCGAGCTGACGGAGGAAAAAAGTCGGGGGTGACGCAAGGCCAGCACCACGGCGCCATGTCCGCCCATGGACAGTCCGGCCATGGACCTTTTTTCTGTATCCGCGGGGAAAAGACGATCAATGGCGGGTATCAATTCCTCGACGAAATAGGTCTCGATTTGACTATGCGGATCGGAACGGCTGTCGGCGTACCAACCAAACCGTTCTCCATCGGGACAAATGATGATGATTCCAAGCCGGGCCGACAAGGCCTTGAGTTGTTTCCCGCAGTGCGTGGGCCAGCTCGAATAATCATCATACGCGCCATGAAGAAGATATAGGACCGCGAACCTTGCGGTCGGTTCCGGGACCAGCGGTACGTAGGCGTAAAAATTGGTCATTTTGCTTCTTGAAACCGAATTCAAGCCGCCGAGGATTTCAGCGCTGACCGGCGCCCGGGGCCTTGACCCGCCGGAGGCGGGTTTATCCTCGATGTCCTTGCTGCTATTGACGTCCTCACCGGGCGCGGCGTCATCGCGGCTTGATTCCGGACGGCCGTCCCCTAAATAGAACCGCCCGATATAATCAAGCAGAAGGCTTGATTTTTCGGAAATCGGCAGGGACCGGTCCGACTCTAGCGAAATCATCTCCCGGAACAGGACGGCCTTGTGGTCGGGCGCGGCCGACGCGGGTCCCCGCGCCGGCGCGACGCTTGGCGCCCTTGGAATTTCAAGCCGGCGCGACGCAATTTTATTGGGGGGGACGGCCTTGACTTGGGAAATATCCGAATTGCCCTGACCGGCGTTGCAGCAGGACAGGTTGACAAGGAGCAAGACCGTCGGGATTGAAAAAAAAAGTCGCCGCCGATATTTCACGCATCATCCCCCGATTTTTCTGATATTCGACCAGGATAGGATTTTCCATTCGCCCCCGTCAAGGACCAACCTGACGTCCAGGTTCCAGGTAATGGTCTTTTCTCCCCGGGATTTCCCGGTGGCGGTCATGTTATACAAACATGAATTCGGCAATGCCTTTATTTGTTGGAGTCGATCGATGCGGAACCATTCGATATTGTCGATCATGCGCCGTAGGGAGTTCGTGCGTTTTTCCGGCGCCCACTGGTCAAGCGCCAGGTCGGCCTCCCTGGCGGTGCATGCGCTGTAAAATAGGTTGATGACCTCTTCCGGGGACCGTCCGGCCGCGACGCCGGTCTCCGGGGTCGGTAAGGGTGGGGAAGGGGAAGGAGGCGGCGGTGGGGCGGCGCCTCGGGTGGTGGGCGAGGGCTTCCGAAGCTTGACATCTTTTATGAGCACGCTGCCCAGAAAGAAACCCTCGATTTTGCCCGTGAAGCTGATCGTCTGGCCCGCGACGATCCCGGAAGCGTCTTGTCGATCAACCAACCCGAGCAAGCAGGAAGTAAAATGGCGCTCGGCCTCGGCGCCCGTCAGCACTATGATATTTGATCCATCATCGCGTACTTCCTGGACAACGCCCTCCAACTCGGCCGTTCGCCCGGCGATTTTATCCAATAGGTCCTGTTGGTCCATCCGGCCGCCATGGACCTCGGAGACCTGTTCATGAAGTTCCTTGGTGGTCACGGTTTCCTCGGCGCCGAGGCCGGGAGCCGGCAGCACGAGGAACATACAGGCCAGAAGGCCGCAAAGCCATCCGGCGGTTATCATCCTTGCCCGTTTGACGATGCCGTTCATCCGCTTTCCGTTTAAAACTGAATATTCTGCTTATGAAACAAATAGAAAATAATGGCATTTCTACCTTCTTTTAACAAATATTCTTTAAACCATAACTTGTAAAAAATCTTGGATCTCTTCCTGCTACTCAAATGTCAAATTCACCGCAAGGATACATATGGGCGAAGTGAAACCTCTGTTGGCCGAAACGCTTACCTACAATATACAATAAATAATCGGTATGTTTATGAGCCATTTATCTTTGTTTATGGGTAGTGCTGTGTGTTAACATTTTTGAATACAAAAGTAATTCAGGACGATATTCGAAGTGCATCATATCATAGTGAGACCATTTTCCACCCCAAATAAATCCATTATTTTCAAAAATATTGATCAGTTTAATTGGAAAATTACTTCGAATTGATTCAACTTCTAATGGCAAAATTTTTTTTGACCATCGCCAATAAGGGTTTTGCTTTGGGTTTATATCTATCGCTATACCCCAAGAATGAGGGCTTAAACGTTGAGTTCCAGCAATTTTGCGCCAAACAAATGTTCCACTAAGTGGGAATAGGAAGTTTTTAAATTTACTGTCATTTTGCATTAAGGCGTTTAATTGGAGTGATACTTTTGTTAAGGCATCCGCAGCGCCATAAAGTTTATTAAACAATACAGATGTGCCACAAAAATTAACTGGTATCAAATTTTTTTTTACCTCTATATCATTGTGGCCATATAGAGCACAAAAAAAATCTTGGTTTCTAAATCTTCCTGGATCGTAGTCGAAAACGAATTTTTCTTGACAGTTTCCCGTAATATATAATTGTGAAAACATATCTTCGACGTCGGAATTTTCTATTTTTTGTAAAAAATTTTTCGATATTTTATCATCGAAAATAATCATTTTTGATTTGACATTAATTAAAATTGTATTATTTGGTGGATCAGAAATAACATTTTTTAAAAAATAACAATCAGAAATTGCACGAAAAATTGTATCATCATTTGAATTGAAATATTCATTAACATTGTCGCATGGTTTAATCTTGGTGATTTGCTCTGATCGGGCTTGGTGAAAATAACTTTCAAGAAAAATGAAACAATTTATAGACAATACAAAGAAAATCAATTTTAAAAAAAATATTTTCATTTTTCATGTTCCTTTAATAGTTGAACATTGTATCGTTCAAAGTCATTTAGAGAAATGCTATTTGTTTTAGGTATATAAGCATCACCAAGACTTTGAGCATAATTCCGCCCTTTATCAGATGAAAAAATATACCCCTTTCTAGCAAATATTTCGTTTCTGGCCTTCCAAAGCGTTTCTTTATCTAAATATATAATTTCTGATTTATCTAAATATTTTTTATCTGAATCGGGGAAAATCCAAGGTGAAAAATTACTGTCATGGGCGGTGGTGTTATTTTCGGTAGCGCCCAAAATGGTGGACGGTTCGGGCGGGCTGGCCTTCGCCGAATTTTTTACCGATTTCTTCCCGGTGATCAACTTCGCCTCGCTAATAATGACGCTGCCGAGGAAGATTGAATCGACCTTTCCGGTGAACCTGATCATGTCTCCCACCACCACAAGCTCCGGGGATGGGTTTTCGACAAACTTGATCAAGCAGGAGGGACGTCGACCGGCCTCGTCGAGACTGGTCAAAACTATCACGTCGAGGCTGTCCCCGCGTATTTCCCGAACACGCCCTTCCAGCCTCGCCGAACGGCCCACGAGCTTCTCGGGCAGCGTTTGCCGATCCGCTTGCCCACTCAGTATTTTTGAAACCTGTTCGTAAAGTTCCTCGGTCGTCACAAACTCGTCGGCCGGCGCCTGCGGGGGCGCGGTCGCGAACCAGATGAAAAAAAACAGCCATCCCGTAAAAATAATTGCCGGAAACAACCGCGCTTCCCCGAACATCCCCTTGTTTTTCATTATAAGCCTCACTCCGCCTGTTTCGGCGGCTCTTTTATGGCCTGGGTCAACCGGTTGTATGATTCCACGGCCTCGACAATCGTTGGAAACCCGCCGCGAGGTCCGCACAGGAGCGCAAACGCTTGCACGATGACAATTACGGCCAGCGCGGCCGGGAATAGTATAAGCGTCGGAAGCATGAACTTGGCGAAGGTTTCCAGAAAAATCATACTGAACAGGGCCGCCCGCTGGGCCGTGCGCCCCAGCAGAAGGTGGAAGGCGTATTTAACCGAGAACCAGAAGGCCGCCGGAATGTATATGAGTTGAATGAACAACAAAATCGCCAAGGCGATAAGGCGGGTCACGGCCTTGGTTTTTTGCCACGTCATTTGCCAGAGCCGCGCTTTTAGCCGTTCTCGTTCCGAATCCAGCGCCTTGGCCTCTATCGACATTTCACCCTTGATCGCCTCCAGCCGCGTTTTGATTTCCTTTTCCAGAATAACGGCGAGAACACGGTTGTAGCGCTGCAATTCAGGTTCTTGGGAGTCCTGGGTGACTTGGTGATAAATCAGGAAATCCGCGAAGTTGTTTTTCGCGGCTTCGCGGTCGCGAGAATATTCAGACAGCATGGAATCGATTGGGGCCATGAGTTCATGCAGCTTTTTGGGGTCGGGGGCGGCCTTGCGCGCTTCAAAATGAATAAGGAATATATTCCAGGGCAGGAAGTTGATGTCATTGGCCAGCAGCGGCGCCGGCCCCCGACGCCAAGCCGTAAACGAATATAAGTTGTTCTGGAATTTGGTCCCCGTCAAGAGGGTGTTGTGGTTTGCATACATGAAATCCAGATACTGGTTAAAGGAATCCAGGTCAACCTCCCGCAGGGCGGCAAGGATATTTTCATGCGCGCCATAACGTTCTTTTAGGAAAGTAAGGTTTTTCCGCCTGAATTCCTGGGATGCCGCCCGCAGCAGATCGACGTTTATCCACTTGGACCTCGTCGGGCTGTCGCCGTAAATGGAGCGATCGGCTTGAATCATGGCTTCGATTATTGAATCGTCGCTCATGGACAAGGGTTGAAACAGTTCCCGTATTTGACTGAACGGCAATGAGCCGGCATGGACCGCTATTTCCGCAAGGCGCTTGACCAGGGCGGGAATTTTTTCCGGAACAAGGTCCCTGACCGCGCCTCCGAATTCCACGGCCTCGTTCATATCACGGAACTGCAAATTGTCTAGCGAGGTAATTTCCAGCACTAATTTCGCCAGATCAGGGAGAGGCTGGCCGAACAGGAAGGCTACTTGTATTTTTTGATTGTTAGATAGAAACGGTATCAGCTTTTGAAATTCATTGGCGTCATAAAGCGGTCCCAGGTCCGACCTGCCCGCCGCCCTTGTCAAAAAATTCTGAAAAACGCCCCTTAATTCACGATCATTGGCAAACGCGGGAAATTCATTTTGCATGACAGTCCATATCGCCTTGAACTTTCCCAGGTCCAGGGACATGGCCATGTCCGCCAAATAAATCAGGTTTGTCTTGCCGCGGGGGAAAAGACTGGGGTCGCACACGGATAATAAGTCGTGTTTTATTAGGTCCAATTTGTTGATTTCGCGCGATTTGTTATATATCTGAACAATTTAACAAATTTTATCCAGGTCGCGCCGGCCGGACCC
>JAZDGM010000168.1:0-11393 GCA_043806915.1 Pseudomonadota bacterium | reverse complement strand
GCGCGCCGGAGCCGGCGCCCCTGACAACCCCCGGCTCTTTTTCCGGAGAACCCGCCTGGCGGCGGTTTCACGCCCCGAAACGTCCTGTTTCGAGGGCGGAAAGGGCGGGCGTCCATGCCCGCCCGAAGAGGTCCGGGGCGTTTGGAATTACTTGACCCGACGCGCCTCTATAGGTCAAAAAATAATGTGATCTCCGTAGGTTGGGTTGAGACGTAGGCGAAACCCAACATTTTGGCTCGGGTCGTTGGCCGGGATGAACCAATCCCCCCTCACCCCAGCCCTCTCCCCCCGTCGGGGAGAAAATTGGGCGTCCCGCACTCGCCCGGCGGCCTGGCCGCGACTCCTTACCGCCGGTTTTCCTCGTAGATTTTGTTCATCAGTTGGAACCCGTTTTCGTGGATCGGCGACCGTTCGCAGCGGCGCAGCCGAAGGGCGCCGGTGGGGCAGGTCACCGCGCACACTCCGCACCCGTAGCATTTATCCGGATTCACGACCGCGACCTTCTCGTTGAAGGACACGGCCTTGAAAACGCAGCGCTGGGCGCAGAGCCCGCAGCCCCGGCATTTTTCGGCGTCAACCCAGGCCAGGTAGTTGGCCTTGGCCGAGCAGGCTTCGTTTTTTTCCGGGAAACGGGTCATGCCCCGAATAAGGGCGCAGCAGCATTCGCAACAACAACAAATGACAAACCGGTTGGGGTCCCGGGTGTTTTCCGTGGTGAAGATCAGCCCCAGTTGGGCGAATTCGTCCACCAACCGGTGAGCCTCGTCCCGGGACAGGCGTCGGCCTTCTCCCCGCTTCAAAAAATATTCGCCGAAAAGTCCCACTTGAAAGCAGGATTCCCTTATCGGGTATCTGTCCCGGCATTCCCTGACCCCGAGGATTTCCGTCCGATTGCGGCACGGGCAATCGGTGATGACAATGGGTTCCCGGCAGTCGTCCAGAAGCCCGTGCATCTCCTCGGCGTTGCTTATATCCGACTGATATTGCAGCGATTTGCCCACCGGCACGATCCTGGTCACCGGGGTCCCCCGGTCCGAGGCCTGGTACCGCTTGTAGAATTTTTCTTCCACGAAAAATTGCCGGTATAGCTCCGCTCCTTTTTTTCCCAGCCGATCCAAGGCCTTGGAATATTTGAACCCGATATTGAACAGATGCGGCATGGTCAGGAAATAGGAATAACCGCCGATGTCCTGGATGGCCCCGTTGTCGGTCATCCTTTCCAGGATGAGCCGGGTTTCCCCGTAGCTTTTCCCGGCTTTCCGCGCCACGTCCCGGATCGATTTTTTCAACATCATTTTTTGCACGAACGAACTCTGGGACAGCCGGTTGAGGGCCCGTTGGACGAACCGGGAGGACGGCGCCGGCCGCAATTCCAGGTGCTGGGCGATCTCGGCTTCTTCCGGAGTGAACATCAGCTCGATGTATTCCCGAAAGGCCGGCGAGACCCGGCCGTCCACCATGGGAATATCGTTGGGATAGCGCCTCATGTTCCGCAGTATCCGGTCGTATGCGTCGGGATTGTTCCGCTGGGACATATTTTTTCCCCATGATCTTGATGTTATTGAAAAAGCGCCTGATAGCCCTTGCCGTACAGGTAAAAAAAGTGGGCGCCCATGCCCCAAAATAGCAGGAGATGCACCGCGGCCAGGCCGCCTCCCGCGATCAGGGCCGGTCCGAGCAGCCGCGCCCTGGGTTCCTGGTTCCTGAACCGAAATACGGCTTCCCACAACCCCATCTGAAAGGCGGCGAAACACAAGGCCCCCAGGAACATGGGGTTAAACCCGTAATAGAGCGCGACCGCCGGGCTGAAGAATTCGGTCGCGCGGATGATTTCCCAGGCATCCCAGACAACGGGCGCGACCAGGCCGGCCCCGGCGGCGACCGGAATCGACGCGCCGCGACGCCGAGCGACCGGATAGATCAGGAAGGGACCAAAAACCAGGCTGAAATTCAAGACCAGGGCGGCGGCGAAGACCACGGGCTGATGCACCGCCGGGGCTAGCTCGCTCCAGGGCAGGTTGTACACAATCTTACCCGCGACCATGGACGACAGGACCGCGAGGACCGGCGCCGCGAGGGGGCGATATTTTCCGGGTCTCACGGCCGCACCTCCCTGGCCAGGGCCTCGATCCGGGCCTTCAACCCGGCGATTTCGCCGGACGGGGCCGCCCGCAGGAGATTTCTTTTTTGCCGGGGATCGGTGTTGATATCGTAATATTCCGGAGGCCTGGGTCCGTCGTATTCGATATAGACGCGGTCCCGGGTTCGCACCGCTTTCAGGCCGGGCGTGTTGTAGGGAAAGTCGACGTAGTATTCATACAGCCAATCTTCCCGGCCCGGGGCCTGGGGGTCCCGGAGAATCGGGGTCAGGTCCCGGCCCTGCATGTCGGGCTTGGGCTTCAAGCCGGCGACCGCGAGCAGGGTGGGGGCCAGGTCGATATTCAAGGCCATTTGCCCGGCCCGTCGGCCCGGGTCGGGAATTAAAAAGGGCGCCCGGACCAGGAACGGAACGCGGATGGATTCCTCGTACGCCCAGCGCTTGTCGATCAGCCGATGCTCGCCCCAAAGAAACCCGTTGTCCCCGGCATAGACGACCATGGTGTCGCGGGCCAGCCCCTTATCATCAAGGACATCCATTATCCGGCCGATCTGCCGGTCCACCGACGTCAACACCCGGCAGTAGTTGCGGTAATGGTATGACAGCGGCCCGGCCGCGCCGGCCCAGACGCCGCCGTTGGTCATGGTCGTCCAGGCGTCGGCTTCCGCGGCCAGGGGTAATTTTTCACCCCGGTAAAGATCGGCCAGGTCTTCGGGGGGTCGCCAGTCGTGATGGGCCGCCTTATGGGAAAGGTACAAGCAGAAGGGCTTGGTCCTTTCCCGGCCGATATAGGCCAGGGCGCGGTCCGTCAGTTCCTCGGTGATATAGGGCTTGCTCGGCGGGGTGGCGACGCCGTTGACGAACAAGGGGCAGTCGTAATATTGACCTTGGCCTTCCCGGGCGGTGAAGGTGACGAATTCATCCACCCCCCGGAGGCGCGGCAGCCGGCCGGGCATATGCCACTTGCCGATGAAGGCCGTGTCGTATCCGGCGTCGTGGAGGAGTTCCAGGAAAGTCATATTCTCGTCCCGCCACGGGGTCAGGTTGTTTTGAACGCCATGGGCCGCGGCGTACCGGCCGGTCAGAAAACTCGCCCGGCTGGGACTGCACAAGGACGTGGTGACAAATGCGTTTTCGAACAGGACCCCTTCCGCCGCCAGCCGATCCAGATGGGGCGTTTGTAAAAATGGATGTCCCTGGCATCCCAGGTGGTCCCAGCGATGGTCGTCGGTCAGGATGAAAATGATGTTGGGTTGGGAAGCTCCCCCGCCGGCCGCCCGGGCCGAGCCGGGCGGGAAGCCGGCCACGCCGGCCGCGAGGCCCGCGCCGAGAATTTTCAAGGCCTCGCGCCTGGTTATGCCCTTGGTCGTCATGATTCCCCTAATCCAGCTTTTTGATTTCGACATTTTTCGAATCGACCGGAAGGGTGAAGAGCTGGCCGTCTTCTCCCAAGACCGTTTCCCCGGCCCAGGCGTCCTTCACTCCAGTCAGGAATATTCTTTCGGCCGCCCGGTTGGGCAAGGGCGGAGTGACGTGGACCAGCGCCAGCATTTTTACTCCGGCTTCCCGGGCGCTTTCGGCCGCCTGGACCGGCGAGGCCTGATAGGTGAGCACATCGGCGGCCATTTGCGCCTGCCTGGTCAGGCCCTTGGAGGCGGCGGCCCAGGCGATCCGTCCCATCAACCTCTCGGACAAGGCGCAATGGACCAGCAGGTCGGCCCCCCGGGCGTGGCGGATCAGATTGGCGCTTTTGGACGTGTCTCCGCTGACGACCAGGACGCGGCCGCGGTATTCGATCCGATAGCCGCAAGCCGGGCTCGCCGGTTGGTGGTCGACCCGGAAGGCGGCGATGGTCAACCCGTCCCGGTCGTAAACCATGGTCCGTTGGTCCTCGTCCAGGTTAAAAACCGAGGAGTTTATGCGGCCGGCCTCCTCGGGCATGGTCGCGGTCCCATGGTGCGCGACCCGATACCCGGCGTCCAGCGCGTAGGCCGCCTGAAATCCGGCCGCGACTTTTTCCACTCCCGGCGGTCCGTAAACCAGCAGGGGCGCGGCCCGACCCGCGACCCAGGTCTGCATGGACAATTCCCCCAGGTCCCCGATGTGGTCCGAATGAAAATGGGTCAGGAGGACGAACCCGATGTCCGCGGCCGGCAGGCGGAACCGGTTGATGTTTTTCCAGGCGCCGGGCCCCGCGTCCACCAGAAAGACCGTTCGTCCCGCCGCCACGGCCAGGCAGGGGGAGGACCGGCGGTCATTGGCCAGGGGGCCGCCCGACCCGATCAGCGCCAGTCGGAGCGCGTCCGGGCCGGACAGGGCCGGGTCCACGACCCCGAGGCCGCGGTTGATCCGGTGGTCGATGAGGGCGTTTTGCATCCGGTCCGAAAACAACAAGGCCGCCGCCGCGCAAAGGACCAGCAGCAAGACCGCCGCCGCGGCCGCCCAGCGCCTCTTCATCGGCCGGCCTTTGCCAGGGCGCGCATCTGGTCGGCCAGGGCCTTGATTTCCGGGGAAGGCGCCCCGTCCCCCTCGTACAGGGAACGCCTGTCGTCGGTCATGGCGGCCAGGCGACGGCCGGCCTCTTCCGGCGGAAGGGCTTCCAGGGAGCCGTCCGGGTTTTGAACGACCACGCCCCCTTCCGTCAGCAGCTTATAGCGCCGTTGACGTTCCTGTTTGTCGGGATGACAGACGATCTGGCAATTGCCGCAGGTGGTGTAAAGCTTCTCGTCCATGAGGGAATGATAACGCCCGCCCCGGCCCTCGGGGCGCTTGGCGTACTTGTCCACTCCGGCCAGGAGCAGGGGCAGGAAGGCCTCGTCATCCTCGGGGATCGGGAACCGGCCCGGCGACCAGGTGGACCACTTTCCCGAGGCGTGCAGGCCGGCGTACCCGCCGCAGACATACTGGCAGCGCAGATAGCTGCGACGCTTCGAGTAGGAAAAAGTCCGTCCGCCCAAATTCACCTCGGTTTTGTCCCGGGGGTCCATCAGGCTGCTGGCGCAGACGGCCTGGCAGAGCCGGCAGTCGTCGCAATAGTTTTCTTCCGGGGGCAAGGGCGCGGTGGGATTGAGCTCGGCGGAAGTGAGGACCGCGCCCAGAATGAGGCCGGCCCCGTGGGTTTTGTCCAGAACGTTTCCCGACAAGCCGAAGGACCCCACCCCCGAGGCGACCGCCAGGTATCTCAGGCTGACCGGCGGGAACATTTCGAACCGGCCCAGGGGCGACTCTTCCCGGTATACGTCGTTGGCGGCGAGGGGAATCGAGGGCAGGCCCCGCTGGGTCAGGAACCCGGCCAACTTCACCGCCACGCCGCTGGAAAGGCTGTTGACCTTGTTGTATTCCGCCTCGTAGGCCAAGCGATCGATTTTTCCCAGGTAGGCGGGGATTGTTTTCTGGTCCAGGGCCAGGGCGAAGACCACGGCGGACCGGGCCTCGGGCATGACGTAGGACAGGTCGGTCGAGGGCGGCCCGCCGGCCAGGGACGCCCTGGCGGCGATCCCGGCCGCGAAGGCGCCCTCGCATTTCACGTAATCCAGGCAGATGCGGCCGAGCCGGTCAGTGGGGTTCATGACGCCTCCCGCGGCCGTATGTTCTCATAACAGGCCCGCCTTTCATCATCCATGGCTTCCAGGCGGCGGCGAGCCTCTTCCGGGAGCAAGGCTTCCAGGTCGCCGTTTTGATGCTGCACGACCACGCCGCCCTCGGTCAGAAGGCGAAACCTAGCTTTTCTTTCCTCGAGGTCGGGGTGGCAGACCAGTTGGCAGTTGCCGCAGGTGATATACATTTTACTCGGGGAAAGGACATGGTAATAGCCGCCTTCCATCCGGGGCTGCTTTTTATACCGGGAAATGGCGTCCAGGAGGACCGGCAAAAACTCCTCGTCGTTCCCGGGAACGGGAAAACGCCCCGGCGACCAGGTGGACCAGCCGCCGGACGGGTGCAAGCCGGTGAACCCGCCGCAGACGTATTCGCACCGGAGATAGCTCTTTCTTTTGGAATAGGTAAAGTCCCGGCCGCCCAGGGTCACGACGGCCAGGCGGTCCCGGTCCATGAGTCCGGACAGGCAGGACGCCTGGCAAAGGCGGCACTGGTTGCAGTAATTGTCCTCGGGCGGCAGGGGCGCGGTGGGCTTGAACCCGGCGGTGGTGATCACCGCGCCCAGGATCACCGCCGCGCCGTCCCGAGGGGTGACGATGTTCCCGGAAAGCCCGAACCAACCCAGGCCCGAAGTCACGGCCAGGTAGCGGAGCGATATTTCCGGCATCATGTCCAGGGCGCCCAGGGGCGTATCGGTCCGGTAGTGGTTGTTGGGGACCGCGGGGCGGGCCTTGAAGCCCTTCATTTCCAGGAACCCGGCCAGGTTCAGGGCCACGCCGCCGGTCAGGGCGTTGACGTCGATGTTGTTCTGTTCGTGGGACTTCCGATCTTTTTTGGCGAGATAGTCGCGAATGGCCCCGTGGTCGAGGGGCAGGGCGAAGGTAATGGCCGACTTGGCGCCGTCCAGGGACCGGGTCAGGTCCGCCGATTCCGGCCCGCCGGCCAGGGTCGCCAGGTCGGCCACGCCCACGGCCGAGGCGCCGTTGAGCCTGGCCTGATCGATCAGGATTTCACGCAGTTCATCCACGGTTTCCTCCCTGCCGGGCCGGGCCCGGTTTGATCTTTTCCTTCAAAAATTTGAACCCGGGCGTGATCGACTCGGTCAGCCCCATGGGCAGCAGGGTCTTCACCGGCTGCCCCATGTTCTGGCGGCCGCCGGTCTGGAAAAGTTTCTCCATCACCAGGGGCAGCAGCCCCGCCGGCAGGCCGATCCCTAGTTCATGGTCCCCCAGGCCGGCGAAAACCCGGTCGCCCATGCCGGGGATCACGATCTGGGGCCGCCCGGTCATGAACGGCAGGAGGCCGCCCTTCACGCAGGATTCCCCAAACCCCTCAAAGGCCGACATGACGGGTTCCTTGTAGTCGTAACAGAGCGCGTGAATGATATGGGTCAGATGGGACCCGTCGCCGAAAATCAGGACCGTGTCAGGCGCCACCAGGGTATTGGCCAGGGGCGAGGCGACCAGGCCATGGTATTGAGCGGCCTTTTCGGCCCGGCCCTCGCCGAGGGCTTTTTGGGCGAATTCAAGGCGGGTCTTCTCCGAGGCCAAGTCAAGATGCCAGCCTTGCAGGACCTGGCTGGCCATGAAGTCCTCGTCGCTGACGTCGATCCATTTATGCATGGCGGAAGCGGGGACGCAGAAATTCTCTTCCGCCGTGATGGCGGTGGTCCAGCCCCACCGCCGGGCGTAGGTGAAGGCCTGGCAGATGCACCATTTCTGGGCGCCATGGCTGGGCCGGACCGCTTCCGCCGGAATTTCCGACTCGTCCCCGATGTATTTCACGGCGAGGGGATAGGTGGGCAGGCGCAGCCGTTTGTCTAGGTCATGGCCCATTTTTTTCCAGTCTTCCAGATTCATTTCGGCCTCCCGTCAATTGCCGGGAACCGGGTCGCGGTCAGCTCCGTCGTCCTGTCCCGGCCAATGGTGGTGCTGGTGATTTCCAGGCCGAGCATGGCCGCGAGGGTCACGGCGATGTCGGCCAGGCGGTAATTCCGTTCATGCCCGGGGTCGCTCAACACCCGGCCCCGGGCCAGGTCCGGGCCCTGGGCGGCCAGGACCACGCCTTGAGTGTCGGCTGACCCATGGCCGCCGATCATGGCGCGCCAGGGGGCCATCCGGTCGGCCACGAAGCTCGGCAGGGCCAACCCGACGTTGGTCAGAAGCCCCATGACGGCGGGCAACTGCCAATTATTTCTAGCGGTTACGAAAACATCCGGCCAATGCAATTCGCCCGGCGCGTCGTTTTCTCCAAAATAGCGGTGATAAAGTTCCCCGGGCTCGCAAACGCCGGGAACGCCGGCGATCATGTCCCGCCAATCCAAAACGTCCCAGGGCGATTCCTGTTGACCGGTTTCGGGATTGGTCGTCCGATGCGCGGACAAAACATCCTTGGCCAGCTTGGCCTTGTCCCGGCGGCGGGCGAGGTCTCCCTGGAAGCAGACCCCGCCGGCGCTGCTGCCCATGATGGGGCAAAAGCCCCGGTATTTCAGTTCCGGGCCCGCAATGACCCCGGCCCGGGCCAGTATCGCGACCAAGTCGGTGTCGACGGACCGGTCGTGGGCGCCGAAAGCCGATTTCTTGAAGATATCCCAGATGGTTTCCTTGGCCCGGTGCGTGACGTGACCGTGATCGCTGTACAGGATGATGGTCGCGTCCCGGTAGTTGGGCCTGCTTTTCAAGCCGTCCAGAAGACGCCCGAACTGGCGGTCCACGTCCCTGATCCCGTCCAGGACGGCCTCCCGGGCCGACATGGGGTTGACCCGGCTTAGCTCCCGGCCGGGCTCGCCGGCGAATTCGGCCGGGTCCCAGGCCGCGCCCAGCCCGTGCTGGAGGTCGTCCGCCTGGGCCAGGACCACCACGGCGAAATCGGGCAGCTCGCGGTTGAACACTTCCAGGGCGGTGTTGACCACCCACATGTCCGGAGGAAAATGTCCGGGGTTCCGCTCATAGGCCACCCGGGAAAAAATCTTTTGATCCTTGGTTTCGTGGTCCGTCTTCGAGTCGGGGTCCCCGGGCGGGTCGTAAAACTTGTATCCCCGGGGCGGCGGGTCGATGTACGAAGGAAAGGTCGAGCCGCCGATTATCAGGTCCACGCCCGCGCCGGGAGCGTCGAACATCCGGGCCACCCATTCCTTGCCCGAGATGTAGCAGGTCCTGGAACTTGGCCATTTGCGTTTCCAGGCCGAAAACAGGGTGTCCACCGGCCGCCCCTCGTCGTCCCGGGCCCAGGCCAGGTTGGGGCCGACGATGCGGGGCCGGCCGTCGTCATGCCAATCGAACAACTGGAGGGACACCGACCAGACGCCGCAGTGGGCGCTGGAACCGCCGGACAGGGCGTTGAGGTGGTTGGGGTCGGTAATCGCCGGCATGTGGCATCTGGCGTCCTTAAACCAAACGCCCTCGTCCAGGAAGCGACGAACGTTGGGCGTCAGCCAATCCCCGGCCCGGCCCCCTTCCCGCCCCCGCCCGTCGAGGTAAAGATACCTCGGGTCCAGGGAGTCGAGGGAAACGATAACCACGCGGGGGGCCCGGGACGAGCCGACCTTCCGGGAAGGAGGCGGGCCGGGCCTGAAACCGGGGTCTTCCGGGCGACCCAAATACAGCCAGCCGCCCAGTCCCAGGGCGGCCCCGGCCCCCAGCCCGGCTTTCAAAAAACGGCGTCTCGAAATTTTGGCGGACATTTTATCTTTTTCCTTTTCCCTGGTCCGGGTCGTAGGCGTCTAGCCGGCGCGGCGGCCGGCGATTTTCCCGAGACCGCGGTCCACGAGGCGGACCAGTCCGAAGATGATCAGCCCCGCCAGCAAGGGCGTCAGAAGTTCCCGGGTTTCGAGGGGATTGAGGGAGCCCCCGTTTTGGATCGCGTTCACCACGGTCTCGGTCAACCACGAAAAAATAACGATATGGTGGATGGTTCCCAGGACCGTGCCCCAGAAGACATCTCGAAAGGACAAGCTGGACAGGCCCAGCAGCCAGTTGGTCGGGGGAATGACAAAAAACAGGAGCCGTAGGTACAAAACCGCCCAAAAACCCCGACCTTGCAACCTTGCTTCGAAGCGGGCCAGCCGCGACCCGGCGAAGCGCGCCACCCAGTCCCGCCCCAAAAACCGGGCCGTGAAATAAATGACCGTGACCGCGAGGTAAATACCGACCGCCGAGAGCAAGGCCCCGTATATTCCGCCGAAAATGCAGACGGCGAAATAGATGACCACCACCGCCGGAATATAGGCCATGATGGCCGCCACGGCCGCGACCGTAAACGCCGGCGGCGCCGCCAACCCCATCGACTCGGCCCGGGCGCGCAAGTCCGCCAGGGCGGCGGAGAACCCGTCCCGAGTCAGATGCCGGTCGTAATCGAACAAATTGAACAGCAGGTATAACCCCGCCAGCGCCAGGACCAGGACGACGGGTTTCAGCCAGGTTCGTCGGGTTGTCAGTCGGTCGTCCGGCAAGGCGACTCCCTCCGTTCGACGCTCCGCCTTCCGGCGGTTGTTAGGGTTTCGCGAAAGCCGCGGGCGTCCGGGTTTACCATTTCCCCAGGCGGACGCCCTCGCTCAGGCAAGTGAAGGCCCCGCGCAAGGCCTCGGCCAGGGGTTCGCCTTCCAGGCCCGACCGGGTGTAATGCTCGACGATCCCCCGGACCAGGTCGTATAAAAACTCTGGCGCCATGTCTTTCCGGATGTCCCCGTTCCCTTGGCCGTGTTCGATAAACTCGATGATGGCCGCGGCCGCCCTTTTCTGGCGGGCCCTGGCCTTGGACTCGATGGACGGAAATTCCAGGAATATTTCCGGAAAAGCCACGCGGGGCCGTTCGGACAGAAAGGACGGGCCGTCGTGGATCATGCGCCGGACGGCCGACCGGTAGTCGTTTTCCCGCTGGATGATGGCCGTGAGCAGGCCGGTGGTGGCCTCGATCTGGTCCAGGACGATGGTTTCGACGAGCTGTTCCTTGGACCCGATGATCTTGTACAAGGTGTTTTTGGCCAGCCCGCATTCCTTGGCCAGATCGGCGGCGCTCCAGCCCTTGGGGCCGCGCCTGGCGATGAGTCCGGCGGCCTTGGCGAGGACCATGTCGCGAATATTGGGGTTTTGAGTTTTGCTGTTCATAATCTATTTATACCAATTTAGTGGATTTGGTCTAAGTTGTCAAGGTTTTTCCACCCCGGTGTTTCACCGGCCCGCGCCGGGACCGCCGGCCCGGCTTCAAGCGCGCCCGCTTTGCCGGGCGCAGTTGTAGGGTGCGCCACGCGCACCGGCTTTTACTATTGTCCGGGCCTGGCCGCGGTAAATTGGAGACGTTGACCGCGCCTGGCGGGCTTGTCCGCGGCCGGTTGAAAATGTAGGGAAAATGGCCAAATGAGCAGGGCTGGTTCCCAAGCTCTAGCTTGGTAACCTCGGCCAGGGAAGCTCCAGACACCTATATGCTTAAACTTCTTTACAAACAGATCAAGTTTTTACTTGACGGTTTGAGGCGAAGCTTCGCCGGCTTCCTCACTCTAGAAATATGGGTGTCCTTGTTAACTTAACGCCCCCCTCACCCCAGCCCTCTCCCCCCATGAATGGGTGGAGAGGGAGAATAAACAATTCTGTTTTGGTCCTTTCATTCTGAAAGACAATACCATGCCCCCACCGGTGGCGAGGCCGGGCCGGACAATTCTCTCCCTCGCCCCCGCCGGGGGGAGAGGGTTGGGGTTAGGGGT